>NZ_JBFTRS010000009.1:0-195637 GCF_056399645.1 Massilia sp. 01N417 | reverse complement strand
CCGCCAGCGTTCAATCTGAGCCAGGATCAAACTCTTCAGTTTAATCTCTGTTTTGACACTTGCGTGTCATGTCGCTCACTCAAAATACTGACCGTTACTCATTRCTGAGCAACGTTATACTTTTTGTGAACATTTGATAATTTAAGCATTCAGCACCCCRAAGGRTRCTGGCACTTCATCAAACGCCCACACTTATCGACTGTTGATTGTTAAAGATCGTATTCGGTACTGCCTTGCTGCGTTCTGCGAATCGTTTTGTTCGTCAGCAGCAGAGAAGCGAGATTATGCAGTGTTTCGCAGTGTTCGTCAACTTCTTTTTGCTTCGTGCCTTTCGGACACACCTCGCTGAAACTGCCGGAAAAACCTGAATCGGCGGTCGTGTTCAACGAGGGACCGAATGATAGCAAAGCCCCGGCGGCCCCGCAAGGCCCGCACATGCAGCGCCACACTGCAGACGCGCGCCGGACCGGTACAATGCACGCTTTGCCGTCCCGATTTCCGATCCGCACCGCCATGACCATCCTGCTCTCCACCCTCAACGCCCGCTATGCCCACGCTTCGCTGGGCCTGCGCTACCTGCTGGCCAATATGGGAGAGCTGCAGGAGCAGACTGCGCTGATGGAATTCGTCATCGGCGCCAAGACCACCGAAGTGGTCGAACGCCTGCTGGCCAGGAAGCCGCGCATCGTCGGCTTCGGCGTCTATATATGGAACGTCGAGGAGACGACCAGGGTCGTCGCCATGCTCAAGCGCGTCGCCCCCGACGTGACGGTCGTGCTGGGCGGCCCCGAAGTCTCCTACGAGACCGACAAGCAGGAGATCGTCCGCCTGGCCGACTACACCGTCACCGGCTGGGGCGACCTCACCTTCCCCAGGCTGTGCGGCGAGATCCTGCACGGCCCGAAGCCGATCATGAAAGTCCACGCCGGCGTCCAGCCGCCGATGGCCGACATCGCCCTGCCCTACTCTCTATATAGCGACGAGGACATCGCCCACCGCACCATCTACGTGGAAGCCTCGCGCGGCTGTCCTTTCAAGTGCGAGTTTTGCCTCTCGTCGCTGGACAAGACCGCCTGGCCCTTCGGCATCGACGGCTTCCTGGCCGAGATGGAAGGCCTGTACCGGCGCGGCGCCCGCCTGTTCAAGTTCGTCGACCGTACCTTCAACCTGAACGTCAAGACCAGCCAGCGCATCATGCAGTTCTTCCTAGACAAGATCGCTGCCGCGCCAAACGATCCGGTCTATGCCCACTTCGAGCTGGTCCCCGACCACCTGCCGGAAGCGCTGAAGACGACCATCGCGCAATTCCCGCCGGGCGCCCTGCAGTTCGAGATCGGCATCCAGAGCTTCAATCCCGAGGTGCAGGCGTTGGTGAGCCGGCGCCAGGACAATGCCAAGGCCGCGGACAACATCCGCTGGCTGCACGAACACTCGCACGCCCACCTGCACGTCGACCTAATCGCCGGCCTGCCGGGCGAGGACGTCGACAGCTTCGCGCGCGGCTTCGACCACCTGGTGTCGCTCGGCCCGCACGAGATCCAGTTCGGCATCCTGAAGCGCCTGCGCGGCACGCCGATCATCCGCCACACCGAGCCTTATGCGATGGTGTTCGATCCCTATCCGCCCTATACCGTGCTGGCCACCGACCGCATCGACTTCGCGACGATGCAGCGCCTGGTGCGCTTTGCCCGCTACTGGGACCTGGTGGCCAACTCCGGCCGCTTCGCGCATACCGTCAAGACGCTGCTGGGCGAGGCGCCGTTCGCCAACTTCATGGCCTTCTCCGACTGGATGTACACCCGGACCGACGCCACCCACCGCATCGCCCTCGACCGCCTGGCGAAGCTGGTGCAGGAATGGCTGCAACTGAAGGGGATGGGCGAAGATGCGGCGAAGACCCTGCTGGCCAGCGATTACGCCGGCAATGTCGACAAGCCGGCCGGCCAGTCCGCGCACAAGCAAAAATCCGCCGCCGCCGCGCCCGAACGCCAGGTCCGCCACCTGGCCGCCTGAGGAAGCCGGCACGGGCACGCTACCGCCGCGCGTGTGGCACCTCCTGCGATTCTCTTTTACACTGCCGTAATGCAGATTGAAAATGCGCCAACATTAACTATAGAACATCCCAGCCCGGAGCAGAGGCCCGCTGGGACGGAACAGTCCGTGGTGGCGCGCGGCGTGTGGCAGGTCCATGCGCTGGCCAGGCGCGGTGCCCTCAAGAGCATCAACAAGACCCTGGCCGGACTGGCCGACAAGCCCTCGCTGGCCTGGGACCTGTCGGAAGTGACGAGCCTCGACCACATCGGCGCCCAGATGTTCTGGAGCGCCTGGGGCAAGAAGCGTCCCAGCCACCTGACCCTGGATCCGAAGCAGGAAGAGCTGTTCGTGCGCCTCGAGCAGGCCAGCGGCATCGAGCTGCCGCGGGTGCGCACCAGCCCCTTCAACTGGGTGATCAGGCTGGGTTCGGGCGTGCTGTCCTTCTTCGAACACATGAAGGCGGTGGTGATCCTGATCGGCCAGGTAGTGCAGGACGTCGGCCGCTTCATCCGCAATCCGCGCTCGGGGCCATGGAAGGAAATCTCGGCCAACATCTACCATTCCGGCTTTCAGGCCCTGGGCATCACGGCCCTGGTGGGCTTCCTGATCGGGATCGTGCTGTCCTACCTGTCGGCGCAGCAGCTGCGCATGTTCGGCGGCGACATCTACCTGGTCAACATCCTCGGCATGGCGATCATCCGCGAACTGGGTCCGCTGCTGGCGGCGATCCTGGTGGCCGGCCGCTCCGGTTCCTCGATCACGGCCCAGCTGGGCGTGATGCGGGTGACCGAGGAACTCGACGCCATGCTGGTGATGGGTATCTCGCACGGCTACCGCCTGATCATGCCGAAGGTGATCGCACTGGCGATCGCGATGCCGCTGCTGGTGGTCTGGACCGACTCCATGGCCCTGCTGGGCGGCATGCTGGCGGCCAAGGTCGAACTGAGCCTGTCGCTGCGCTACTTCATCCAGAAGCTGCCGTCGGCGGTGCCGATCGTGAACTACATGATCGGCCTCGGCAAGGGTATCGTATTCGGCATGCTGATCGCCATGACCGCCTGCCACTTCGGCCTGCGCATCAAGCCGAACACCGAGAGCCTGGGCCGCCTCACGACAACCTCGGTGGTCACCGCGATCACCGTGGTCATCATGGCCAACGCCGTGTTCGCGATCGTCTTTTCCGGCGTGGGGTTCAGCTGATGGACAAGACGAACAAGCAGACCCAGACCCTCAACCTCAAGCCCGACGAAAAAGTCGGACCGCCGGTGGTCCAGATCCGCAATCTCTGGACCCGCTTCGGCCGCACCGTGGTGCACCAGGACCTGAACCTCGATATTTACGCGGGCGAGATCCTGTCCATCGTCGGCGGCTCGGGCACCGGCAAGACCGTGCTGCTGCGCCAGATGCTGGGCCTGGAACACCCGTCGAGCGGCACGGTGACGGTGTTCGGCGAGGACGTCAGCAGCGCCAGCCCGGAACAGCTGCAGCGCATGCGCAACCACTGGGGCATGCTGTTCCAGCAGGGCGCCCTGTATTCGGCGCTGACGGTGTTCGACAACATCGCCCTGCCGCTGCGCGAGCTGCGCGCCCTGCCCGAGGACGTGATCCGCGATGCCGTGCTGCTGAAGATGAACATGGTGGGCCTGGGCCCGGGCGACGCCAACAAGATGCCGTCCGACCTGTCGGGCGGGATGATCAAGCGCGCCGCGCTGGCGCGCGCCCTGGCGCTCGAACCCCAGCTGCTGTTCCTGGACGAGCCCACCGCCGGACTGGATCCCGACCTCTCGGACACCTTTGTCGAGCTGATCCAGACCCTGCACAACGAGCTGCACCTGACCGTGGTGATGGTTACCCACGACCTCGATACCCTGTTCGCGCTGTCCTCGCGCATCGCGGTGCTGGCCGAGAAGCACGTGCTGGCGGTCGGCCCCGCATGCGATGTGCTGCGCGTGAAGCATCCCTTCATCAAACAATTTTTCCTCGGCCCGCGCGGCCAGCGGGCGCTGGAAGTGCTGGAAGAGCGCTACGCCGGAAAGGAATCGGAAGACTGACATGGAAAACAGATCGTATGCCCTGATGACGGGCTTCTTCACGGTCGCGCTGCTGGTGGCGGCCATTCTGGTCGGCCTGTGGCTGAACCGCGACCGCACCGAGATGCGCCCCTACGAGATCGTCACCACCCAGACCATTCCGGGCCTGAACCCGCAGGCCGCGGTGCGCTACCGCGGCCTCGAGGTCGGCCGCGTCGACGACATCGTGTTCGACCCGCGCGTGACCGGCCAGATCCTGATCAGGCTGTCGATCGCCGACGGCGCGCCGGTCACCACCACCACCTTCGCCTCGCTCGGCTACCAGGGCGTGACCGGGATCGCCTTCATCCAGCTCGACGACGACCGCACCGGCTCGCCCCTGCTGCAGAGCGACAAGGGCCATGTGGCGCGCATCCCGCTGCGTCCCGGCCTGCTGGACCAGCTGGAAAAGCGCGGCCTGTCCATCCTCGAGAAGACCGAGCAGATCACGAATAGCCTGAACAGCATCCTGAGCCAGGAGAACGCCGACAAGATCACCGGCGCCGTCGACAACATCAGCAAGGCGGCGCAGGCCTACGGCGAGATCCCGAAACAGCTGCAGCCGACGCTGGCGCGCATGCCGGAACTGACCGCCAAGCTCGATCGCACCATGACGTCGGTGAACGAGCTGTCCGACAGCGCCAACAGCGCGGTGCGCAACTACGACCGCCTGGCCACCAATCTGCAGGCGCCGGGCGGCCCGATCGACCGCGCCGCCGGCGCCATCGCCTCGCTCGAAGGCGTGACCTCCGACCTCGAGATGCGCACCCTGCCGCACCTGGTCGAGATGACCGACGAGGCGCGCATCTCGCTGCGCGCCGTCCGCCGCACGGTGACGAATATCGGCGACCGTCCGCAGAGCATCCTGTTCGGCGCGCCCAAGGCCCAGCCAGGCCCCGGCGAACCCGGCTTCGTCCCACCGACCAAATGACCCATGAGGAAACCGTGACCCTGCCCAGCGCCACCCTACTCAAGCACCGTCTCATCGCCCTGGCCGCCGCCGCGCTGCTGCTCGCCGGCTGCGCCTCGCAGAAGGGCGAGCCGACCACCCAGTTCGACTTCGGTCCGGCCATGCCGGCCGCCTCCCAGGCGCAGGCCGCGGCGCCGGTCGGCGCGATCGTCGTCACCGACATCACCGGCTCGAGCGCCCTCGAGAACGAGCGCATGTTCTATCGCCTCAGCTACGCCGACGCCCTGCAGGCGCGCAGCTATGCCAACAGCCGCTGGACCGCGAACCCGCTGCAGATGATGACCCAGCGGATGAAGACCCGGATCGCGCAGTCGGGCGCCAAGGTGCTGTCCGAAACCGACGCCTCGAACGGGGTGCCGATCCTGCGCATCGACGTCGACGAATTCATCCACAACTTCAGCGGCGCGGCGCAGAGCGAGGGCCAGGTCGCGCTGCGCGCCTCGGTATTCCAGGGTCACGTGCTGGTCGACCAGCGCAGCTTCGCCCGCACCACCCCCGCCGGCAGTGCGGATGCGGCCGGCGGCGCGCGCGCACTGGCGGCCAGCACGGACGCCATCGCGGCCGACATCGTGGCCTGGCTGGGTACGCTGAACCTGAACCAGAATCGCCGATGACCGGGACGCCAGACCAGGCCAGGACGCGCGCATCGCCGGTTGCACGCGCCGCGCTGCTGGCCTACCTGCTGCTGATCGTCTACGCGAGCTGGTTTCCGTTTTCCGGCTGGCGCAGCAGCGGCCTGTCGCCGTTCACCTTCCTGAACCTGCAGCCGCAGCGCTACTGGACCGGCTTCGACGTCATGGTCAACATCATCGGCTACATGCCGCTCGGCGTGCTGCTGGTCCTGTCCCTGCATCCGCTGGTACGCGGCGTGTGGGCGGTGGTGGTGGCGGGCCTGGCCGGCATCCTGGTGTCCGGCACCATGGAGACGGTGCAGAACTACCTGCCCAGCCGGGTGCCGTCGAACCTCGACCTGCTGACGAATTCGGCCGGCTGCCTGGCCGGCGCGGTGCTCGGGCTGTTCTTCGCCCCGCTGCTGCTCGACCATGGCCGCCTGCAGCGCCTGCGCCAGCGCTGGTTTGCCGCGTATGCCAGCCAGGGCCTGGTGCTGGTCGCGCTGTGGCCGCTGGCCCAGGTCTATCCCCAGGGTTACCTGTTCGGCAATGGCCAGATCCTGCCGCTGCTGTCGGAATGGCTGTCCGACTGGCTCGATGCCGACATCGACCTGGTGACCATGATCCGCGGCGGCGCCGGCATGACGGTCGAGCAGTACTGGCTGTCGGAGATCGTGATCACGGCCTGCGGCATGAGCGGCGCCGCCCTCACCCTGCTGTGCCTGGCCCGGCGCGGCGCGCCCAGGCTGTGGCTGATGCTGGCCCTGGTCTTCACCGGCATCGTGGTCAAGACCCTGGCCAGCTCGCTGTTCTTCTCGCCGGATAACGCCCTCACCTGGATCACGCCCGGCGCCCAGGGCGGCTTCCTGATCGGCCTGATCATGCTGGCCGGCCTGGCCTTCGCGCCGCCGGTGGCGCAGCGCCGCCTGGCCGTGGTGACCCTGGTGCTGTCGCTGATCGTGGTGAACACGATCCCGGCGAATCCCTATTTCGTCGCCACCCTGCAGGCCTGGCAGCAGGGTAAATTCCTGAACTTTAACGGCGCCGCCCAGTTCCTGGGCATGGCCTGGCCCTTCATCGCCCTGTGGTTCCTGCTGCTGCCTTCGCACCGCCTGAACCGCTCCTGACGGGAGAAGGGCGTATCATAGCGGACAGCTATAGCCCCATCCGGACCCATTCGAGAACGACATGAGCGACGAAAAACCCTTTTACGAACACCACGTCTTCTTCTGCATGAACGTGCGCGAAGGCGAAGGCTGCCGCCCCAGCTGCGGCAAGCACGGCGCCGAAACCGCCCAGAAGCATGCCAAGAAGCGCATCAAGGAACTCGGCCTGAACGGCCAGGGCAAGGTGCGCATCAACCAGTCCGGCTGCCTGGACCGCTGCGAGGAGGGCCCCGTCGTGGTGGTCTACCCGCAGGGCACCTGGTACACCTATGTCGATACCTCGGACATCGACGAGATCATCGACCGCCACCTGATCAAGGGTGAAGTGGTCGAGCGCCTGAAAATCTGATCTGCCCTGGCTAGTAATGAACAAGCATTCGCAAAAATTTTACCTGACCGGCCACGCCGGCAAGATGGAGTGCCTGCTGGACGAGCCGGAAGGCGCGCCGGGCAGCGCACCCCGCGGCATCGCCCTGGTGGCCCACCCGCATCCACTGTACGGCGGCACGATGGAGAACAAGGTCGCGCAGACGCTGGCGCGCGCCTTCGTCGGCCTGGGCTACGTGACGGCCCGCTTCAACTTCCGCGGCGTCGGCGAATCCGAAGGCACGTATGACGACGGCCGCGGCGAAGTCGACGACATGCAGGTCATGTACGAGCACATGACGGAACAGTACCCCGGCCTGCCGGTGGCGCTGACCGGCTTCTCCTTCGGCACCTTCGTCCAGGCCCAGCTGCAGCAGCGCCTGGAAGCGCAAGGCCGCCCGGCCGAGCGCCTGGTGCTGGTCGGGACCGCGGCCGGCAAATGGCCGATGCCGCCGGTGCCGGCGGACACCATCCTGATCCACGGCGAACTTGACGATACGATCACATTGCAGCAGGTGTTCGACTGGGCGCGCCCGCTCGACATCCCCGTTACCGTGATTCCGGGCGCCGACCATTTCTTCCACCGCAAGCTCGTTCACATTAAAAATCTTGTCGCGCAATTGTGGCGACGTGACATTTGAAGCGATCACTGGCCTATAATGGTCCGTCTTTGTTTTAGGCAATGCTCCTGAGCATTGCCTATGCGTCACCATCCACTGATCACCTCGTTTGCTCCCCATGAAAAAGTTAATCGCGGCCCTCGCCGCCAGTGCCCTCCTGATGTCGGCCGCCAATGCGCAGCAAGTGCCGGCCCCGCAAATCGCCGCCCGTTCGTGGACCCTGCTGGATGTCACCAGCGGCCAGATCATCGCTTCGCAAGATGCCGACATGCGCATCGAACCGGCTTCGCTCACCAAGGTCATGACCGCCTACGTGGTCTTCGGCGCCCTGCGCGACAAGAAGATCACGCTGGACCAGAAGGTCAATGTGTCGGTACGTGCCTGGAAGGTCGACGGCAGCAGCTCGAAGATGTTCATCGATCCGGCCACCCCGGTCTCGATCAACGACCTGCTGTACGGCCTGATGGTCCAGTCGGGTAACGACGCGGCGGTGGCGCTGGCCGAAGCCGTGGCCGGCGACGAAGGCACCTTCGCCCACCTGATGAACGAACAGGCCCAGCGCATGGGCATGAAGAACACCAAGTTCGCCAATCCGCACGGCCTGCCCAGCCCGGACAACTACTCGACCGCGCGCGACCTGTCGATCCTGGCCTCGCACGTGATCAAGGACTTCCCCGAGTTCTACAAGATCGACTCGGTCAAGGAATTCACTTATAACAAGATCAAGCAGCAGAACCGCAACCGCCTGCTGTGGCTCGACCCGACCGTCGACGGCATGAAGACCGGCCACACCGAAGCCTCGGGCTTCTCGATGATCGCCTCGGCCCACCGCCCGAACGGTACGGCCGGCGAGCGTCGCCTGATCTCGGTGCTGTCCGGCGCCACTTCGGACGGCAACCGCACCGCCGAAAGCCAGAAGCTGCTGAACTGGGGCTTCCAGAACTTCGACACCGTCAAGCTGTACAGCAAGGGCCAGGCGATCGCCACCCCGGAAGTATGGAAGGGCTCGAAGTCGACCGTGAAGATCGGCTTCCCCAACGACGTGCTGGTGACCGTGCCGAAGGGCGTGGCCCAGAAGATGAAGCCGGTCCTGGAACGCAAGGACCCGCTGGTCGCTCCGCTGGCCCTGAACGGTCGCGTCGGCACCCTCAAGATGATGGTCGACGGGAAGCCGCTGCTGGCGCTGCCGGTGGTGTCGCTGGAAGAGGTGTCGGAAGCCTCGATCTTCGGACGTGCCTGGGACTCGATGCGTCTCTGGATGAAGTAACCCAGGCATGACGTAGGGTGGGCACTCCGTGCCCACGCGTGACGTTAGCGACATGCTGGCTTCCGCGTGGGCACAGGGTGCCCACCCTACGTTTACGCTACCGCTATAATCGTTCGAACCGATCAAAGGAATACCCACGATGACCCACGCCCTCCCCCGCGACCTGCACTGCCCCCGCATCGCCACCCGCGCGAACGGACTCGAACTGTCCCGCATCGTCGCCGGCATGTGGCGCATGGTCGAGTGGAACATGACGGTCGAGCAGCGCATCGCGCTGATCGAACAGTGCATCGCGATGGGCGTGACCTCCTTCGACCACGCCGACATCTACGGCAACTACGGCGTCGAAGGCCTGTTCGGCGAAGCCCTGCGCGCCCAGCCCTCGCTGCGCGACCGGATCCAGCTGGTGAGCAAATGCGGCATCAAGCTGCTGTCCAACAAACGCCCCGAACACAGGATCCAGCATTACGACACCAGCGCCGCCCACATCGTGGCCTCGGCCGAGGAATCGCTGCGCCAGCTGCATACCGACCGCCTCGACCTGCTGCTGATCCACCGTCCGGATCCGCTGATGGACTTCGACGAGATCGCCGACGCCTTCACCCGCCTGAAGCAGGCCGGCAAGGTGCTGCACGTGGGCGTGTCGAACTTCAGCCGCCACCAGTTCGAGGTGCTGAACCGCCGCGTCGAACTGGCCACCAACCAGGTCGAGTTCTCGCCGCTGCACGTGGCGCCGATGTTCGACGAGACCTTCGACGGCCTCCAGGACCTGGGTGTCAACCCGATGATCTGGTCGCCGCTGGCCGGCGGACGCCTGTTCACCTCGAACGAGGCGAATGCCGAGAACCTGCGTTTGGTGGTCAAGGAAATCGCCGACCGCCTGCACCAGCCCTTCGCCAGCGTGATCTTCGCCTGGATCATGCAGCTGCCATCGAATCCGGTTCCGCTGACCGGCAGCGGCCGCATCGAGGCTATCGCGGTGGCGGTGGCCGGTACCGGCTTCAAGCTGTCGCGCACCGACTGGTTCGCGATCCTGCGCGCGGCGCGCGGCCACGAAGTCGCGTGAAGCACGTCGCCATGGCCGAGCCGCTGAAGATCGTCGAGGGCCGCGCCCTCAGCGCGCAGCAGAAGAAGGATTTATTGAACCGCCTGGCGCGGGTCGAGGGCCAGCTGCGCGGCATCCAGAAGCTGGTGGCGCTGGCCGATGCGCCGTCCGACTGCGATGCCGTGGCCCAGCAGATGGCGGCGGCGCGCAAGGCGCTCGACCGCTCCTTCGTGCAGCTGCTCACGGCCAGCATCGTCAACCAGACCGGCAATGCGGCGGATCTGGAGGATGCAAAACAAAGCGCCGCTCATTTGGCGGCGCTGTTCGATAAATTTGCCTGAACGTCGCGCGTGGGCACGGGGTGCCCACGCACCTCAATCTTCATACACCTTCGGCGGCGAAATGCCGCGCCATCCCCCCTGCCACGCGATGTTCAGCAGCAGCGTCGCACTGATATACAGTACGAAGAACAGCGCGAAAAAGCGCGTCTGCAGCAGCGCCAGCAACAGCACGCACACGCCCAGCGCGACGAACATCGCCTTCGATTTCGGCTGCTTGGAACTGGGGAAGCGGATCGTCGACACCATCAGCGCGCCCACCGCCACCATCAGCAGCATCACCAGGAAGGCCTGCACCATGCCGGCCGCCGGCTCCGGCCAGGCTACCACCACCGAGGCCACGCATGCCGCGCCGGCGGTGATCGGCATGCCGACGAAGTAACGCGGGTCGGTCCTGCCCACCATGACATTGAAGCGCGCCAGGCGCAGCGCGCCGCAGGCGACGAACACGAAGCAGGCCAGGCCGCCCATGCGCACCAGGGTCGGGTGGTCGGCGCTCATCTGCGCGAAACCGTAGCAGTACAGCAGCAGGCCGGGAGCACAGCCGAAGTTCATCACGTCGGCGATCGAGTCGAGCTGCACGCCGAAGTCCGACTGGGTATTGGTGGCGCGCGCCACGAAGCCGTCGAGGGCATCGAAGACGCCGGCCAGCACCAGCAGGATGGCCGCCAGGCGGTAGTCGGACGGGTTGCCCACCGGGGCATTGTCGACCGAGATGACGATGCTGCCGAAGCCGCAGGCGATCGACAGCAGGGTCACGAAACTGGGCAGGGCAAACTTGGCGCGTGCGAGGCGTTGCTGGCGGCTAGGCTTCAAATTATCAGCTCGACAAATGGAAAGAATGGCTTATTTTACATGGACTTACGTGCGAACCGGATTTATCGCGCCGCATCGTCATGAATCCGCGAATTAGCCTAGAATGGCAGTTCTTTTTTGCCGGTATCGCCGGAAGTTGGGGGTCTTACATGATGAACAAACCGCATTCGGCGAAGAGCATCGTCGCCGCTTTCATGACCGCCCTGGCGCTGGCCGCCTGCGGCGGCGGCGGCTCGGGCAACGGCGGCGCAAACGGTTCGTCCGGCTCGTCCGGCGGCATGTCGACCGGGTTTTCGGGACAGGACGCCTCGGCGCCGATCCTGACGAACAACGTGGCGACCGATGGCTTCAACTGGATCAACTACCGGCGCACGCAGGCCGGCGTCGGTGCACTGGCGCGTAACAACATGCTGGACCGGGCGGCCCAGGCCCACTCGGACTACCAGCGCATCAACAATGCGGTGACCCACACCGAGGAATCCAACAAGGCCGGCTTCACCGGCGCCACGGTGGAAGACCGCGTGCAGGCCGCCGGCTACAAGCTGGTACGCAGCTACGCCACCGGCGAAATCATCGCCGCCACCACCAACAACACCGGCTTCTACATGGCCGAGGAGCTGGTCACGGCCATCTACCACCGCTTCGTGATGTTCGAACCCCTGTTCAAGGACATGGGCAGCGGCTCGGCCACGGCCTCGAACAACTATATCTATTTCACCACCAACCTCGGGGCCACCGGCGGCTACGGCCCGGGCCTGCCCAGCCATACCATCGTCACCTGGCCGTTCGACGGCCAGACCGGGGTGCAGCCCAACTTCCTGAACCACTACGAGGAGCCGGACCCGGTCCCCGACCTCAACGGGGTCGGCTACCCGATCAGCGTGCATGCGAACCTGACCGAGACCATCGCCGTGCAGAGCTTCACGGTGCGTCCGCGCGGCGGCGCCAACCTGAGCACCCGCCTGCTGGTGAAGGGCCAGGACCCGAACACCACCATGTCCTCGGTGGCGGCCATCATTCCGGTGTCGCCGCTGGCTGCCGGCACCACCTATGACGTCAGCTTCAGCGGCACCCTGGGCGGCACGGCGGTCAGCAAGACCTGGTCGTTCACGACCAAGTAAGCGGCGCACATGACGCTGCCGGATCCCGATCCCTCCTCTCCCGCCATCGACCACGCGAACGGCGTCGCCCGCCTGATGGGCGACGCCGCCCTGTTCGCGCGCGTGCTGGCGCGCTTCCGCAAGGAATACCGGAATACGGCGGCCGTCATCGCCGACGCCATCGAAGCCGGCAAGCTCCAGCTGGCGCAACGCCTGGCCCATACCATCAAGGGTGCGGCCGGGATGATCGAAGCGCTGCCCCTGCAGGCGCAAGCGCAGGCACTGGAGCAGGCGCTGCGCCAGGGCGGCGATCCCGCCCAGCCCCTGGCGCGGCTGGAACACGCACTCGATGAGGTGATGCGCGAACTGGATGCGCTGGAAGACGCCGCGCCCGGGCCGGCCGCAGGGCAGGATACGCCGCCGGGAGGGAACGGCGGCGGCGCGGCGGCGAGGCTGCGCGCCCTGCTCGAAGACGGCAACGGCGACGCGGTCGACCTGGTGCAGCAGGCCGCGGCAAGCTTGACGAGGGAATTAGGAGAGGATCGCTACCGCCGGGTCGCGGCAGCGATCGAGGTGTTCGACTTCGAAGGCGCGCTGGCCAGGCTCAGCGCGTGAATTCGGCTTCTTCGTCGAAGGAGTCGGAACAGGATTTGCCGCAGAAGCGGCGCACGCTGTCCAAGGGTTTCTCGCAGTACCAGCACGAGCCTTTCGGCGGCAGGCTGAGACGCGCCGGCACCGGCGCAGCGCCGGTGTCGATCGATGCGGCGACGAGCGGCTCGACGGCCAGGCTCTTCTCCGGAAAACCTTCCTGTATCGTTCCCAAGGTCACCCCCTTACCGGCAGCAATTCAGTATCGCAAAGATTACTTTAGTGGAACACCGTGTGCATGAGAAAGCGCAAGCGCGGCTTGTCCATTGCATGCTGATGCGCACCCGAAGCCGTTCCAGTGTGCGCCGAATGCGCTACCTCCGCAATGGCGTGCTGGCGACAGTCTTGATGACGCAACAGTTACGGCACTCCCCGATTCATCGAAGCGAACGATGCCGGACTTCTAGCTGCGAGAAATAATAGCAGTATTGGCAACAGCCGCACGGCGCCTTTCAATCGTGCGCGCCCGGCGTCTCGGATTTGCGACGAGGTAAGAGCGTGGGGCGCTCCAGGTCACCGCGCCGGTTCGACGGTCACGACCAGCGCGCCGGGAATGGTATCGAGGCGGGTCGGCACGAACTGGACGCCGGCATAGCGCAGGTCTTCCGTGCGGAAGCTGTAGATGGCGACGTCGCGCACCAGCTGGTTCATGAGCACATCGGCGGCGCGTCCGAGATCGTTGGCGCGGGCGCTGTCCATGTCCTGGATGTCGAAGCGGTCGACGTGGGCGTCGGCCATGTACACGCCGCTGCGCGCGGCATCCACGTAGAGGTGGCCGGACAGGGTCATGGTGCCGGCCCAGGACTGGCGCAGGAAAGGCGGCGATATCGCCAGGTCCAGGGTCAGCGCCACGCGGTCGCTGTCGGGCAGGATGTCCAGCCGCGGATGGGTGAGCTGGACGTCGAACAGCTGGAGCAGGCGGTTACGCAGCGGGAAGCGCCGCTCCAGGCCGGCCTGCAGCTTCGCCTGCGGGATCTCGACGCGGCGCGGTCCGGTGAAGCCGGCGCAGGAAGCCAGCATCCCGCCTGCCGCCAGTGCCGCCACCGTCAAACCGAAACGCCGCCGCGTGATCCCCTTTTCCATGCCCGCCCCGCCCGTGAACTGTTCAGATGGGCGAAGCGTAGCACATCCGGCTTAGAGACCCATTCCGCCCGAGGCTTCGATGCGCTGGCCGGTGATCCAGGCGCTGCCCTCGGCCAGCAGGCTGGCGGCGGCGCCGCCGATATCGTCGGCCAGGCCGGCGCGGCCCAGCGCCGTCTGCGAAGCCACCCAGGCATTCATGTTCGCATCGTCGCGCACCCGGCCGCCGCCGAAATCGGTGGCGATGGCGCCCGGCGCCAGCGTGTTCACCGAGATGCCGCGTCCGGCCAGCTCGCGCGCCAGGTAGCGGGTCAGCACCTCGACGCCACCCTTGGCCGCGGCATACGCGCCGGCGCCGGCCAGGGTGAAGCGGGTCAAGCCGCTGGAGATGTTCAGGATGCGGCCACCGTCGTTCAGGCGCGGCGCCAGGGCCTGGGTCAGGAACACGGCCGACTTCAGGTGGACCGCGATCATGTTGTCGAACTGCGCCTCCGTCAGCTCCATCAGCGGCACGTGCAGGCCGCTGCCGGCATTGTTGACGAGGATGTCGAAGCGCTCGCGGCCCCAGCCCGCCAGCACCGCGTCGACCTGGCCGGCGAAAGCCGGGAAGGCGCCGCTGTCGGCCACGTCCAGCTTCAAGGCGGCCGCCTTGCGGCCCAGCGCCTCGATCGCCGCCACGGCATCCTGCGCGGCCGCTTCGTTCTGCTGGTAGGTCAGGATGATGTCGGCGCCGTCGCGCGCCAGGTGCAGGGCCATGCTGCGGCCGAGGCCACGGCTGCCGCCGGTGATGATGGCGATACGGGAGGTGTTCTGGGTAGTCATGTCGGGCTCCTTCGCTTCGTTGCGTTGATATGAGCCCAGTTTATTCTTCGTCCCTGCTGTAATAAACGCATGAAATCCGAATTGACTTTACAGGATTTACGAAGAATCATGGATTCATGAACGAACTCGATACGATCCAGGTCTTCCTGAAGGTGGCGGAACTCGATAGCTTCAGCGGCGCCGCCCGCCAGCTCGGCCTGCCGAATGCGACGGTGTCCGCCGCCGTGCGCCAGCTCGAGCAGCAGCTGGGCACGCGCCTGCTGCAGCGGACCACGCGCCGGGTCCAGATGACGCAGGAGGGCGAAGCCTTCCATGCGCGCAGCCGCGAAGTGCTGGATGAAGTCGAGGCGCTGCGCGGCATGTTCCGCGGCGGCGCCGATGTGCTCACCGGCCGCCTGCGGGTCGACATGTCGGTGATGATGGCCACCAAGCTGGTGCTGCCGCGCATGAAAGAATTCATGGCCCGGCATCCGCAATTGACGATCGACCTCGGCACCGCCGACCGCCGCGTCGACCTGATCCGCGAAGGCTACGACTGCGTGCTGCGCGCCGGCACCCTGCTCGATTCCAGCCTGGTGGCGCGCCCGCTGGGCAGCTACCGGCAGGTCAACTGCGCCAGCCCGGCCTACCTGGAACAGTACGGCACGCCGCGGCGGCTCGACGACCTCGCCCGGCACCGCCTGATCCACTACGACGCCCAGCTGGGCGGCAGCGCCCCGGCCTGGGAATGGTTCGACGGCGAGCGCACGCATTACGCGCCGATGGGCAGCGTGCTGACGGTGAACGGCACCGCCTCCTACGAAGCGGCTTGCGTGGCCGGGCTGGGGATCATCCAGGTGCCGCAGGCCGGCCTGCGCGAGCAATTCAGCGCCGGCCGGCTGGTCGAGGTGCTGCCGGACTACCGGCCGGCGCCGATGCCGCTGGCGTTCGTGTATCCGACCCGGCGCCATGTGCCGGCGCGGGCGGTGGCGTTCATGGACTGGGTGGCGGAGCTGATGAAGCCTTACCTGGTCGATCCGGCAAGTCAGGGGTGAGCTTTCGATGCGCAGTCCTGGCCCACTACCGGCAGGATGAAGCGCAAGCGCGTTCCCTGTCCCCGGCCGGCACTGTGGGCGGACACCATGCCGCCATGCGCCCGGCACACGCTGCGCGCGATCGCGAGGCCAAGCCCGGCTCCAGTCGGCACGCGCGAAGGATGCGCGGCGCATTTGCGGAACGGTTCGAACATCGCGTTCAGCTCGCCCGGCTCGACGCCGATGCCGCGGTCCACCACCTGTACCTCCAGAAGCGCGCCATCGATCGCGACCGCCAGCGAGATCTCGGCGCCGTCGTCGGAGAATTCGCTGGCGTTCAGCACGGCGTTGCCCAGTGCCTGCGCCAGGCGCTCGGGGTCGCACCACAGGGCGGCATCCTTCGCGTCCGCATCCACGCGCAGCGTCTGGCGACGGCCGCGCAGGACGCCTTCGGCCGCGTCGCGCACCAGTTCCAGCACGCCACCGACGCTGCTGCCCCGCATCGCGACGGCAATGTCGCACGCGTGCTCGATGCGCGAACCGTCGAGCAGGTCGCCGATGAAGCGCGCGAGCTGCCGCGTCTGGCGCTCGATCATGCGCGCCAGGCGGACGATGTCCTGCCCCTCCGGCCGGCGCCGCAGCAGCGCCGCGGCGCCCATGACCGACGACAGGGGGTTGCGCAACTCATGCGCCAGCACGCGCAGGAACGCTTCGCGGTTGTCGCGCGCGAACTGGACTTCGAGATCGAGGCGATGCCGCTCGCTGATGTCGGTGAACGAACACAGCACCCCCGCGATCGCGCCATCGTCTTCCAGGATGGGGCACGCATGGATCACGAGGCAGCGCCGCTGGCCATCGTTCGACTCGGCGACGAACTCGGTCGCCGGCGGCGCGACGCCGCTGCCGGCAGCGAGCGCGGCCGGCGACGCCGCTTTCTCGACGGCGGAACCGTCGAGCCGGTACAGGGCGGCGAAGCCATCCCATTTCCCGTCCTCGTCCGGAGCGGGCCTGCCGCCCCACAAGCGCCGCGCGGAACGGTTGCAATGAATGACCGCGCCGGCAGGCGTGCAGCAGTAGGCCGGGCAGCCGATCTGGGCGATCACCCGGCCATAGGACGACGGCCACTCCGCGCTGCCTGCGTCCGACGCTTGCCTTGCACGAATCGATGTCACGATGACTCCCAGGTTGTCGGATCGGTCCATTATCGCTGTGCGACCGTCGGTCCGGCGTAGGACAAGCACTGGCCCGGCTGTGGTCCCTGGGCGCGCAGCGCGCGCGCCGCAGGCGCCCGCGGTCGACTACACTGACCGATTGACTTCGCGCCTCTCAAGGAAAAGCATGCTTACTCGAAGCCGCGACAAGGTGCGGATTTCCGGCAGCGGCGGATCCGACCTCGCATGGACGGCCACGATCCTGGCGCCGGATACAAGTCCTGGGCCGAGACGCTAGCCGTAGGCACGAAGGCGCGCCGCGAAACCCTGCAGCGCCGGCACGCCCGCATTTTCCGCGCGTTCGCACCAGGCGGCCAGCCGCTCCAGCGCTTCCCGCGCATCGACCTGCCGCCCCTGCCAGAGTTCACGCAGTTCGGCGCGCATGGCCAGCATCGGCTTCAGCGCACGATGGCGGGCGGCCAGCGCGGCCAGCGCGCCGAGCTGCGCCGGCGTCATGTAATCGGGATCGCGCCGCAGCAGCCGTTCCGCGCGGCGGCGCTCGCGCATGCCGGTGCGGATCCGCGCCTGCCGCAGTTCGTCGCGGAACACCCGCACGGCCATCTGGCCATAGGCGCGCATGATGTGCTGGCGGCAGGCGATGATGCCGTCCACGGTGGCGGCGCTCAGCGTCGCGGCGGGCGATCGCCTCGACGGCGTTCGCGGCGCCAGGTTCCTGATGCGCGCGAGTCCGGCCCATTCGAGAACGCGGATGTAGGCCCAGCCGATGTCGAACTCGAACCAGCGCACCGACAGCTTGGCGGAGGTCGGGAAGGCGTGGTGATTGTTGTGCAGTTCCTCGCCCCCGATCGCGATGCCCCAGGGGAGGATGTTGGCGGCGGCTGTCGGGCCGTCGAAGCTGCGGTAACCCAGATAGTGGCCGATCCCGTTCACGATGCCCGCGGCGGTGACCGGAATCCACAGCATCTGGACTCCCCACACGCTCAGGCCGGCGATGCCGAACATGGCGAGATCCGCGACCAGCAGCAGGCCGACGCCCTGCCATGGCAGCACGCCGTACACGTGGCGTTCGAGCCAGTCGTCGGGCGTGCCGTGGCCGTAGCGCCGCACGAGCGCGGCATCGCGCGCCTGCGCCCGGTAAAGCTCGGTACCCTGCAACAGCACCTTGCGGATGCCGAACAGTTGCGGACTGTGCGGATCGCCCTCCCGCTCGCAACAGGCGTGGTGCTTGCGATGCACCGCTACCCACTCGCGCGTGACCATGCCGGTGGCGATCCACAACCAGAAGCGGAACGCATGGCTGGCGGCCGGATGCAGGTCGAGCGCGAGGTGCGCCTGGCAGCGGTGCAGGTAAACGGTTACGGCGACGATGGTCAGGTGCGTCGTGACCACGGTATACGCCGCGATCTGCCAGGGGCTCCACCCCAGCAGGCCGCTGGCCAGCCACCGCAGGACTGGCTGCCACATGGATTCCATTCGCTGTCTCCCCCCGGGTCATCCGGTACACGACAAGGCTGCGCCGGATCGCCCTTCCCGTCCAATGCGTGCCGTGCGGCATGCGCGAACGCGGGGCGAAAATCGCTGGCGACCTGCTGGTACGGCGCGTATGATGGACCGCACCGGCGTATGACGCGGCTGCTGAACGTCATCCCCGACGTGCGGCGCCCGCGTCCGCCGTCCTGTCACGGAGAACCGATGCACATCAACGAGCGCCAGCGGCGTACCGACGAATCGACGGCCAATGCCGTGGCGCGCGGACTGAACATCCTGGCGATACGCGATGCCGAACTCGCCAGGCGCTACATGCAGCACAAGCACGTGCCGGACGGCGTCATCGCGCGCGTCCTCGACCACCCGGATTTGCGTCGCCGTGAGAGCGCCGGCCAATCGGTATCGGAAGCGATCACGCCGTCCGCGCCGGACGACCAGTGATGCCGCGCCCAGGCCAGCCCCACCGTTAACGGAGAATGCTCGATGATGCTGAACGCCGGTCCGGACGCCGAAGTCCATCAATTGCAGGCCCTGCTCACCATGTCGCGCGAGCTGATGCAGGTGGACGAACCCCTGGCCGCACTGGCGTTGGCCGGCCGCGCGATGGCCGACCTGGCCAAGGTCGACAAGGCCTTGCTGCTGGTTCGCGGCGAGGTCAACGAATCCATCGGCTTCGACTGCGGCGGCAGGCCAAGCAGGGTTGGCCGCAACCACGATTGGCATCGCGCGGCGGTGGCGCGGCTGGAGAGCGAAGCCGTCCCCATGCCGGAACCGCGCACGATGCTGGTCGGGGTGCCCACCCGGCGCGCGATGGCCGTGCTGGCCGCCGGCTGGGCGCATGAGGCTGCGCCGGAGGAGTGGAGCCGCCGCAGCCGCCTGCTCGAAACGATCCTCGAGCTGTCCGTTGCGACGCTGGGCAGGATCTCGTCCCGGAGCATGCTGGAGGACCTGGTCTCGACCCAGTACGAACAGATGGCGGGCACGGCCCAGGCGCATGCCGACGAACTGGCGCGGCGCGACGAAGCCGAAGGCGAGATGCGCGCCCTCGCCCTGACCGACGTGCTGACGGGCCTGAACAACCGGCGCGGCTTTTTCGTCCAGGCGGAGCACATGTTCAGGCTGGCACGGCGCAAGCACGTCGGCTGTGCGGTCATCTATGCCGACATCGATGGCCTGAAGCTGGTGAACGACCAGCTCGGCCACGAGACCGGCGACCGGCTGATCCGCGACGCCGCCGCCGTGCTGCGCGAGTCCTTGCGCGATACCGACGTGCTGGCCCGCCTGGGAGGCGACGAGTTCGTCGCGTTCGCGCTCGACGAAGCGCATCCCCGCGCAATCCTGTCCAGGCTGGGGGAAAACCTGCATGCGTTCAACCTGATGCAGGAGCGGCCCTACCGCCTGTCGATCAGTGCCGGCGCCGTGCGCTGCGACCCGTACGGCAACGCGCCGCTGCTCGACTATGTCCAGCAGGCCGACCAGGAAATGTACGCCCACAAGCGGCGCTGCCTGCACTAGGCGAGGCGCCGCCGATGCCGGCTCAGGACTCGGGACGCAAGCGGTCTTCGCCGCGATCGGTCTCGTCATCGAGCACCGCGGCCGAGCGCTCCTTGTCCATGCTGCCGGCAATCGAACGCCGGTCTTCCTCGTAGGTTTCGGGAGGATTGAGCATGTCCGCGAGCATTGCCTGCAATTCCGGCGTGTCCCATGGCAAGCCGCTACGCTGCCTGCCGTGGATGTAATGCTTGATCTCGCTGTCCTGCTCGGAGGTCAGCGGCAAGCCGCGAAAGGTGTTCGCGGGTTCGGGTTCCATCATGACGTCTCCTCGTCGATGCCGGCCAGCCCTTCGACACTACGCGTATTCACCGTTTTTGGGCGCACGCCAGCGACGCTACTTGCCGATGCAGAAGCGGCTGAAAATCACCCCCAGCAAATCATCCGGCGTGAACTGCCCGGTAATGCTGGACAGCTGATCCTGCGCCAGCCTCAACTCCTCGGCAAACAGGTCGAGCGACTGGTCGTCCAGCGCCGCGTGGGCCGCCGCCACGTCCAGGTGTTCGCGGGCCGCGCGCAGGGCGATCAGGTGACGTTCGCGCGCAAGGTACAGCGACTCGCCGGTCTGCTGCCAGCCGGCGATGCGCAGCAGTTCCGCGCGCAGCAGCTCGATGCCGATCTTCTCGTGGGCCGACAGGTAGATGTGGGTCGCGTCCGCGCTCACATCCACCGATGGCTTGTGGCCCGACAGGTCGATCTTGTTCCAGATGCGCACGACCGGGACGCCTGCCGGGAAAGCGGCGACGATCTCCTCGTCGGCCTTGGCCGGGCCCAGGTTCGCGTCCAGCAGGTGCAGGATCACGTCGGCCTTGCCGACTTCTCCCCAGGTGCGCTCGATGCCGATGCGCTCGACCACGTCGATACCCTCGTCCAGCGCGCGGATGCCGGCCGTGTCGATGATGTTCAGCGGGATGCCCTCGACCTGGATGGTCTCGCTGACCTTGTCGCGCGTGGTGCCGGCGATCGGGGTGACGATGGCGACGTCGGCGCCGGCCAACGCGTTCAGCAGCGAGGACTTGCCCACGTTCGGCTGGCCGACCAGCACCACGTTCAGGCCCTCGCGCAGCAGGGCGCCCTGCGCGGCCTGGCGGAACACGTGTTCCAGCGCGTCGATGATGCCGGCCAGCTGGCCGCGCGCATTGGATTTCTCGAGGAAGTCGATCTCCTCCTCCGGGAAGTCGAGCGTGGCCTCGACCAGCATGCGCAGGTTGATGGTCTTGTCGACCAGTTCGTGCACGACTTTCGAGAAGGCGCCGGACAGCGATTGCGAGGCCGACTTGGCGGCGGCTTCCGTGGAGGCGTCGATCAGGTCGGCCACGGCCTCGGCCTGGGCCAGGTCGAGCTTGTCGTTCAGGAAGGCGCGGCGCGTGAATTCGCCCGGCTCGGCCAGGCGCAGGCCGAAGTCCGCGCCGGCTTCCAGCACCCGCGCCAGCAGCATGCGCAGCACCACCGGGCCGCCGTGGCCCTGCAGTTCCAGCACGTCCTCGCCGGTATAGGAATGAGGACCCTTGAAGTACAGGGCCAGGCCTTCGTCGATGACGGTGCCGGCGGCGTCCTTGAACGGGATGTAGGTGGCGTGGCGCGGGGCCAGCTTCAGGCCGGGGAACAGGGCGTCGATCAGCGGCGCCAGCGACTTGCCGGAAGCGCGCACGACGCCGATGCCGCCGCGGCCGGGGGCGGTGGCGATGGCGGCTATGGGGGAGGTGTCGAGTTTCATGATGGGAGATTGTACCAACGTCCCCAACGTCATTCCCGCGTTCGCGGGAATGACGATTTTGGGGCCAACTAAATAAAAAGCCCGTGCAAGCACGGGCTCCTTGTCATCGCAGCGAAAAGAACTTACTTCGCCGGCGCATACTTCTTGGTGATCACATACTGCTGCGCCATCGAGATCAGGTTGTTCACCACCCAGTACAGCACCAGGCCCGACGGGAAGAAGATGAAGATGACCGAGAATGCCAGCGGCATGAACATCATCATCTTGGCCTGCATCGGATCGGCCGGCTGCGGGTTCAGGCGGGTCGTCACGAACATCGAGATCGCGTACAGGATCGGCAGCACGTAGAACGGGTCCGGGGCGGTCAGGTCGTGAATCCACAGGATCCACGGCGCGCCGCGCATCTCGACCGCGGCCTGCAGGGTCCAGTACAGGGCCAGGAACACCGGCATCTGGATCAGGATCGGCAGGCAGCCGCCCAGCGGGTTGATCTTCTCGGTCTTGTACAGCTCCATGGTGGCCTGCTGCATCTTGACCGGATCGCTCTTGTAACGCTCGCGGATCGCCTGCATCTTCGGCGTCACGGTCTTCATCTTGGCCATGCTGCGGTAGCCGGCTGCGGACAGCGGGAAGAACAGCAGCTTGATCAGGATGGTGAAGGCGACGATGGTCCAGCCCCAGTTACCGATCATCTGGTGCAGCTGGTCCATGGTCCAGAAAATCGGCTTGGCGATGATGGTCGCCCAGCCGTAGTCGCGCACCAGTTCCAGGCCCGGGGTGACCTTCTCCAGCACTTTCTCTTCCTGCGGACCCGAGTACAGGCGGGCCTCGTCGGACACGGTCGCGCCCGGCGCCACGGTGCCCAGCGGGATCACGGTGCCGATGGCGAACAGGTTGTTACCCAGGCTCTTCGTGTAGATGTCGCGCTGGACCTTCTCCGGCGGGATGAAGGCCGAGACGAAGAAGTGCTGCGAGATCGCGATCCAGCCGTCGGTGGCCTTGGTCGCGTGCTCGGCGTTGCCCTTGGCGATCTTCTCGAAGGTCAGCTTCTGGTACTTGTCCTGCGAGGTGTACAGGGTCGGACCGGTGTAGCTGCTGTTGAAGTAGGTGTCGCCTTCCGGCTTGCTGCCGTCGTGCTGCAGCTGCAGGTAGAGCGACGGCGAGACCGGCACGGTGCCGATATTGGTCACGTCATGGCGCACGCCGATCACGTAGTCGCCGCGGTGGAAGGTGAAGGTCTTGGTCAGACGCACG
Source organism: Massilia sp. 01N417 (assembly GCF_056399645.1). Taxonomy (NCBI): domain Bacteria; kingdom Pseudomonadati; phylum Pseudomonadota; class Betaproteobacteria; order Burkholderiales; family Oxalobacteraceae; genus Massilia; species Massilia sp. 01N417. The sequence goes on along the minus strand of NZ_JBFTRS010000009.1, from coordinate 172,490 downwards.
CCACCCTGCTCCGCTTCCAGCACCAGCTGGATCTGGTTGCCGTTGTCCACCAATGGCTTGGCCACGAACGGGGTGTTGTGGTTCGGCAGGACGCCGGTCGCGGCCGGGGTCAGGCCGGTCTGCGCCAGGTAGAGGCGGCCCTTGGCCTGGTCGACGTGGAACAGCAGCTGGTTCTTGGTGTTGTCGACCTTGTCGCGGAACTTCAGCAGCTCCAGACGGCGGATCACGCCACCGGCGGTGTCGATGTCGGCCTTGTAGACGTCGGTCGTGATCGTGATGATCTTGGTCTGGATCGGTGCCGGTGCGGCGGCGCCTTCGGCTGGAACCGGCGTCGCTCCGGACTCGGGCACGGATGCGGGCGTAGCGGTCTGGGCCGGCAGATCGTTTACTTTCGGCTGGGCCGCGGGCGCGGTCGCGACCTTGGCAGGCGGCGCCGGCGAGAACATCGACTGCTTGCCGTTGGCCACCATCCAGTCGTTCCAGAGGACGACCAGCGAGACGGCGAACACGATCCACAGGATGGTACGTTTATTGATTTCCATGGGGTCTTATTCAGGAATGGTTGCAACCGCAAGCGGTTGGTGGGGGTGGCACCGGGTCGACACCGCCCGCGTTCCAGGGATGGCAGCGGCAGACGCGGCGCAAGGCCAGCCAGCCGCCGCGGGCGGCGCCATGCGTGCGCACCGCTTCGATCGCGTAATTGGAACAGGTCGGATAGAAACGGCAGCTCGGCCCGAACATCGGAGACACCAGTAACTGGTAACCGCGCAACAGCCGGACGAGCAGCCAGTTCATGATGGCTGCTGTCCCGAGCTGCCCGGCGCAGGCGCCGGCTTGCGCGGCCGTGGGGCCTGCGAGGCGAACAGGCGCGCCAGCTCGGCGCGCAACTGCGTCTTCAGGGCCGCGGTCGTGGCCGGGCCGTCCTTGGCATTGACCGGCCGCGCGAGACGCACGATGCAGTCGATGCCGGGGAGCGGCGTGGTGCGGAACAGTTCGCGCGTGATGCGCTTGATGGTGTTGCGCGTGACCGCGCGCGGAGCGAAACGCTTGGCCGCGACGACGCCCAGCCGCGCGTGCGGCAGGTCGTTCGGTCGGGTATAGAGCACGAAATGCGCGGTTTTTTGTGCAGGGCGCAAACGAAAAACGGATGAAAACTCATCCGTTTTTACGATACGCCGAACGCGCGCGAAGTCGTGCGAACCTTCGCCTGTCATTATTACTGATGCGCGGTCGACAGGGGCGTCAGTTGGCTTAGACAGCCAGACGCTTGCGGCCCTTGGCGCGGCGTGCGTTCAGGACCAGACGGCCACCACGGGTAGCCATACGTGCGCGGAAGCCGTGCGTACGCTTGCGACGAACGACGGAAGGTTGGTAAGTACGTTTCATGGTGGTCTCGCTTAAAGCAAAAAGAATGCAAAAAATCGGAGCCGGCGTCTCTTGAGCCGGCAATACGCCGATGACATTTCGCAGTTGTTAAGCCAGCGTCACGCCTCAGCAAAGCTTGTTCGCCCATGTGCTGAGTGCCTGAGTCGGCAATGCGTGTGGGCGGGGAACCCTGAATTAGACAGCATTTTCAGTCGAGCTGTCAAGGAAGCTGTTGCATTGCAGCGCCGCCGCGGGTGCAGGAAAAACGGTTGCGCTTGTGCATCACGCTGTTGAGATTCGGTGGAAAAAACCTGCCGCGCCTGTGGATAACTTCCGAGAAGACAGTTAAAATAGAGTGTTACGCTTAACTAAGTCGATGTATGGAAAACTTTTGGCAAGCCTGTTCTACGCAGTTGGAACTCGAGCTGACGCCGCAGCAATATACCGCGTGGATCAAACCACTCGTCGCCCTCGACTATGAGGACGGCAAGCTGCGCATTGCGGCGCCCAACCGCTTCAAGCTCGACTGGGTAAAATCGCAGTTCGCCAATCGCATCACCGCCCTCGCCTCCGAGTTCTGGGAGCGGCCGGTCGACGTGCAGTTCGTGCTCGACCCGCGGAACCTGCCGAAGAAACCAGACGCGGTGAGCAATCGCCAGCCGACCAGCTCGACCGCAGAGATGGCTGCGGGCGCGATCGGCATCAATGCCGCCGCCGACAACACCGTGCCGGCCACCCCGGTGATTACGCCGGACAACGTCATCGCCAACAACCCGCGCCGCGAGCAGAGCCGCGTCAATCCGGAACTCACCTTCGAGAACTTCGTGACCGGTAAGGCCAACCAGCTGGCGCGCGCCGCCGCGATCCAGGTCGCGAACAATCCGGGCGTCTCCTACAACCCGCTGTTCTTCTACGGCGGCGTCGGCCTCGGTAAGACCCACCTGATCCACGCGATCGGCAACCAGGTCATGGCGGACCAGCCGGGTGCGCGCATCCGCTACATCCACGCCGAGCAGTACGTGCGCGACGTCGTCACCGCCTACCAGCGCAAGGGCTTCGACGACTTCAAGCATTACTACCACTCGCTGGACATGCTGCTGATCGACGATATCCAGTTCTTCGGCGGCAAGAGCCGCACGCAGGAAGAGTTTTTCTATGCCTTCGAAGCGCTGATCGCCGCCAAGAAGCAGATCATCATCACCTCGGATACCTATCCGAAAGAGATCACCGGCATGGACGACCGCCTGATCTCGCGCTTCGACTCCGGCCTGACGGTCGCGATCGAACCGCCGGAACTCGAGATGCGGGTGGCGATCCTGATGAAGAAGGCGGAATCGGAAGGCGTGGTACTGAACGACGACGTCGCCTTCTTCGTGGCCAAGCACCTGCGCTCCAACGTGCGCGAGCTGGAAGGCGCGCTGCGCAAGATCCTGGCCTACTCGCGTTTCCACGGCAAGGAAATCACCATCGACGTGGTGAAGGAAGCCCTGAAGGATCTGCTGTCGGTGCAGAACCGCCAGATTTCGGTGGAGAACATCCAGAAGACCGTGGCCGACTTCTTCAACATTAAGGTCGCGGACATGTATTCGAAGCGCCGTCCGGCCAACATCGCCCGTCCGCGCCAGATCGCGATGTACCTGGCGAAAGAGCTGACTCAGAAGAGCTTGCCGGAGATCGGCGAGCTGTTCGGCGGCCGCGACCATACGACGGTGCTGCACGCGGTGCGCAAGATCGCCCAGGACCGCCAGAAGAACGCCGAATGCAACCACGAACTGCACGTTTTGGAGCAGACGCTGAAAGGCTGAGGTTCGCTTAGTGATTTCTGGCAAAATATTGCACAGACAACATTTTCACCTTATAAAAAACTGAGGGATATTTATGCAACTGGTCAAAACCACCCGAGACACGCTTCTCCGGCCACTGCAGATCGTGAGTGGTATTGTCGAGCGTCGGCACACCATGCCGATTCTGGCCAATATCCTCATCCGCAAGAATGGCGAGAGCGTTTCTTTCCTGTCGACCGACACCGAGGTGCAGATCACGACCCTGGCCAATATCGGCTCGGGCCCTGAAGAAACCGGCACCACCGTCGCGGCCCGCAAGCTGCTCGACATCCTGCGCGCCCTGCCGGAATCGGGCGACGTGACGATGACCCTGCTGAACAAGCGCCTGACCGTGCAGAGCGGCAAGTCGCGCTTCGCCCTGCAGACCCTGGCGGCCGAGGAATTCCCGACCGTCTCGGTGGCCGACAGCTACAACGCCTCCGTCACCCTGCCGCAAAAGACGCTGAAGCACCTGTTTAACATGGTGCACTTCGCGATGGCCCAGCAGGACATCCGCTACTACCTGAACGGCCTGCTGCTGGTGCTGGACGGTAACAACGTGATCGCGGTCGCGACCGACGGCCACCGCCTCGCCTTCGCCCAGGTGGAAGCCGAGCAGTCCTTCGAGCGCCAGGAAGTCATCATTCCGCGCAAGACCATCATCGAACTGCAGCGCCTGCTGGAAGAAAGCGACGAGACCGTCCGCCTGGACATCGCCGCCTCGCAGGTGAAACTGACCTTCGCCGACATCGAACTGGTGTCGAAGCTGGTCGAGGGCAAGTTCCCTGACTACACCCGCGTGATCCCGAAAGGTTACAAGAACGACTTCACGATCGGCCGCGACGAATTGCTGCGTTCGCTGCAGCGCGCCGCGATCATGACCAGCGACAAGTTCAAGGGCGTGCGTTGCCTGATCGCCCCGGGCTCGATGAAGATCAGCTCGACCAACGCCGACCAGGAAGAGGCGGTGGAAGAACTGGAAATCGATTACGGCGGCGATTCGATCGACATCGGTTTCAACGTGACCTACCTGCTGGACGTGCTGAACAACCTGAAGTGCGACCAGGTAAACATCTCGCTGGGCGATTCGAACTCGTCGGCTTTGATTTCGATTCCTGAAAATGGCGACTTCAAGTACGTCGTCATGCCGATGCGTATTTAATTAGGGCAAAGCGCCCATATATTCGTCCTATTGGAGGGGACGACGGTAAAAGGGCCGGCCGGCCTCCCAGCCGTCGTTCCCGCGAAAGCGGGAATTCATGCTGAGCTGGTCAACACCGGCGCCGCACGCTTTTCCCCCACACCAACAGACGAGTTAGACGGCACGCCACGAACGCGCCGTCCGATTCACCGTTATTTGAGAAAGCAGTCATGTCCGAGAACACTCAAGAAGTTTTGGAAACCTCTCCTGCCAAGGCGGAAGAGTACGGCGCCTCGTCGATTCAGATCCTCGAAGGCCTGGAGGCCGTGCGTAAGCGTCCGGGCATGTACATCGGCGACACGTCGGACGGCACCGGCCTGCACCACCTGGTGTTCGAGGTGCTGGACAACTCGATCGACGAAGCCCTGGCCGGCTTCTGCTCCGAGATCCACGTCACGATCCACTCCGACAACTCGATCTCGATCACCGACAACGGCCGCGGCATCCCGACCGGCATCAAGATGGACGACAAGCACGAGCCGAAGCGCTCGGCCACCGAGATCGCCCTGACCGAACTGCACGCCGGCGGCAAGTTCAACCAGAACGCGTACAAGGTGTCGGGCGGCCTGCACGGCGTCGGCGTCTCCTGCGTGAACGCACTGTCGAAACTGCTGCGCGTGACCGTGCGCCAGAACGGCAAGGTGCACCAGCTGGAATTCTCGCGCGGCGTGCCGATGGACCGCATCATCGAAGTCGTCGACGGCGTCGAAGTCTCGCCGATGAAGATCCTCGGCGACACCGACAAGCGCGGCACCGAAGTGCATTTCTGGGCCGACGAGGAAATCTTCACGACCGTCGAGTACCACTACGAGATCCTGTCGAAGCGTATCCGCGAACTGTCCTTCCTGAACAACGGCGTCAACATCAAGCTGAGCGACCAGCGCACCGGCAAGGAAGAAGTGTTCGCCTTCGAAGGCGGCACCCGCGGCTTCGTGGAGTACATCAACAAGGCCAAGGCCGTCCTGCACCCGACCGTGTTCCAGGCCACCGGCGACCGCCTGTCGGACCAGGGCACCAACATCTCGGTGGACGTGTCGATGCAGTGGAACGACTCCTACAACGAGCAGGTGCTGTGCTTCACCAACAACATCCCGCAGCGCGACGGTGGTACCCACCTGACCGGCCTGCGCGCGGCGATGACCCGCGTGATCAACAAGTACATCGACGAGAACGAATTCGCCAAGAAGGCGAAGGTCGAGATCTCGGGCGACGACATGCGCGAGGGCCTGACCTGCGTGCTGTCCGTGAAAGTGCCGGAGCCGAAGTTCTCGTCGCAGACGAAAGATAAACTCGTGTCGTCGGAAGTGCGCGGCCCGGTCGAAGAGATCGTGGCGAAGACGCTCACCGACTTCCTGAACGAAAAGCCGAACGACGCCAAGATCATCTGCGGCAAGATCGTCGAAGCAGCGCGCGCGCGTGAAGCGGCGCGTAAAGCCCGCGACCTGACCCGCCGCAAGGGCGTGATGGACGGGCTGGGCCTGTCCTCGAAGCTGGCCGACTGCCAGGAACGCGACCCGGCGCTGGCCGAGCTGTACATCGTCGAGGGTGACTCCGCAGGCGGTTCGGCCAAGCAGGGCCGCGACCGTAAATTCCAGGCCATCCTGCCGCTGCGCGGCAAGGTGCTGAACGTGGAAAAGGCTCGCTTCGAGAAGATGCTGTCGTCGGAGCAGATCACGACCCTGATCGCGACCCTCGGCACCTCGATCGGCCCGGACGAGTTCAACGTCGACAAGCTGCGCTACCACCGCATCATCATCATGACCGACGCGGACGTCGACGGCGCCCACATCCGCACCCTGCTGCTGACGCTGTTCTACCGCCAGATGCCGCAGCTGGTCGAACGCGGCCACATCTACATCGCCCAGCCGCCGCTGTACAAGGTGAAGGCCGGCCGCGACGAGCGCTACCTGAAGGACGACGTCGAGGAAGCGAGCTACATGATGCGCGTGGCCCTGAACAGCGCCGCCCTGCTGCCGAAAGACGGCGCCGAACCGATCACCGACGGCGCCCTGGGCGACCTGGTCGAGAAGTACAACAAGGCCAACGCCATCATGATGCGCCTGACGCGCGTGATCGACCGCGCCGCGCTGTCCGCCATCATGACCGGCGTGACCCTCGACCTGTCGAGCCAGGAAGCCGCCGAGAAGTCGGCCCAGGCCCTCGCCGACGCGGTCAAGGACCCGAGCGTGAAGGTGGGCGTGCGCTCCGACGAACTGTCGGACAAGCACGCACTGCGCATCGAGCGCATCCACCACGGCAACGTGCAGGTGACCTCGATCGACGCCGACTTCGTGGCCGGCGCCGACTACGCCACCCTGGCCAGCTCGGCCGCCACCTTCCAGGGCCTGATGGGCGACGGCGCCATCATCCGCCGCGGCGAAGGCGAGAAGATGAAGGAATTCGCCGTGCGCGACTTCCAGCAGGCCATGGAATGGCTGCGCGAAGAAGCCGAGCGTGGCGTGTCCAAGCAGCGCTATAAAGGTCTGGGCGAGATGAATCCCGAGCAGCTGTGGGAAACCACCATGGATCCGACCGTACGCCGCCTGCTGAAGGTGCAGATCGAGGATGCGATTGCTGCGGACCAGATCTTTACCACCCTGATGGGCGATGAGGTCGAGCCGCGTCGTAACTTCATTGAGTCGAATGCGCTGCAGGCGGGGAATATCGACGTTTGATCCCGTGTAGGCCGACCCAAAACTTGGCAGTTTGAGAAGCATAAGCTGTCAAAAGCCTGAACACCAAGAGGCCCATGCATCTGCGTGGGCCTTTCTATTTTCCAAAGGCACTTGTCATGTTCCGTTAAGGCAGGCCTGCGCGTTCCTGCCGCGTGGCGGACGCATGGTGCTGGCCATGGGAAAAGCCGTGCTCGACCGTGGCGAATCGGCCGTACCAGGTCGGCTTCGACATTGAGGCAATACCATATCCAATTCAGACGTCTCAAATACGGCCAAACAGGTTTCATGACCACGTGCCACGCATGTGCTTCTAGGTCTAGATGAAACGCAATACTTGGTAGCGTTCTAATGTTAAGCAGAGCCTGCCGAAGTTCAAGCTAATGGTCCCAAGGATAGTGAGCAGCCAACGCAGGCAACTGAATGTTACTTGTTTAGTATCGTGCGATCATGTTCGTCGCCGTAGCTGGCCTTTGTTTCGTGCAAAGGCTGCGCGCCTGCTCAAGCGTGAAGGCATGTCGCGCCTGACGGACTTGATTGCGACGGCCGAGGGAGAGAAGATCACGCCGAAAAAGACTTTCAAGGACTACGAACCGGGCTTCATTCACATCGACATCAAGTACCTTCCACAGATGCCTGATGAGACCTCGCGCCGCTATCTGTTCGTCGCTATCGACCGTGCAACGCGCTGGGTTTTCATGCACATCTACGGCGACATGACCGAGGCAAGCAGCGTCGATTTCCTGCGTCGACTCAAGCTGGCTTCGCCCATCAAGATCAATAAGATCCTCACCGACAACGGCTCGCAATTTACCGACCGTTTCGCTACCAAAGACAAGAAGCCCAGCGGCAAGCATGCTTTCGACGTCGCTTGCGCAGCCCTGCCTGCCGAACATCGCCTGGCGACCTGCACGCCACCTCGCAGAACTATTTGAAGCTGTACAACCACCACATTCCGCAACGTGCCATCGGCTGTAAAAAGCCCATTCTCGCGCTCAAGGAGTGGCAATAGAAACGGCCAGAATTATTCGTTAAACGCGTTTACGATCAAACGGGACTCGACACTTAAGGAGTGGCAGCAGAAGCGACCTGAATTATTCGTCAAACGCGTTTATGATCAAACAAGACTGGACACTTAGTCACGTCGACGATCACGCCGATGTGCAAAACGAAGACACATTAAACCCACTCCCAACAAGGCAAGCATAGATGGCTCTGGCACCGTTCCTTGTTTTGGTTCTGGCTCCTCAATGTCCGATTGAAATCTCTGGGCTAATGGACTATCGTAAGTTTCGCCAAAGTCCGGCTTACACTGGAAGCCAGGGCGGCAAAAGGTGGTTTTTGGCAATTCAGTGAAAGAACAAAACGACGGCATTACCCCCTGACCTAAAAGCCAGTTATCTTGAATAAGGTAATTTTGCCCCCCAAAGGTCTGATTAAATGCCCCAAATGAATCGTGTTGTATTCCTGAATACTTCCAGGCACACATGTCGGCATTTTCTCTGCCGCTTGTCGCAGTTTGCGGGCCAGGCTCCTTCCATGCTGAAAGGTATGGATCACTAATCGCTTCCGTGAGTTCATGTGCAATGACAGATAGCATCCCACCGACGAACGGATCGCCTCGGAATTGCACTAGATTATCAATGCAGGTAGGAGTATTTTTCGCATTGCCAACGAATCCATAAACAAACGACCCAGAATAAGTATGCCATCCACAATTCGTTACTCCAAAGTTTTCAACAGAGATCGATGGCCCCGTTAGAACCAAGTTAAGATTATTCCCCTGTGCCTGCGGACTATTTCTGGCTATGGCACCGATCGTAGATTGGTTGAGTGAAGTACCATAAGTAGATGCATCTAGGGCAATTGATTGGCCTAGCTGAACTCCAAGTGGACTGTTCGTCCTATCACTATAAAAGCGAGTGATCCCCCACCAGTGAGTACCACTTATCCCGCTAATGAAATTATTAAAAATTGGCTGTGCAGTTGCGACCTGACTTCCCCAGCCATAATAGATAAGGTTAACGGTTGTCATTCCCCCTAGAACGGGTCCACCGTTATAGATGGGTTCTGCTGCCACTTCGTTAGAAGCGGAACCAAGTGCTGTAAGCAGCGAGAACGCGACAATAGGGAACGCCGGATTTTTTGCTTTCTTGCGATTAATCATTATTTCCTCCATTAGATTAGGGAATGCGGGCACCCTCTAATCGCTAGATACAAGAAATATGACAGTGTTTCTAAGTGCTTTTCTTGCTTTGATTGCGCAGTCGATAGCGAACAACCGCACACAATTTTTGTAAATAAATCCCCTTTGGCCTGATATTGGTATAGTACCGAAGAAGCAAGAGATATACCAATTCGCCAAATCCTTCATTTTAAAGATATTTAATTTTGGCATGCATCGCGATTGTCAAATGCGTCGACATTGACCGGAAGCGAATATTTGTTGGGTAGAATCTATGTCTGACACCGACCGGCATTATTCCGTATCATAAACGTGTCGCTCGTACGCTGTACAGGTAGAGAAAAGATGAAAAGCGTTGGCTGGTTGCCGTGCGGGACATTAAATAAAAGGAAGGGGGGAAGTGGCATGTTGCAACATTACGCAGGTGTAAAGCTCGAGGACTTTTCTGCTGAAAGTAAATCTTATATTTTATAAATATTGCCCATTGAGTTTAGGAAATGCAAGGTTAAATTCCGTTTGATTGACGAACTTGACGGACAAGATGACGAACTCTTGTACTTTCCTTTGGCTGACCAGATGCTTCTAAATGACGCGGAATTTAAAGAGAAAATGGGTGAACAGATCGAAATCTACGTTCGGAATTGCGGCGGCAAAACCTTGCTAAATTTCTACGTCCCAAAAGCGATGAGGGAGCGATTCATCAAAGGGCTGGAAGAAGGTCAGCTCGAAGTCCGGCAAATCCCGACTCATCTCGAACTCATGCCACTTCCCGAATGGATTACCGACGAAGAAACAAGGGAACGGGTAAAGGGGGAGTCGTTGCATGTGCGCCTACCTATTCACACCCTAAACGTCGATTACAGCGAATAGCCGAACGAGCAATTAAAAAACATTTGGTGCTGCGCAGCGGCGAGAGCCGACTATGTCTCGTCACCGCCGCGCGCACTTGTCAGGCGGCCATCAGCCACGGCTATTGGCTACGCTTGCGCCGGACGGCGGCAACACCGAGCAGGCCAATGCACAGCAACGCGATTGACGCCGGTTCGGGAACGTTGTTTGCGTCGGCTTCATACGTCAGCAGGAAGGCGTGCACCTGACCGTTGATCGTCCCGGCCCCGACAATCTGGCCAAAGGCATTAAGGAAAACATCGCCAGAGACCTGACTAAATCCCGTGACCAGGGCGTTGATGTCGAACATTTTTCCATTGTCATACAGAAACAAGTCAGTTGCTCGCTCCCACATCTGTTTTAGGGACGACAATAGGGTTTACTTGGCCCTCTCGATCATCCAACTACCTAAGCTTGCCAGCCCATCAACACATCCGTAAACTTTGCTTTCGAGCATGGAAACCTGTTGTAACAAATAATTAATTTAACTACGCCAAAAGTAATTGAATTCTAGATATCATGTTACTGGCCCTTTCGCCAATACCGACCTATAATTGGAAAAAGTTATGTTTTTCGCCAAAAACAAGATAATTCGTTTAGATTCAGCATGGGCCAGATTATGAGCACATGTTTGCCAATTTATCCTGATCGAAATACTAAGTGCTACTATGGGAAGATGGTGGCTGCGTGCCATTAATTGGGTCCCCCTACATCCCGACTGATCGCTGATCGGCAAACAGCCAGCCTTTCGAGGCTGGCTTTTTTATTTGCGCCGGACCGGCACTTCAGCCACTTCGACAGGTCCTTCGAACTGATTCAGGATCTGCATGATCGTCGAATTACCCGCATAATTCTTCTTCAGCTGGACCAGCTCCCTGTCCATCCCTCCGCACAAGCTGCGCAACTCGCGGCTCACCTCATTCACGCGCTCCCGCTCCCCGCGCAACCGGTCGCAGCTTTCGCGGCGATCGACGTAGCGCTGCACGTCGCGCGGCAGATAATCCTGGCAGAGGGCCGGCATGCCCGCAAACAGCAGGGCCAAACCAAGAAGGCATCGTTTCACTGTGGACACTCCGTAAGCGGACCGAAACCCTCATTGAAGTACGGGACGCCAGGCGTAGTGTTGAATTTAGTCAGCTTCCGCATGCTCGCTGCGGAAGCGTCGCGAGTAAATGACGCTTGAGCTGGTCGAATTCTTCTTTCGTCAAGGCGCCCTGCTGGTACAGCGCGAACAGGCTTTTCAGCTTGTCGATGTCATCCGGATCGCCCCCGGCTGCATCGGCGACAACCGGCTCCGGTTTCGCTACCAGGCGGGAACGGATACGGCCGGCGCCACGCGCGACCGAGGACAGGCTGGCATAGACGCCGCAAAGCAGGAAGAAAAAGAAAAGGATGACGCCGATCATCAGAACAATGCGCATGATTTATTGAATAAAAGTCCAAGCTAACAAGTATTCTCATCAAGGCAGCGACAAAAGGCGTCGCGGGAACGTATCGATCAAGCCGCAGCTTCGCCATGTGCCGCCGGACTGGCAAAGAAACCACGCTTTCTTTGTTTTTCTATTAATAGAGAATACCGCTGTGATAGTCTGTGCTCATGTTTTCGACAGCCAGCACCATGCACTTCCGTGGCCTCCTAATGCAGAGCGATCAACGACGCATGAGCACTGCGATACTGATCGCCGTGCTGCTTCACGCGCTATTGCTCAGCATTACCTTCGGTGGCCAGACCTTCGGCCTGCCCGGTTTCAAGCTGCCATGGAAAGAAAGACGGCTGGGTGCCGACGATTTGCAGGTCATGCTCGCGCCATTGCCGGCGCCCGCACATGCCCGCAACAGCGTCTTTCCACCGCGGCCGGAGTCGCCGGCCCAGGAAGCCAACCCCGTGCTCGCCCCGGAGAACGTCTCCACGGTGGGCAGCACGGTGTCGTCCGTGGCGACGTCGCCGATTGCGGCGCCCGTGCCGAATCCCAAGCCGGCTGCAGCGTCGGCGCCTGCATCCGCGGTCGAACCCGTCATGACGGTGAACAAGCAAGCCCTCGCAAAGCTGTCGACGGCCACTGTGCCGAAACAGTCCCCGGCACACATCGACGAAGCGCCAACCGAAAGCATCGCCCGCGATGTCGCGCAGCCGCCGGTTGAACAGGCGATCCAGGAACGCGCGGCACTCGATCAGGCCGGACTCGAACAGGAGAAGCAGCTTGCTGAAAACCTGAGGCAAACCGAATTGATGGCCGCCGCACAACGCGAGGCAAGCCGCCAGGAGCTGCTCCGCGCAGAGGCCGCCCGCGCCGAGCGGGCCGCAAAGGACGAGGCCGCCCGACTGGATGCCGAACGCCAGGAACTTGCGCGGCAGGAGACTTTGCGGCGCGAAACTTTGCGTCAGGAACAGGCAAAGCAGGAAGAAAAAGCGCGGGAGGCGGCTGCCCGCCAAGAACAGGAAAAAGCCGAGCTCATTCGGCAGGAAGCGGCGCGCAAGGAAGCCATCCGGCAAGAGCAGGCAAAGCAGGCGCAACTGGAGCTGCAGCGCCAGGAACGCGCCCGCCAGGAAGCTGCTCGCCAGGAGGCCGCCCGGCAGGAAGCCGCTCGGCAGGAAGCCGCTCGGCAGGAACAGCTGAAACAGGCACAGCTGGAAGCACAACGCCAGGAGACATTGCGCCAAGAACAGGCCGGTCAGGCCGAAAAGGCGCGCCTGGCGGCAGAAAAACTGGAACAGGAACGCGCCGACGCCGCACGGCGGGAACAGGCGCTACGCGACAAGGCCGCGCAGGAAGCCGAACGCGAGGAGCGCCTCAAGGCGATCGGAAGGCAGTTGGTGCAGGAAGCGGCCCAACGCGATGCGACCGCCCGCTCTACGCTTCCCTCGGCGAGCAACCTGCGCCGCGGCTGGCTGTTCGGCCGCGCTGATGCGAATCGCGATCTCGTCCTTTACGCCGAGGCGATCGGCCAGAAGATCGAAAAGAACATGAGCTTCGAAATGATCCGCGAGGTCGTCAAGCAGCCTCACAACCGGCCTACGGTGACGATCGCCGTGCGGTCCGACGGGACCGTGGAAAAGGTGACCTTCGTGACGTCGAGCGGCGTTCCCGCCATCGACGACGCGGTGCGAAAGATCATCGCCAGCCAGGCTCCGTATGGCGCGTTTCCGCCGTCCCTGGCGCGCCAGTACGACGTGATCGAAATCCGCCGCACCTGGATCTTCGATATTGCTGTCCGCCTGGAATAAATCCCAGGATTAGCGATAAAGCCGCAGCTTGGCAACGGCCCGGCTCTGCATTCCTGCCTGGATCGACAGGGATGGCCGAGGCGTCGCAGGCTGCAGGAAACTCGTCAGCACCCGGCCCAAGGGCTTTTCCACCCAGCGGTAAAAGGCCGCCCCGGCTGCCAGGCTGGCCATCCACGCCACTAGCATCCCGAGTGCCTGCTCCTGCGGCTGATCCGACACGAAACGGGTAAACGCCGCATTCACCACCAGGCATACCGGAAAGTGGACGAGGAAGACCGAAAACGAGATCGCCGCCATGCGATTCACGAAGGCCCATCCATGGCCGCGATAATCCGCGAGCCTGATGCGGCCGAACAGGAACAGCACGCACGCCACCACCAGCGCCACCGCAATCCGGCTGCGGAATTCGAGATTCAATGCCAGCAGTGTCGGCACCACCATGACCATCAACAGCAAGGCGGTTTCGCCGGGGCGGCGTGCCGGATCGCTCGCCCACCATGCCAGCATGCCGAGCCCATAGCTGCCGAAGAAATACGGCGCCCACACATCCCAATCGGCATCGCGGTTGAAATACAGCAGGGAGATGCAGACGCCAATCGCGACCATGGCCGGCATCAGCCAGGACTGGCGCTTCCGACCTGAAACGCGGCCGGCACTCCACAGCAGCAGGGTCGCCAGCGCATACAACTGAAAATCGATCGCCACATACCAGGCGCCGGCCGACAAAGCCTCATAACCCAGCACGTCATGCAGCAGCAGGAAATGCGCGCTCAGCTGCGACAATGTCGGCGGCGCCGAGATCGAATCGTGGGTCATCCATTGGCTGGCCAATGCGGAGGCGCCGATCGCCAGCAGCATCGCCGCCATGAAGGGCAGTGCCAGCCTGATATAGCGGCGCCAGATCGTGGCGAAAGGATGTTCGATGCCGGGATGGGCTTGCGGAGAGAGCGATTTCGCGGCCAGGAAGCCGCCGACGACGAGGAATACCTGTACGGCGATGCGGCCGTATTCGTCGAGCCAGTCGATCAGCGCCGGCATCAGCGGCCGCGCCTGATCGGCCATGGGGCCATAAAACGCCAGGTGGTGCAGGACGATCAGCTGCGCGGCGCCGGCCTTCAGCAGATTAATCAGGCCAAACTGTTTCTGGACCGTCCGCTGCGGCCCACTTGCTCCCATTCCTAACTTCATCGGCAATATCCTCAGCAATTCCTTGCCCGACCTTGATCGGGCGAGGTGCTGCCGATATTGCCGAGCGGGCGCGAATGATAGCCCACCAAGGCTAAATACGGCCACTCGTTACATTCAGTAACTTCCGTCAATACGCATTATTTAGCTGCGATTATTCGCGATCAAATCGCTTTCAATGGAGTGGGAATGTGAGGATTTTCGGAGGCTTCTCTTGGAATATAGTTCTGAGCGGACACATACCAGAAAGCCTTTAATGAAGACGAATGAGCACAGGTTCTCCATTCGATGGATACCGCGATTTGTCGCTGCAATCCTTGTCGGGACATATGCGCTGAGCACGACATCTAGTACGTTGGCGCAGACTCTCCATGCGCCCTCGCGGACGCTGTACAAATGCAATGAACAAGGCAAGCTCAGCTACTCGGATTCCCCCTGCCTGGGCGCCGAAAAACTGGAGGTCGAGCCGACTCGGGGAGTCAACAAACTGTCTGGGGAAAAGCGAGTCGGCTCGGACGTCCAGCGCGAACTCAATCATGAAATTTTTGCGGAGGCCATACGTCCGCTTACCGGCCTGGACGCCAAACAGCTTGCAGTCCAGGGACGGCGGCTCAAATTGTCTGGAGCAGCACAACAGGAATGCCGCCGCCTGGATCAGGATCTCGCCACCACGGAAAACGAAGAAAAGCGCGCCGCACAGAACGTGATACGCGAGGTACAGGTACGCCTGTTCTTGATGCGGCAGCGTTTCCGGGAACTCCGCTGCTGACGTCCAGTCCAGGCATCACCCCCGCGTCATCGACACCGCCAAGCCGCGCCTGCTGACCACCTGCACCATCAGCGCCGCCCCGGCCGCCACGCAAAACGCCAGCCCGATCGACTGCCCGCGCAACAGCAGCGACAGCACCACGCAGAAAGTCGCGAACGCGTAATACCCGCGCACCATGCCGAGCAGGATATTCACCGCATACTCGCGCCCCGATGCGGCATGCGAGAAGCCGACCAGGATCGTGCCCATCACGGGGAACATTGCAAAGAAGCCGCTCAGGCGCGGCCCGATGCCGGCGGCGGCATAGGTGACCGTCAGGGTCAGGAGGGCGCCGGCCAGCATCCGCAGCGGCAGGTCGTTCGGCTGCACCGGGCTGCGCGCGCCGGCGCCAGGCATGCGCGGGAACAGCCGCGGCGCCAGCGCCAGCACGCAGACGACCAGGGCGAAGCCCGGCAGCAGCGGCAGTTCGATCAGCTGCAGGCCCGCCACCGCGGCCGCATAGGCCGTCAGCGCCGCCAGCAGCGAGCCGGGAACGCCGAAGCGGCCGGAAGCCCAGGCGTAGGCCAGGCAGAACACCAGCACCGCGATCACCGCAATCAGGGTATGCGCGGCGGCCGTTGCCACGAAGCCGGAACCCTGCTCGATCGCCATGGTCAACAGGATGGGGCCGGCCACGATGGGCAGTGCCGACAACCATCCGGCCGCGTTCGGTCCCCAGCGCCGTCCAGCCAGCGTGACCAGGTAGATCAGGGAGGGAACAAGGCACAGCTTCAGGACGAGGACGGTGGTCAAGGCAGGCTCGGGATCATGTATAGTCTAGTCGGCAATTATCCCATGCTGCGGTACCCATGACTTACCGACTCGCCATCTTCGATTTCGACGGCACCCTGGCCGATTCCTTCCCCTTCTTCCTCAGTGTTTTCAACACGATTGCTGACCGTCATGGTTTCCGCCGCATCGATATCGCGAAGTCCGCCCACCTGCGCCACTACGACACGCGGCAGATGATGGAGCACGTCGGCATGCCGGCCTGGAAGCTGCCGGCGGCCTCCCGGACCTTCATGGCGATGATGAAGGAGAGCGCCGGCTCGATCGCGCTGTTCGACGGCGTCGCCGAGGCGCTGCGGCACCTGGCCGAGCGCGGCGTGCTGATCACCGTGGTGTCGTCGAACTCCGAGCACAACGTGCGCACCGTGCTGGGGCCGGAATTGTCCGCCCTGGTCAGGCAGTTCGAATGCGGGATGCCGATCTTCGGCAAGGCCAGCCGCATCCGCGCGGTGCTGAAGCGCTGCGGCGTCGCCGGCGGCGAGGCGATCTGCATCGGCGACCAGGGCACCGACGCCGAGGCTTCGCGCAAGGCCGGGGTGGCCTTCGGCGCCGTGCACTGGGGCTATGCCGCCATCGAGGCGCTGCGGACGGCCGGCTGCGATGTCGAATTCTTCACCCCATCCGACCTGCGCCGGATAGCCGATTTGTAAGAATTTATTGCAACGCACAAAAATGTGGTTTCCCCTCATTGAAAGCAACTACTTCGCATGCTAAACTTTCGCATTCAAATAGTATTTACATGAATAAATAAATGCGCCTATCGGACCAGACCCTGAGCAGTCTCACCGCCGCCCTCACCCTTTCCTCGCGCGTCTACCGGGCCGCCGCCGACAAGGTCGCGGCCGACTACGGCCTGTCGCAAGCGACCGGCCTGCCGGTGCTGGTCATCAGCCGCTTCGGCGAGAACGGCGTGCGCCCCGGCGTGCTGGCCGAGACCCTGAGCCTGGAAGCCTCGTCGCTGGTGCGCGTGGTCGACCACCTGATCGAATCCGGCCTGCTGGAGCGCCACGACGATCCGAACGACCGCCGCGCCAAGATCCTGCGCCTGACCACCGAAGGCTACAAAACCGCCGAGCTGATGGACCAGGCCCTGATCCCGTTCCGCCGCAAGCTGTTCGATGCCTTCGCACCGGCCGACGTCGAAGCCTGCCTGCGCGTGCTGGCCGGGCTGCCCGACGCCATCACCAATCTGACCCTGCCCCAAGCTGCCGAACGCAAGAGCGCATGAAGCTGTTCACCTGGTCGGAGGCGCTGTTCTCCGTCAAATCATTCGTGGCAGCGATGCTTGCGGTGTACATCTCGATGCGCATCGGACTGCCACGACCTTTCTGGGCGATGATGACCGCCTACATCTGTGCCGCCCCGTTTACCGGACCGACCCGTTCCAAGGGCCTGTACCGCGCGGGCGGCACCATCCTGGGCGGCACCATGGTCACCTTCGTGGTGCCGCGCCTGGTCAACTCGCCCGAACTGCTGTCGCTGGTGCTGGCGTTGTGGATCGGCGGCTGCCTGTTCGTCTCGCTGCTGGACCGCACCCCGCGCTCCTACCTGCTGATGCTGGCCGGTTACACCGCCGGCCTGATCGCCTTCCCGGCCGTGAACGACCCGGGCGCCATCTTCGACATCGCGCTGGCGCGCGTGGAAGAAATCACGCTGGGCGTGACCTGCGCGACCCTGATCCACAGCCTGGTGCTGCCGGCGCCCTTCGGCCCGGTGCTGCTGGCGCGCCTGGACCATGCGGTGCGCGATGCCCAGCACTGGATCCGCGACGCCCTGAATCCGGCCGGCGATGTCCGTTCCGCCGGCGACCGCCGCAAGCTGGCCGGCGACATCACCGAGCTGCGCCTGATGAGCACCCACCTGCCCTTCGACACCTCGCACCTGCGCTGGACCGGACGGGCGGTGAACGCGCTGCAGGAACGCCTGGCGCAGTTCGTGCCGGTCGTCTCCGGCATCGAAGACCGCCTGACCGCGCTGCGCAACATGGGCGCCACCAGGGTGTCGGAGCACTGGAGCGCGCTGCTGAAGGACGTGGTCGCGCTCACCGACAATCCGAAAGAGACCGTGATCGCCAGGCAGGGCAAGCTGCTGCACGACCGCATCGACGAACTCACGCCGCCGGTCCACCGCGACCTCGGCTGGGTCGGCATGATCGAGCTGAATCTCGCCGCCCGCCTGCGCCGCCTGGTCGACATCTGCCTCGAGACGCGCGCCCTGCGCCAGCACATCGACGCCGGCGTCGCCGGCCGCCTGCCGGCCGAGGTGCGCGACCTGCCGAACGTGCCGCCCAGCGCCCTGCACCTGGACTACGGCATGGCCGCGCTGTCGGCCTTCGCCGCCACTTTCGCGGTGCTGATCTGCTGCGCATTCTGGATCCTGACCGGCTGGCCGGGCGGCGCCACCGCGCCGATGATGTGCGCCGTGCTGTGCTGCTTCTTCTCGACCCAGGACGATCCGGTCCCCTTCATCAAGAGCTTCCTGCACTGGACCATCTATTCGATCCCGGTATCGGCCCTGTACCTGCTGGTGCTGCTGCCGGCGGTCCACGGCTTCGAAGCGCTGATGCTGGTGTGCGCGCCGATGTTCCTGGTGCTGGGCGTGCTGCTGGCCCGTCCCGCCACCTTCGGACGCGCCATGCCCTTCCTGTTCGGCATTTGCGGCACCCTGGCCATGGTCGATACCCATAACGCCGACATGATGTCCTTCATGAACATGATGCTGTCACAGGTGCTGGGCCTGACCGTGGCCGCGGTGACGACCCGGGTGGTGCGCACCGTGGGCGCCGCCTGGACCGCGCGCCGCCTGCTGAAGGCCGGCTGGAGCGAGCTGGCGCGCCTGGGCGCCGGCGAAAAGACCACGCTGCCGGAATTCTCGGCGCGCATGGTCGACCGCATCGGCCTGCTGACCCCGCGCCTGGCCTCGGCCGGCGGCCACCAGGACCTGCAGGCGCGCGACGCGCTACGCGACCTGCGCATCGGCCTGAACATGACCCTGCTGCAGCAAGCCCGTCCCCAGCTCGGCCGCGGCGACGCCGCCCTGCGCCCCCTGATGACGCAGCTGTCGCAGCATTTCGCGCGCCTGCCGGCCGTCGACAGGGATGGCGAAGCGCGGCTGCTCGACGCCCTCGACAACTCGCTGCGCGCCATCTGCGAAGGCGCCCAGGATGCCGCCCAGCGCGAGGCGCTGGCGGCGCTCACCGGCATCCGGCGCGACCTGTTCCCGCAGGCGGCGCCGTACCAGCCTGCCCTTATGACTGCAATCTGACAATGGAGATCCGATGATCGGCGAAGTCAGCATCTATGGCCTCTTCCTTCCTCCGCTCCTGCTGCTCACGCTGGCGGCGTTGGTGGTGTCGCGCCTTCTCAACCTGGTCCTGGCCCGTACCGGCTTCTATCGCCTGGTATGGCACCCGGCACTGTTCGATTTTTCCCTGTTCGTCATCGTGCTTGGCGCACTGACGTATTTCACACGTAACTGGTCCTGACATGGCTTCGAAAAATTTTCTTCCGGCGGTGGGCCGGGTGGGTATCACTTTGCTGGTGGCCGCGGGCGCTGCCTACGCGGGCTGGCAGCTGTGGCGCCATTACGAGGTCGAGCCCTGGACCCGCGACGGCCGCGTGAAGGCCTATGTGGTGCAGGTGGCGCCGGACGTGACCGGCCAGGTGACCAAGGTCTACGTGCACGACAACCAGCGCGTGGCCGCCGGCGAACCGCTGTTCGAGATCGACCGCGCACGCTTCGAGCTGGCGCTGCGCCAGGCCGAGGCCCAGGTGATCGCGGCCCAGGCAACGCTGTCCCAGGCCCAGCGCGAGAACAAGCGTAATACCCAGCTCGACGACCTGGTCTCGGAGGAGACCCGCGAGCAGGGCCAGACCCGCACCGACCAGGCGCGCGCCGCCCTGGCCCAGGCCGAGGTCAACCGCGATACCGCCAAGCTGAACCTGCAGCGCTCGCACGTGGTGTCGGCGGTGGACGGCATCGTCACCAACCTCGACCTGCGCGAAGGCGCCTACGCCACCGCGTCCCACCCGGTGATGGCCCTGGTCGACCGCAACACCTTCTATGTCGAAGGCTATTTCGAAGAAACCAAGCTGCCCGGCATCCAGATCGGCGACAAGGTCGAGGTGACCCTGATGGGCACGCGCCAGCCGATCCCCGGCCACGTCGAGAGCTTCGCCGAAGGCATCGCCGACCGCGACCGCTCCACCGGCGCCAACATGCTGCCGAACGTGAACCCGACCTTCAACTGGGTGCGCCTGGCCCAGCGCATCCCGGTGCGCGTCGCCCTCGATCCGGTGCCGGCCAATGTGCGCCTGGTGGCGGGCCAGACCGCGACCGTGAAAGTGCTGCCGGCTGTGGCCCAGCCCGCGCCGGCTCCGGCGGCCGCTCCCGCCGCAACGCCTGCCGCGAAGGCAACGCATTAAGGAATGATCATGAACCGATACCGCTCCACTGCTAAAAGAGTACTGACCCTGTCGGTGCTGGCGGCGGCGGTCGCCGCCTGTACCACGGTCGGCCCCGACTACCACGTGCCCAAGAACGCCGTGGTCAAGCGCGACGCCGCCAACGCGCCCTTCATGGGCGCCGCCGAAAAATCCTTCAAGTCCGAGCCGCTCCCTAGCGACTGGTGGCACCTGTACCAGGACCCGGTACTCGACAAACTGATCGCCAAGGCCTTCAGCGCCAACGCCGACCTGCGCGTGGCCGCCGCCAACCTGCAGCGCGCGCACGCGGTGCTGGAAGAGGTCGAAGAGAAGAAGCGGCCGGAAGTCGAGGCCAGCGTGGAGCCGATGTATGGCCGCCTCTCCGGCGAATCGATCGGCATCCCCGAAACGCTGCCGCGCACCGGCATCTACAATGGCGACATCAAGGTCTCCTACCAGCTCGACATGTTCGGTCGTATCCGCCGCGCCATCGAAGCCGTGGAAGCCGACCAGGACGCCGCCCAGGCCGCCGACGACCTGGCCCACGTGATGGTCGCCGCCGACACCACGCGCGCCTATGTGGAAGCCTGCTCGGCCGGCTACCAGCTGAAGGTGGCACAGCAGTCGGTCGACCTGCAGGAGAAGTTCGTCAAGCTGACCACCGAGCGCGTGCAGCGCGGCCGCGGCATCGCGATCGACACCAGCCGCGCCACCGCCCAGTTCGACCAGCTGCGCGCCAACCTGCCGCCGCTGATGGCGCGCCAGCGCACCGCGCTGTACCGCCTGGCCGTGCTGACCGGCGAAGTGCCGAGCGCCTTCCCGGCCGAGGTGGCGCAGTGCACCACACCGCCGCGCGTCACCGCCGCGATTCCCGTCGGCGACGGCGCCGCCCTGCTGCGCCGCCGTCCGGACGTGCGCCAGGCCGAACGCCAGCTGGCAGGCGCCACCGCCCGCATCGGCGTCGCCACCGCGGAGCTGTACCCGAACATCACCCTGGGCGCCTCGATCGGCGGCGTCGGCTTCATGAAGGACTTCGGCAACGCGAACACCTGGAAGTTCGCGCTCGGCCCGCTGATCTCGTGGAGCCTGCCGTCGACCAGTTCGGCGCACTCGCACATCGCCCAGGCCAATGCCGGCACCGCGGCCGCGCTGGGCCGCTTCGACTCGGTGGTGCTGAACGCCCTGCGCGAGACGGAATCGGCGCTGACGGTGTATGCCCGTGAACTCGACCGCAACGCCATGCTGCGCTCCGCGCGCGACCAGAGCGCGCTGGCCTCGCAGCAGACGGCCAAGCTCTACCAGTACGGCCGCACCGACTTCCTGGCCGCCCTGGACGCCGACCGCACCCTGGCCAGCGCCGAATACCTGCTGGCGGCGTCGGATGCGCAGCTGGCGGCGGATCAGGTGCAGCTGTTCCTGGCTTTAGGGGGTGGTTGGGAGAATACCCATGGCAAGCATGGGGAGCATGGCGAAGGCGAGCAGAAGACCGCTGCGCACCAGGCAGGTGGCGGGCACCACTGACAACTGTTAGAGGAGCTTATCCAGCGTAACCGGCAAATCCCGCACCCGCTTCCCCGTAGCGTGGTACACCGCATTCGCAATCGCGGCCCCCACGCCGGTGATGCCGATCTCGCCAATCCCCTTCGCCCCCAGCGGGTTCACATGCGGGTCGTCCTCGTCGACGATCTGCACGTCGATGCCCTGGATGTCGGCATTGGTCGGCACGTGGTACTCGGCCAGGTTGCCGTTCACCGCGCGTCCGGCACGGCCGTCGATGAGGGTTTCCTCGAACATCGCCAGGCCGATGCCCCAGACGATGCCGCCCATCAGCTGGCTGTAGCCGGTCTTCTCGTTCATCAGCTTGCCGACCCCGTAGACGCCGACCACGCGCGGCACGCGGATCTCGCCCAGCGCCTCGTCCACCGTCACCTCGACGAATACCGCGCCGAAGGCGTGCATCGAATACTTCTTCTTTTCGTCGCCGGGTTCCGCCTTCGCCGTGACCTCGACCGGCTGGCCGTGGCGCGCGACGATGCTTGCCATGGCTTCGCGGCGCGACGGCTCGTCCAGCAGATACAGTTCGCCGTCCTCGACGCCGATGCGGTCGGAGGTGGCGCCGAACAGCGGCGAGGCCTGGTCGGCCAGCGCGATGCCCGCCAGCTTCAGGCGCAGCGCGTGTCCCGCGGCCTGCACCGCGGGCGCCACGCTGGCCACCGTGGTCGAGCCGCCCGAGACCGGCGCTTCCGGCATCCGCGAGTTGCCGAGTTCGAAGCGCACCTGCTCCACCTTCAGGCCGATGGCGTCGGCCGCCACCTGGGTCATCACGGTATAGGTGCCGGTGCCGAGGTCCTGGGTGGCGGAGCGGAACAGCGCCGTGCCGTCCGGCTGCAGGCTGGCCGAGCACTCGCCCGCCGAGCGGTTGGTCGGATAGGTCGCGGTGGCCATGCCCCAGCCGACCAGCTTGTCCCCGCGCTTCATGGAGCGCGGCTGCGGCTTGCGGTCCTTCCAGCCGAAGCGCTCGGCGCCGATCTCGTAGCACTGGCGCAGCGATTTACTGGACCACGGCAGGTTCTTGCCCGGGTCCTTTTCCGTGTAATTCTTCAGGCGCAGCGCCAGCGGGTCCATCTTCAACTCATACGCCAGCTCGTCCATCGCGCATTCGAGCGCAAAGGTGCCGGTGGCTTCGCCCGGCGCGCGCATGAAGGTCGGCGTGCCCAGGTTCATGCAGGCCAGCCGGTGCGTGGTCTGCTGGTGCGGGCTCTCGTACATCATGCGCGTGACGATGCCGCAGGGTTCGATCCAGTCCTCGATCATCGAGGTATAGGCGATGGTGTCGTGGCCGGAGGCCAGCAGGCTGCCGTCCTCGTTCGCGCCCAGCCGGAAGCGCTGCTCGGTATTGGGGCGCTGGCCGACCGGGCCGAACATATTGTTCCGGTCCAGCGACAGCTTGACCGGACGGCCCAGCATCTTCGCCGCCATCGCCGTCAGGGGCGCGTGCGACCACACCGATCCTTTCGAGCCGAATCCGCCGCCCGTGTAGGGGCAGATCGCCGTCACGTTGTCGGGCGGGATGCAGAAGATGGCGGCAAGGATGCGCTGCACGCCCTTCATGTACTGGGTCGATTCGTGGATGGTCAGTTTGTCGCCGTCCCATTCCGCAATGGTGGCGTGGGTCTCGAGCGGATTGTGGTGCTCGATCGGCGTCGTATAGGTTTGGTCCAGGCGCACGCTGGAGGCGAGCCACCCGTCGGCCAGGTCGCCGCGCCTGGTGTCCGTTTCCTCGGTCAGCACCTTCTCCGGCGGATGCAGCTTCTTTTTCGCCTGTTCGAAGTCGAGCACCGCCTCCTTCTTCTCGTATTCGATGTGCAGACGGGCCGCGGCTTCGCGCGCATGCTCGTAGGTGTCGGCCACGACCACCGCGATCGGCTGGTTGTTGTAATAGACCTCGTCTTCCTGCAGCAGGGTCAGGCGGCGGCCGATCGGCGGCTGCAGCTTGCCGTCCTTCGTTTCCTTCGGCAGGCGCATGGCGTTCTGCGGGGTCATCACCAGCAGCAGGCCGGGCACGTCGCGGGCCGCGCTGTCGTCGATGCGGACTACCCGGCCGCTGGCGATGGTGCTGGTCACCAGCACGGCGTAGGTGAGTCCCTCGACCTGGTGTTCGGCCGTGTAACGGGCTGCGCCGCTGACCTTGGCCCAGGCGTCGGTACGGTTGATGGGTGCGCCGATTCCGTTCATACCGCAGTTCCTTTCTCCGCTCCTGCTTTGCGAATCACCGTCTGCAGCGCCCGCACGACCGCGCGCCGCGCCAGTTCGATCTTGAAGCCGTTGTGCGCATAGGCCTGGGCGCCGGCGACCGCCGCCTCGCCGGCGCGCGCCAGCAGTTCGGCGGTCGGCGCCTGGCCGCGCAGGATGGCTTCCGCATCCGGTACCTGCCACGGCTTGTGGGCCACGCCGCCCAGCGCGATGCGCAGGTCGCGGAGTTTGCCGCCGTCGAGGTCGACGGCCACCGCCACCGACACCAGCGCGAAGGCATAGCTGGCGCGGTCGCGCACCTTCAGGTAATGCGAGTTGCGCGCGAACGGCATTGGCGGCAGCTCCACCGCCGTGACCAGCTCTCCCGGCTTGACGACGGTATCGACCTCCGGCCGGTCTTCCGGCAGGCGGTGGAAGTCGACCAGCGGCACCTGGCGCTCGCCGTCCGGTCCGTGCAGGTGGACCACGGCATCCAGTGCGGCCAGCGCCACCGCCATGTCCGACGGGTGGGTCGCGATGCATTGCGGGCTGGTGCCGAGGATGGCGTGGATGCGGTTATGGCCGTCGATGGCGTCGCAGCCCGAGCCCGGATCGCGCTTGTTGCAGTGGGCGAAGGCGGGGTCGGTGAAGTAATAGCAGCGGGTGCGCTGCAGCAGGTTGCCGCCCACCGTCGCCATATTGCGCAGCTGGGTCGTGGCGCCGTTCAGCAGGGCTTCGGACAGCACCCGGTAGCGCCGGCGCACCAGCGGGTCGGTGCCGACCGCCGTGTTGCTCGCCATCGCGCCGATGCGCAGTCCGCCGTTCGGCAGCTCCTCGATGGCGGACAGCGCAAGGCGGCTGACGTCCACCAGGCGCACCGGCTTCTCGATGCCGCTCTTGTACAGGTCCAGCAGGTTGGTGCCGCCGCCGATGAATTTCGCGCCGGGCTCGCGCGCCAGCTCGATCGCGTGGTTCACGTCACGCGCGCGTTCGTAGAAGATCGATTGCATGCAGAGTTTCCCTTCAGGCCTGGCGCAGCACGACGCTGTGGATCGCCTTGACGATGTTCGGATAGGCGCCGCAGCGGCACAGGTTGCCGCTCATGCGCTCGCGGATCTCATCCTCGGTGAAGAGGGACGGTTCGAGCTGCTCGCCCTCCGTGACCGCGCTGGCCTGGCGCTGCTTGACCTCGTCGAGCAGGGCCACCGCCGAACACACCTGGCCCGGCGTGCAGTAGCCGCACTGGAAGCCGTCGCAGTCCATGAAGGCCTGCTGCATCGGGTGCGGCTGTCCGGCCGTGCCCAGCCCTTCGACCGTGACGATCTCGCGGCCGTCGTGCATCACGGCCAGGGTCAGGCAGGAGTTGATGCGCTGGCCGTCCACCAGCACGGTGCAGGCGCCGCACTGGCCGCGGTCGCAGCCCTTCTTGGTGCCGGTCAGGTGCAGGACTTCGCGCAGGGCGTCGAGCAGGGTGACGCGCGGTTCGATGCTGAGCTGGTGTTCGGCGCCGTTGATGCGCAAGCTCAGCGGCTGCGGCGGCGCATAGGGCGCGGGGGACAGCGCATGCGCACCCTGTCCGATTTCCCGGTGTTCGTCTTGAGGCATGGTTCCACCCGCTTCTTTAGCTGATTGACATCGGTCCATGATGGCCGAAATCCGGAAAGCGAGGAGCGCGCATGATGTTATTCCGCCAAGGAATCAATCACTTAGGAAATTTTTGTTTTATACTCCAGACATGACCAAACGCTCCCTCCTGATCCTGGCGACACCCTTGCTGCTGGCCGGCTGCGTCAACGAAACGGCCAGCTATGCCATCGACAGCAGCGACCACGCCCTGATCGTGGTCGTTACGCAGGATTATTTCTGGAGCAAGCAGGCAGCACTGCGCCTGATCGCGTCGCGGCTGCCGGACTGCCAGCGCCAGTTCGACCTCGGCAAGACCCCGATGGCCGACCTCAACGTCGAACTGTTCTCGACCGGTGAAGACAGCTACCTGCTGCGCTCGGGCGACGAGATGTGGCAGGTCGACACCCGGAACTGCAGCCAGCTGCCGCCGCCCTCCGACAATGTGCAGGCCCAGCCGATCGGCGTATTCCACTTCGACGGCAGGAAAAAGCTGGTGTTCGAACGCGCGGAAGGCGCGGCCGCCAGCGCTCAATAACCTGTTCTGGACATCCTTCACGGCCGCAGCCAGCCGCGCGCGATCGGCCCCGCCAGCAGGCGGCGGTACAGCGAGCCCAGCGAAGCGGTGAGCACCGCGCAGACGCTGTCCGCCAGGCGCGTCTGGAACAGCAGGGTCATGCCCAGCGCCACCGCCAGCGCACCCAGCATGTCCAGCGGCCAGTGCACGCCAAGGAAGATGCGCGCCCACGCCACCACGAAGGCCAGCGGCAGCAGCGAGCGGCCGAAGCGCTTCGCCGCCGGCACGCTGCTCGCGGCCAGCACCAGGGAGACGGTGAACATGATGGTCCCGTGGTCGCTCGGGAAGGAGCTGTCCGGCGCATGGTGCAGGAAGTTGTGGCCGACGCCGGCAACGAAGGGCCGCGCGTGATACCACAGCAGGCCGATCACGGCATTGATGCCCAAAGCGCAGCCGGTCGCGGCCAGCGCCTTCACCGCTGCCTCGCGCTGCACGTCCGCCCCGCGCATCCACAGGCCGACCAGGCCGATCGGCACCAGCAGGATCAGCCATTCGGCGCAGAACAGGGCCAGTTCCAGGCGCCAGCCATGCAGGCCGGCGTTGGAGTTGATCATGGAAAACCACAGCAGATTGATGTTCTCGAGCATGACTACATGACGCGCAGATGACAAAACGCGACTGTATCAGCTCGGCAGTGGGAAGCTGCACACCATTACGCAAATTTAACCAAGTTCGCTGACGCGCTTGCGCTTCCTGCGCCGCGTTCTTCAGCGTTGCCCGGTCAGCTGGCGCAAGCGTGCAATCTCGGTGCTGCGGCCGAGGCGTTCGAGAGCGCTTTCGAGGAGGGTGCGGTCGCCGTCGCGTAGCATGGTCCATTGCGTGAAGTATTCGTGCACGGTACGCCAGGGCGGGAACTCGGGCGGCATGCTGCGCCAGGCGCTGCCGGTATGCAGGAAATACAGGACGGCGCAGAAGACATCGTACAGGTCGTGCTTGCGCGGTCTGGTCTTTCGGCGCGCCGCTTCCAGCATTTCACGGACGGTCTCGAACTGCTCGCGCGTTAGGTCGCTAGGAAATGTAGGCCTGTTCATGTCGTTCGCCTCAGACAAGGAGTCAATTGGAGACGCGTGATACGGAACGGTTCCCGACTAGCACATGAAAACCCGGTGCATCCGGCCTTGCGGTCGAATGGCGGGCTTCCGTCAATACAGTGTAGCAGGGGATTCCGCACAGTGCTGCGGTTTTTACACGGCGATTCACGGCGAACGCGGCCCTGCGCGGCATGGCGCATCGGACCGGTGGAAGGGATGGGCGGCGCGTGGCCGCCCGGGAAGATCAGTCGCGGGCCAGCGCCAGGAATTCGGTACGCAGACCCAGGTTCGGCTGCAGTTCGCCCAGCATGGCCGAGGTGATGGTTTCCTCGCCCGGCGTGCGGATGCCGCGGCTTTCCATGCACATGTGGCGGCACTTGATGACCACGCCGACGGCCTTCGGTTCCAGCACTTCCATCAGCGTATTGGCGATCTGGACCGTCAGGCGCTCCTGCACCTGCAGGCGCTTGGCGAACACGTCGACCAGGCGGGTCAGCTTCGACAGGCCGACGATTTTTCCATTTGGCAGATAGCCGACGGTGGCCTTGCCGAAGAACGGAGCCAGGTGGTGTTCGCAATGGCTGTAGACCGGGATGCCGCGCACCACGATCAGCTCGTTGTATTCCTCGGCGCCATCTTCGAAGGCCTTGAGGATCTCGACCGGGTCCTGCTCGTAGCCGGAAGTCCAGTGCTTCCAGGCCTTGGCGACGCGCGCCGGGGTCTCGTGCAGGCCGGGACGGTTGGGATCTTCGCCGAGGCTGGCCAGCAGGCGGCGCCAGTCGTTTTCGGTGAAGACTTCTTTGTCAGACATGGTTAACCCTAAAATTGAAGACTGCCGAGAGTATATAGAAAATGCAGTCAATCTACAGACTGCGGGCTATTTCTTTGAGCGAAATGGACGCGGCCGCGGCATCGATGCGCTAGCGTGGTCGACGTCCTTTTCACTGCTAGGAGAACAGCCATGCTCGGCAGCACTGTCCTGGAAGTCGCCATCGGCCTGACCTTCTGTTACGGCACGGTGGCCCTGATCGTCACCACCTTGCAGGAGGCGCTGGCCTCCCTGTTCCGCCTGCGCGCCAACACCCTGCTGGCGGGTATCAAGAGCATGCTCAACGACCCGGGCTTCGACGGCCTGGCGCGCGCCGTGTATGCCCATCCGCTGGTCAATCCGCATACCGACGGCAACGCCACGGACGAGCGCACGCTTGCTTCCCGCCCATCCTACATCGAACCCGCGCATTTTGCGATTGCCCTGGTCGACAGCCTGTGGAAGGTGCCGGGCGACTTCCTCCAGTTGCGCAGCGCCATCGACACGATCGCCGACCCGCAGCTGCGGGCCGCCATGCTGGGCATGGTCAGCCGCGCGCGCGACCTGCAGCAGTTCCAGGACATGCTGGCCGGCTGGTTCGACAATGCGATGGCGCGCATGTCCGGCGCCTACAAGCGCAAGCAGCTGCTGATCTCGCTGCTGCTGTCGCTGCTGCTGGCGATCCTGTTCAACATCGACAGCATCCACCTGTTCCGCACCCTGTGGCAGCAGCCGGCCCTGGCCGCCCACCTGAAGGACGCCCCCGGCGCGCTCGACCCGGCCGTGATCGACGCCCTGATGGCCCTTCCCATCGGCTGGACGGCATTCCCGCCGGTGCCGAACGCCGACTTCGCACTGCAGGCGGCAGGCTGGATGATCACCGCCACCACCGCCCTGTTCGGCGCCCCGTTCTGGTTCGACCTGATGCAGCGGGTGGTGCGCATGCGCGCGACCGGCGCCAAGCCGGAAGAGGTGCCGCTGGCGGTGCGGATCGAGGGGAAAGTGGCGGCGGCGCCAGTGCCGCTGCCTTGAATTAACTCAGCGCCCTTCCAGGCACTAAGAGCGCCTGGCTATCAGCGCCCGGAAGGTCGGTGCGCGTCTACCAGCACGCTCGACACCGACACATGCGGCACGCGCTCCGGCCACTCGTCGTCGGGACCGAACCAGCGTGCCTCCATGATCTCGTTGGGATCGGTACGGATCTCGCCGTCCAGGTAATCCGCGGTAAACGCGATCATCAGCGAATGCGGGAAGGGCCAGGACTGGCTGCCGAAATAGCGCAGGTTGTGCACGCGCAGGCCGACTTCCTCGAACACTTCGCGGTGCACCGCTTCCTCGATCGATTCGCCGGCCTCCAAAAAGCCGGCGAGCGGCACGAAGCGCTTCGAGGGCGACTGCGTGTGCAGGGCCAGCAGGAAGGAATCCCCTTTGCGGATCAGCACCATCATCGCCGGCGAGATGCGCGGATAGGCCATGTGGCCGCAGTTCGTGCACTTGAAACAACGTTCCCCCGCCATGCGGAAGGTGCCGCTGCCGCAGGCGCCGCAGAAGCGGTGGGTGCGCGCCCATTCGGCCACCTGGGCCGCCCTTGCGGCCACCCCCAGCAGGGTCTCGTCGAACTCCGCGAACAGCGAACGCAGGCCGCGCCAGCCATAGCCCTGGGGCGCGCGCGCTTCGTCCTCGACCCAGCCGGCCTGGCAATAGCGGCCGTCCAGCAGGCCGACCGGCTGCAGGGCTTGCGGGTCGAGAGCGAGGCCGGCGACGGCGGCGCGGTCGGGCAGGGCCAGGTCGGCTTCGCGCACCAGCAGGCGGCCGGCATGAAAGATGAAGGACAGCGCGTCATCCGCTTGCTGCGGGTCCTGCGGGGGCGCCATCAGGGGCGTGAACGAGGCGGGCGTCTGGAGCATGGTGGTATCCGGTAACGAGATAACCCGATCATACCGCGACACGCACGGCTTCGATGACCGTGCCCTGATGTCCCTCGATCGGCGGTGCAGAACTATTCCCGGCTCATCATGCTCCAAGCCGAAGGAGGAAACGATGATCCGCCGTCCATTCCTGCACCGCCTCGCCCCGCCTTCCGTCGTCGTGTTCCGCGCGCTCCAGCTGGGCGACATGCTGTGCGCCGTGCCGGCCCTGCGGGCGCTGCGATCGGCCGTGCCGCGCGCCCACATCGCCCTGGTTGGCCTGCCCTGGGCGCAGCAGTTCGCCGACCGCTTCACCGGCTACGTCGACGAGTTCATCCCCTTTCCCGGCCATCCGCTGCTGCCCGAACAGCCGGTGCAGCGAGACGGCCTGGCGCGCTTCTACAACAGCCTGTCCGCGCGCGAGTTCGGGCTGGCGATCCAGCTGCACGGCAGCGGCGACGTCAGCAACGAGATCGTCAGCGGCTTCGGCGCCAAGGCGCTGGCCGGCTATTCCCGCGGCGAGGCGGTGGTTCGCGACCGTACCGTCCTGCTGCCCTATCCGCAGACGGGAGCCGAGCCGGAGCGCCTGCTGCGCCTCATGGAGCAACTCGGCGCCGAGGCGGCCGGGCTGCACCTGGAATTCCCGCTGTCGCAGCAGGACGAGGAAGAACTCGATGCCAGCGGCCTGGCGAAGAAGCTGAAGGACGGCGCCTATTTCTGCATCCACCCCGGCGCGCGCCGGCGCGACAAATGCTGGCCGCCGCGGCAGTTCGCTGAAGTCGGCGACCGCCTGGCGGCGGAATTCGGCCTGCAGCCGGTGCTGACCGGATCGGCCGCCGAAGCCGACCTGACGGCCGAAGTGGCATCCCACATGCATCACAAGCCGCTGAATGCCGCCGCCCCGATCTCGATCGGCGCCATGGCCGTGCTGATGCGCAAGGCACGGCTTCTGCTGTGCAACGACACCGGCGTGTCCCACATTGCCGCCGGCCTCAGGCTCAAGAGCGTCGTGGTGTTCAGCAAGGCCGACATCGCGCGCTGGGCCCCGCTCGACCGCCACAGCCACCGCTGCATCTGGGACCCGGACGCCCAGCGTGCCGCCGTCGTGCTGCAGCATGCGCGCGCCCTGCTCTCCGGCACCGGGCCCAGCCGCCAGCGCAGCCTGGGAATGTGGCCTTACTGGTGACCTTGCTCCGCCGGGCTGGGATCGTTGTACATCTTGAACTGGCGGTAGACCTTGAAGAAAGCCAGTCCCGCCCGCGCCTCGGCCAGCAGGCTGTCGAGGCAGGACATCAGGTCTTCGCGCTGGGCCACCAGGCGCTCCAGCTTGCAGGCGCAGGCGTGCATGTGATCGGGCCCGGCTTCGTGGCGCTGGGCCTGGACGCGCATGTGGTGGATCTTCAGTGCCAAAATCGACAGGCGGTCGATCATCGCGCCCGCGGTTTCGCTCGACAGGCGTGCGCCGGGACGGCGGCTGATGCGTTCGAACTCGCGCAGCAGGCGTTCGTCGAGGGCCTCGACCGCGTCGTTGCGCTTCTGGTTGTAGCGGTCGATCAGGCGCTTGCTGGCGGCGATCCCGGTGGGCGGCACGTCGAACCGGCGGGCGCGGTCTTCCTCGCGCCACAGCAGGCCGTTGTAGCGGTGGTTGGCGGCGATCCAGGTCCAGGCGCCGGATTGGGCGTCGTCGAAGATGGGCCAGTCAGGATTGCGTAACTGCCTGTCGTGGAAAGCCGCGACCGATGCCGCGTCGATGGTGCTGTGCATGAAGACTCCGTGCTGTACTGTGGCGACAGCATTTGGAGTCTTCGGGACTGCCGGGGTTCACGCAGCCGTGCGGGTCCTTGGGACTGCGCAAAGCTGCAGGGGTTGCTGGGGCCGGGCTTGCCCGCCGCCGCCCAGGCGGAACACGGCAACCAGGTCGGCCAGTCCGGTGGCGCGCTCCTGCAGCGACTGGGAGGCGCCGGCGGCTTCCTCGACCATGGCGGCGTTCTGCTAGGTCACCCGGTCCATCTGGCTGATCGAGTACCTGACCCGTTTGCGCATCGCCCTGGCCTGCAAGCTGCTGCGCAAGGGACAGTCCGTCAAGGCCGCCAGCGCCCGGACCGGCTATACCAGCCCGTCCGCTTTCACCCGTGCCTTCAAGGAGCACATGGGCAGGTCGCCGAGCCAGTGGCTGATGCATGAAAAAAGGCGGCGCCTTGCGGCAACCGCCCCTGACAAAGGAAAAAGAGTAAAGCGAAGGGATTACTTCAGCATACGGGCGCGGGTGGCCACCCAGGCGATCAGCGCTGCCAGGCCGCCGACGTAGGCGATGGCGATCTGCATGCCGAAGCTCTGGGCGATGGCGCCGATCACCGGCGGGCCCATCAGGCTGCCGCTGTAGGCCATGCTGGCCACGCCGGCCAGTGCCGCCGGGCCCTGGCCGCCGGCGGCGCTGAACACGAACGGAAACACCAGCGACATGCCGAGACCGGCGACGGCAAAGCCGACCAGGGCGAGGTAGGCATTCGGCGACAGCACGGCGAAGAACAGGCCGGCAGCGCCCAGCATCGAGCCGCTGGTCACCAGCGGACGCGCGCCGTAACGGGCCTTCAGCTTGTCGCCGACCAGGCGCGACAGCAGCATCATCACCGAGAAGCAGGACAGGGCCAGCGGCGCCAGGCCGTCCGATGCGCCGAAGTGCTCTTTCAGGAACACGCCGCTCCAGTCGGCGATGCTGCCTTCCGCCATCGAACCCAGGAAGCCCAGCGCGCCCAGCACCAGCAGCTCGCCGCGCGGCAGCGTGAACTTCTTCTTCTCGACGGCGGCGCCGGTAGTGTCGTCGGCATCCAGCATGGTGTAGGCGTAGTACAGGCCGATGGCCAGCGGACCGGCCAGCATCAGGAAGTGGGTGACCGGCATGATGTGCAGGCTGGCCATCAGGCTGCCCAGGGTCGCGCCCGCCAGGCCGCCGGCGCAGCCGAGGCCGTGCAACTTGGACAGTTCCGACTTGCCGGTCGCCTTTTCACGGGCGGTGGCGGCCGAGTTGATGGCGACGTCGAAAGTGCTGGCGGTGATGCCCAGGCTCAGCACGGCCATCATCAGCAGCGGCACGGTCGGGGCGGCGCCGATGGCGATCAGCACGCACAGCAGGGCCAAGCCGGAGAACAGCAGGGTCTTGCGCGCGCCGAACGAGGCCATCATGCGCGACGAGATCGGATAGGACAGGACGGCGCCCAGGCCGCCCATCAGCAGCACCATCGACAGCGCCGAGTGCGAAACGTGCACGCGCTCGGCCATCGCCGGGATGCGGCCGGCCCAGGAACCCATGATGACGCCGAACAGGGTGAACAGGACGGGCAATGCATACTGCTGAGCCTGCGCGATCGACAGGGTGCGGGCGATGGCTCGGGTGGTGCTGGTGCGGGAAGGAGTCGGCATTATTCGTTTTCGGGATTCGGAAAGCAAAACGCCAACCATAAGTAGTTGGCGGTCGGAAACTGATGGAAGGGAATTCTACGCCCTCCCCGAGACTTTTGCTTTGCCACGCGGAAAAAAATTTCTTTCCATTTGTAAGCATTTATCGAAGCGTTGCGCGATATAGACAGAATGATGCAAGCGACAACAAAAATTTCTTCTAAAACAGAAAGTAAGACGAATTTAGCGGCGGGTTACTTGAAAAAGACGGGTGATATCAGCCATACGCAAAACCGATAACGCCCTCGATTTGTGACTGGGAAGTAAAAAATCACTGTGAAATCGGCCGCTGCCGGACGCGTGAAAACCGTCCCGCCGTGTGTCATGGCCAGGGTTTTTGGAAGAATGGGGTTTTGTAACTGAATGCAACGCGCAGCTGGTTCCGGCGTCACGAATGTGCCGATACCGCCCGGTCGATCAGGTCGACCGGGACAGCGCACCGGCCTGTGCCGGTCAGCGCTTCAGGAAATCCAGCATCAGCCCGTTGAGCTGCTGGGCGTGGGTCGCGGCAAAGCCGTGCGGCGCGCCCTTCACCACCTCGAGGCGGCTGCCGGGAATCATCTCGTGCGAGCGCTGGCCGGATACTGCCAGCGGCACGATCTGGTCGGCGTCGCCGTGGGCGACCAGGGTCGGGACGTCGATTTTTTTCAGGTCGGCGCGAAAGTCCGTGGTGCCGAAGGCGACGATGCATTGTTCGGTCGCCAGCGGCGATGCCGCCCAGGCCTGCCATTTGCTGAAGGCCAGCAAGTCCTGGCCTTGCCCCGGCTGCAGGTTGTAGAAACTCGGGAAGAAACCCTCGAGGAAGGCGATGCGGTCTTTCCTCACGCCCTCCAGCATGCCGTCGAACACGGATTTGTCCACGCCCTCCGGGTTGTCGTCCGTCTTCAGCAGGAAGGGCGGCACGGCGCCCAGCAGCATGGCCTTGGACACGCGCTCCGTGCCGTAGCGGCCGATGTAGCGCGCCACCTCGCCGCCGCCCATCGAAAAGCCGACCAGCGCCACGTCGCGCAGGTCGAGCTGGGTGATCAGCTCGTTCAGGTCGGCGGCAAAGCTGTCGTAGTCATAGCCCGCGGTCGGGCGGCCGGACTGGCCGAAGCCGCGGCGGTCGTAGGCGATCACGCGGTAGCCGGCCTCGGCCAGCGCCGTGATCTGCGATTCCCACATGCGGTGGCTGAGCGGCCAGCCGTGGATCAGCACGACGGGTTTTCCTTGCCCCTGTTCGTAGTAGTACAGCTCGGTCGGATTGGCGCCGGACGTGCGGATGGTAGGCATGGACACTCCTTTCATGAGAAGCCGGCAGTGTAAGGCTTTGTCCGGCGGCGAATCGCACGCTTGCTCTACGGCACCGGCAGCGGCACCTTCAACGCAACACGCCTCGAGCGGCGCTTTCCGGCTTTTTCATGTGCGGCACAGAGTCCTGGCTTACTTCGCCGCGTTCCAGGCCGCGACCTTGGCACGCGTCTGCGCCAGCATGGCGTCCAGCGCCGCCCGATCCTGCAATTGACCGCGCAGCACCACGGCGCGGATCTCGCGCAGCGCACCGATATCCTCCAGCGGATTGCGCTCGACCAGCAACAGGTCGGCAGCCTTGCCCGCTTCCACCGCGCCGTAGCGATCGAGTTTGCCGAACCAGGCCGGTCCCGCGCGCGTGGCCGCGGCCAGCGCCTGGGGCGGCGTCAGGCCGAGTTTGACGAACAGGGCCAGCTCGTCGTGCAGGCCGATGCCGGGATAGTTGAACGAATTGAGGAAGCCCGCATCGGTGCCCGCCATGATCGTCACCCCGGCTTGTTGCAGCATGGGCAGCACGGCCGCCACCTGCTCATAGTGGACGTGGCGCGCCGCCACCTGCTCCGGCGTGGCCTTGGCCGCGCGGTCGACGCGCCACTGGTAAGTCTGGCGCAGGCGCGGACCGATATAGGAAAGGTAGGCGTCCTTGTCATGCGTGTCGCTGTCGAGGAAGGCCAGGACACGGCTGCCGTTCAGGGTCGGTGTCACGAACACGCCGGCTTGCGCCAGCTGGCGGTATGACGCCATCGCCACTTGCGGGTCGAAACCTTTGGCAAGGCGGGCGCTGGCCTGGGCGCGCGTGATGCGGCCGGCCGCAAAATCGGCGGCGATACCGTCGCCGTCACGCACGCCTGCGTTGTAGGCGTAGTCGAGGTGCTCGATCGAACTGATGCCGGCATCGACAGCCTGGCGCACCGTCAGCGCCATCGGGATGTGGCCCGAGGTGCGCATGTGGCGCGCCTTGGCCTGGGCCAGCGTGTACAGGAACAGCTGGGGATCGAGCGTGCTGTCGGTGATCTTGACGAAGTCGACTTTGTCACGCTTCTGCAGGCGCTCCAGCGCGGCGTCGGCATCGGCCCGGCTGCCCACTTCCAGGGTGCCCTTCCAGACCGGCTTGATGCCTTCGATCTTGGCGCCCGAGGTGAACAGCTGCGGCCCGAACAGGCGGCCTGCCGCGATATCGGCGCGCCAGGCCAGCACTTGCTCCGGCAGGTCGCCCGAGGCGTCGCGCACGGTCGTGATGCCATGCGCGACATACAGCGGCAGCAAGGCCTGGTTTTCTTCGATCAGTTCGGGACCACCGCCGAAATGCACGTGCATATCCCACAAGCCGGGCAGCAGGTAACGGCCGGCGGCATCGGTGTTGCGCGTGGCGCGCCAGCCGGCGGCGATGACGGCGTCGGGGCCGCTGGCGACGATGTCCTGGCCGCGCACGGCCACGGCCTGGTCGTCGAGAACACGCGCCTGCGCCACGTCGACCACGCGCGCATGGCGGATCAGCAGGTCAGCCCGGGCCGGTTCGGCCGCGTGGGCGGAGGACAGCAGGAAGGCGAATGAGAAAGCAAGGGGGCGAAACAGGGACATGGCAAGCCGAATCGGATAGAGGGTGAACGAAATGCGGAAGACCAAAAGAAAACAGCGAGCACCGGGTGGCGCTCGCCGTTTCGACAGCGGATCCGCTTGAGGACCTTCCTGGTTTAGAAAGGAATGTCGTCGTCCATATCCGAGAAGTTCGGCGCCGGTTTCGGCTGCGGACGGGCGGCCGGTGCCGGCGGGGCCTGGCGCGGCGCCGGACGGCTCGGCGGTGCGTCGTAGCTGTCGCCGCCGCCGTAGCTGTCGCCACCACCGTAGCTGTCGCCGCCGCCCATGCCCTGGCGGCCGCCCAGCATCTGCATGTTTTCAGCGATGATGTCGGTGGCGTAGCGTTCGATGCCGTCCTTGTCGGTGTACTTGCGGGTCTGCAGGCGGCCTTCGACGTAGACCGAGGAACCTTTCTTCAGGTACTGGCCGACGATTTCAGCGAGACGGCCGAAGAAGGAGATGCGGTGCCACTCGGTCAGCTCTTTCTGTTCGCCGCTGTTGCGGTCCTTGGATTTGTACGAGGTGGCCACTGCGATATTGGCGATGGCGTCGCCGCTCGGCATGTAGCGGATTTCCGGATCGCGGCCGAGGTTGCCGACGATGATGACCTTGTTGACTGATGCCATGGTAAAACTCCTTCAGGATGATGTGAGCCCTGGCTCTGCGTGTTGACTAAGTGCCAGGGAAATTAAGGGTATTGCCTCCGTTATTATGCCTGTTTGCTGGGCTTAACAGGCAACTTTTTAACGCTGCGGAGGCAGGCGAATGCCGGTGTATCCGACATCCGCTCAGACAGCCAAAATGGGGGCGAAGTGCCTCGTTTGGAAGAGACGCCCGTCAAGATTCTCGAGGTAACGATGCGCTAGTGAGTCGCTTTTATTGGAGGTTCACCGCGGTAATCCCGCCCCTGAGCGGCGTGATGTACAGCACCCCGTTCGGCGACAGCGACAGCCAGCCGCCCTCCGGGCAGGACCACACGAGCTTCCGGGTCGCGATATCGATCGCATAAGTGCCGGCGCCGGCTTGCGGATTGCCACTGACGAACAGCAAATTCCTGGTGGCCAGGATCGGATGCGACACCGAAGCCGGGCCCGGTATCGGCATGCTCCACAAGGTCTTGCCGGTAGCGCGGTCGAGCGCCAGCACGGCATTGCCGCTGACGCCGTACAGCACCGGCCCCGGCGGCGCGGCCATTTCCAGCAGCACGGGTCCCTGCCACTTGAAGCCGCCCTGGGCGATGCCTGTCGCCACGAGTCCGTTCGGCGACAGCGCATACGCCAGGCCATCCGCCACCATCCCGTCCATGGGGCTGTCGGTGAATTGGCGGTGATGGTCCACTACCCTGGCGCCGGTCTTCGCATCCATGCCGAGCAGGCCGCCATCGGAAAAGGCGACGTAGACCCGGCCCTGGCCGACGGCCGGCGTGAAGGCATGGTTCGGCGCGCCGGTCCACTCGCTTTCCCACAGCAGTTCGTGGGTCGCGGCGTCGAATTTCGCCAGCAGCTTGCCGGCGGCGCGGTCGCTCACGTAAATGCCGCCGTCCGCAATGACGGGCGCCATGCGCACGTCGGCGGTCGAGTGGCCGGGTGCGCGCCGGCTCGGGATGACCCGCTTGTCGAGCAGCGCACCGGTGCGCTGGTCGAAGAACAGGAGGGCGTCGCCATCGACGCCGGCCTGGGCGCTCAGCACCACCTTGCCCTCATGGGTCGCCGGCGGGTCGACGAGGTCGAATTTGCCGAGCGCCGCAGCCCAGCTTTCCTTGCCGGTCGCTTCGTCGAGGGCGCGCAAGGTCCATTGCCCGGCGGCGTCCTGCACGACGGCGAAGGCCTGCCCCTTGTCGAGCGCCAGCTGGGCCTGGGAAACCGATGCGCCGGCAGGCAGGGACCAGGCGAAGCGGTGCGTGAATCTTGCCGGGTCGAAGGTTGCGGGCACGTAGTTCGAGTGGCCGGCATTGCCGCCCGTCGTCGACCAGGCCGACAAGCCCGAAACGGCAGACAAGGGCGTCAGGTGGCTTGCGGGCGCCGCCTGCGGCAAGGCGCCGGCAGGAACGCGGCCCGGCCCGGCAACCGGGCCGGTACCGACCGCACCCTTGCCGCTGCCGCTGCAGCCCGCCTGTGCGATGGCCAGCGTTGCCAGGAACAGCGTGCGCAGGATGATCTTCATGAAATGAACCGGGGATGGTGAGCGTTGAAAACCGAAAAGTATTTCACTCTCCGGCCTACCTCTCAATTCCACCCCAATAGAAACCAAAAGTAATTGCGAACTTAATACTTTTGATAAAACACCACCTGTCTCAGGAATTTATTTCGAGATTTTGATCGCTTTGTCATTGAAGAGGGCTTGAAGCGGCCCACATACCAAAGACCAGAGATTCCATGTCGATAACGCGGCCACAGTTAATTCACGCCACGTATACCACTGTGAATAAAAACAGGTAAACTAGTGAGTTCTTCTCGCTCGGCCCGCTCACCGTCGAACTTCGTGCGCCGGCCCTCAACCATTCGAAAGCCAGCAAAAACCTGATGGAAGAAATCCGAATCCGCGGCGCCCGCACGCACAACCTCAAGAACATCAATCTCGACCTGCCGCGCAACAAGCTGATCGTGATCACCGGCCTGTCGGGCTCCGGCAAATCCTCGCTCGCCTTCGATACCCTGTATGCCGAGGGCCAGCGCCGCTACGTCGAATCGCTGTCGGCCTATGCGCGCCAGTTCCTGCAGCTGATGGAAAAGCCGGACGTCGACCTGATCGAAGGCCTGTCGCCGGCGATCTCGATCGAACAGAAAGCGACCTCGCACAATCCGCGTTCGACCGTCGGCACCGTCACCGAGATCCACGACTACCTGCGCCTGCTGTACGCGCGCGTCGGCACGCCCTATTGCCCGGACCACTCGCACGAGCCGCTCACCGCGCAAACCGTCTCGCAGATGGTCGATGCCGTGCTGGCCATGCCGGAAGGGACCAAGCTGATGATCCTGGCTCCGGTGGTCGCCAACCGCAAGGGCGAGCACGGCGACCTGTTCGCCTCGATGCAGGCCCAGGGCTTCGTGCGCTTCCGCGTGCAGAGCGGCACCGGCGATGCGAAGATTTATGACGTCGACGACCTGCCGAAGCTGAAGAAGACGGAAAAGCACACGATCGATGTGGTGATCGACCGAATCAAGGTCACGCCCGACATCAAGCAGCGCCTGGCCGAGTCCTTCGAAACCGCGCTGCGCCTGGCCGACGGCCGCGCCGTGGCCTACGAGATGGACACCGCCAAGGAACACATCTTCTCGAACAAGTTCGCCTGCAATGTCTGCGGCTATTCGCTGCAGGAGCTGGAGCCGCGCCTGTTCTCCTTCAATAACCCGATGGGCGCCTGCCAGGAATGCGATGGCCTGGGCCACATCGAGTTCTTCGATCCGAAGCGCATCGTCGCCTTCCCCAACTTGTCGCTGGCCTCCGGCGCAGTGAAGGGCTGGGACCGCCGCAACCAGTTCTACTTCCAGATGCTGAGCAGCCTCGCGCAGCACTACGCCTTCGACCTCGATAAACCCTTCGAGCAGCTGCCGAAGACGGCCCAGGACGTGGTCCTGTTCGGCTCCGGCAAGAACACCGTGCCGTTCGCCTACGTGAACGAGCGTGGCCGCACCGTAATCCGCGAACACACCTTCGAGGGCGTGGTCAACAACCTGCAGCGCCGCTACCGCGAGACCGATTCGATGGCGGTGAAGGAGGAGCTGGCCAAGTTCATCAACGAGAAGGAATGCCCGACCTGCGGCGGCGCGCGCCTGCGCACCGAAGCGCGCTACGTCCGCATCGGCCATGGAGAACAGGAACGCGCCATCTACGAAGTCGCCAGGACCCCGCTGCGCGACTGCCTGGCCTACTTCGACAGCCTGCAGCTGACCGGCGCCAAGAAGGACATCGCCGAGCGCGTGATCAAGGAAATCGTCGCGCGCCTGAAATTCCTGAACGACGTCGGCCTCGACTACCTGTCGCTGGACCGCAGCGCCGATACCCTGTCCGGCGGCGAAGCCCAGCGTATCCGCCTGGCCTCGCAGATCGGCTCCGGCCTGACCGGCGTGATGTACGTGCTGGACGAGCCGTCGATCGGCCTGCACCAGCGCGACAACGACCGCCTGATCGCGACCCTCAAGCACCTGCGCGACATCGGCAACAGCGTGCTGGTGGTCGAGCACGACGAGGATGCGATCCGTACCGCCGACTACATCGTCGACATGGGTCCGGGCGCCGGCGTGCATGGCGGCGCCGTGATCGCCGAGGGGACGATCAAGGACATCATGAAGAACAAGGAGTCCCTGACCGCGGCCTACCTGAGCGGCCGGAAGAAGATCGAGGTGCCGAAGAAGCGCACCGCGGCCGATCCGGAACGCATGCTGACCATCACCGGCGCGACCGGCAACAACCTGAAGAACGTGAGCCTGGAACTGCCGGTCGGCCTGCTGACCTGCGTGACCGGCGTGTCCGGCTCGGGCAAGTCGACCCTGGTGAACGACACGCTGTATCCCTCCCTGTCGCGCCACCTGTACGGCTCGCAGACCGAGCCGGCGCCGCATGCGACGATCCACGGCCTCGAGCACTTCGACAAGGTGATCTCGGTCGACCAGGCGCCGATCGGCCGCACCCCGCGTTCGAACCCGGCCACCTACACCGGCGTGTTCACCCCGATCCGCGACCTGTTCGCGACGGTGCCGACCGCGAAGGAACGCGGCTACAGCGCGGGCAGGTTCTCGTTCAACGTCAAGGGCGGCCGCTGCGAAGCCTGCCAGGGCGACGGCGTGATCAAGGTCGAGATGCACTTCCTGCCGGACGTCTACGTGCCTTGCGACGTCTGCCACGGCAAGCGCTACAACCGCGAGACGCTGGAGGTCCAGTACAAGGGCAAGAACATCACCGAAGTGCTGGACATGACGGTCGAGGACGCGCACGAGTTCTTCAAGCCTGTGCCGGTCATCGCCCGCAAGCTGCACACTCTGCTGGACGTGGGCCTCGGCTACATCAAGCTGGGCCAGAGCGCGACCACCTTGTCGGGCGGCGAGGCGCAGCGCGTGAAACTGTCGCTGGAACTGTCCAAGCGCGACACCGGCCGCACCTTGTACATCCTCGACGAACCGACCACCGGCCTGCACTTCGCCGACATCGACCTGCTGCTGAAGGTGATCCACCGCCTGCGCGACCAGGGCAATACGCTCGTGATCATCGAGCACAACCTGGACGTGGTCAAGACGGCGGACTGGATCGTCGACCTCGGCCCGGAAGGCGGCGCGGGCGGCGGCACCATCGTCGCCACCGGCACGCCGGAGGATGTGGCCAAGAACAAGGCCAGCGTGACCGGCAAGTACCTGAAGCCGCTGCTGAAGCAGTAAGCCAAGAGGGCGTCGTCCCCGCGCAGGCGGGGACCCAAGTTATGAGGCACCCGGAGCCTGGATTCCCGCCTGCGCGGGAATGACGAGGCTTCTTATCTCGCTAACTGGTACCCCTCATCCACCCAGCCCGTCACCCCGCCGATCATCAACTTGACCGGCCGTCCCAGCCTGGCCAGGCGCAGCGCCCCGCGGTGGGCGCCATTGCAGTGCGGCCCTGCGCAGTACACCACGAACAGGGTCGCCGGCGGGTATTCCTTCAGCTTCGCCTC
This sequence comes from Massilia sp. 01N417, assembly GCF_056399645.1. Lineage (NCBI taxonomy): Bacteria > Pseudomonadati > Pseudomonadota > Betaproteobacteria > Burkholderiales > Oxalobacteraceae > Massilia > Massilia sp. 01N417. Next base: position 130,281 of record NZ_JBFTRS010000009.1, on the reverse strand, counting down.
GACGATCTTCCCATGCGGCAGATTGAGCGCGCCCGGTACGTGGCCCTGCCCGTACAGCGCGGGGCCGCGCACATCCAGCAGCACGAAGTCCTGCCGGCCGCCGCTCATCGCCTCGTGCACGTCGGCGCAATCGGTCTCGTATTCGAAGGCCGCACCGAAGTGCCGGGCCGCCTGTTCGCTGGGCGCCGCGGGTATGCTTGACACTGCTGAAGCCATCTCGATCTCCTTTGCAAAATGAGCCTGCAGTGTGCCCGAGGTCTCGACAACCCGGCAGTGGCCGCGGCGACAGAAGCTGGTAACATCCGGCCATGTCCCACCACGTTGCCATCCTCGCCTACGACCGTCTGTGCACCTTCGAATTCGGCTGCGCGGTCGAGCTGTTCGCACTGGAGCGCCCGGAGCTGGGCGTGGACTGGTACAGCTACGCGGTGTGCGCCATCGAAGCGGGTCCGCTGCGCGCCGCCGGCGGCCTGACCGTGCAGGCGCCGCACGGCCTGGATGCCCTCGACGGCGCCGATACCATCGTCATCCCCGGCTGGCGCGACGCCGACGAAACGCCACCTCCGGCGCTGCTCGAAGCCCTGCACCGCGCCCATGCACGCGGCGCGCGCCTGTGCTCGATCTGCTCGGGCGCCTTCGTGCTGGCGCATGCCGGCCTGCTCGACGGCCGCAGGGCGACCACCCATTGGCGCTATTTCGACAGCCTGGCTTCGCATTTTCCGGCCATCGCGATCGGGCACGGCATGCTGTACGTCGAGGATGGGAATATCGTCACCTCGGCCGGCTCGGCGGCCGGCTTGGACATGCTGCTGCACCTGGTGCGCAGCGATTTCGGCGCCGGCATCGCCAACAGGGTCGCCCAGCGCCTGGTCATTCCGGCCCACCGCGACGGCGACCAGGCGCAGCTGGTGGCGCGTCCGCTGCCGCAGTCGAATACCGACCCGATCGCCCGCACCATGGACTGGGCAAGGGAAAACCTGCGCGCCGCGCACACGCTGGCCTCGATGGCCGAACAGGCCCGGATGGGCGTGCGCACCTTCCAGCGCCACTTCAAGGAACGCACCGGCGCCAGCCCGCTGGACTGGCTTGTACGCGAACGCGTGATGCTCGCCGCGCAGCTGCTGGAGACCCGGCCGGCGCTCGGCATCGAGGCCGTGGCCGACCTGGCGGGGCTCGGCTCGCCCGAATCCCTGCGGCGCCACTTCCGCAGCCACGGCCTGCCCTCGCCGGCGCGCTACCGCAGACAACACGGGGAATCCAGACCATGATCGACTTCCTGCTGGCCTCGTTCCACCACCTGATCGTGTTCGGCATCGCCTCGGTGCTGGCGGCCGAGCTGGCGCTGATGCGCCCCGCGGCCATGTCGCCGCACACGGTCAGGCTGCTGGGTCGCTTCGATGCGGTCTACGGCTGGCTGGCGATGGCGATCCTGGTGGTCGGCTTCGCCCGCGTGTGGTTCGGCGCCAAGGGACCGGATTTCTACCTGCACAATCCCATGTTCTGGGCGAAGATCGGCGCCTTCCTCGTGGTCGGGCTGGTGTCGATCCGCCCCACCCTGCGCATCCTGGCGTGGCAAAAGGTGTTGAAGCTTAACACCGCCTTCGTGCCGGCCGTGCAGGAGATCGGCGCGGTGCGCCGCCAGCTGCTGATCGAGATCCACGTGTTTGCGCTGATCCCGATCTTCGCAGCCGCCATGGCGCGCGGTATCGGCTTCTAGACGGCGCCTAGTCGGCCGAGTACAGCGGCTGGTGCATCCTGACCGGCCGGATATCCATCCTGATCCGGTAGATCGAATATGCATCCTCGCGGTTGGTGGCGTATTCCCTGGTATCCGGCACGCGCGTAAAAGTGAACTCGAAGCCGCGCTCCGGCGACTTGCTGGCCGGGCCGTCGAAAGCGATGCCGACGGCGCGCTGCTGGTCGCTGTCCACCAGCTTCTCGAGCAGGTTCACCACCGAGGTGTTGCCGAGGATGTCGGTGGTGAAGATCGATTCGCGGTGCTCCCTGTCGATGTTCTTCAAGGGCTCCTTGTCCGGTCCCGGCGAATAGGCGCGGTTGACGAGGTTGAAGCGGTCGCCGCTGTCCAGGTAACTGATGCGCGCATTCGACAGGTTGAAGCTGGGCTTCGCCTTGTCGACGGTGGCCCCGGCCAGGTCGAGCACCAGCGCGCCGCGGTAGCCGACGATGGTGACGTCGCGCGAAGGCCCGACCACGGCGGCGGTGTTCTCGTCGATGCCCAGGCCCAGCGTGTAGCCCTTGGCCAGCATCACCGGCAGCATGCGGGCGAAGCGTCCGCGGATCAGGAAGTGCTGGTCGATGAAGACGTCGTCGCCGACGAAGCCGAGTCCGGGCGCGACGTCCTTGCCGTCGACCACGCCGTGCTTCAGCAGCGGCAGCACATCCAGCGGCGGATCGTAGAACATGGTGCTGCTCATGATGGCGGCGCCGGCGCTGGTGCCGGCGATCACGCCGCCTTTCCGGTACATCGCCCACAGCGCATCCAGCACGGCGGTGTTGCTGCCGTCGGCACGGCGCAGCGCGCCGGTGATGCGGGCCTGGTCGCCGCCGGTGAAGAAGGCGCCGCCGGCCTTGCGCACCGCCTCCGCCAGGGCAGGATCGTCGGCGGCCTTACGGGCGTCCGTGCCCGCAAGGCGCGGCGCGACCGGCACCACGAAGGCTTGCGCGCCGTAGCGCGTCAAGGCCTCCGCCGTCAGCTTGCCTTCCCGCTCGGGCGTGCCGGCGGCGGTCGGGAACACGGCGATGCGCGCGCCCTTGCCGCCGGCCAGCTCGACGATCTTCTGGTACACCTCGGCGTTGTTGGCGCGCAGGCCGCCGCCGATGATGACCAGCGAACCTTTTACGGCAGCCGGCGCGCCGGCTTCGGCCGCCTGCCCGCCGGCGCCGGTAGCCAGCATCGCCAGCGCAACACACCATCTCTTCAGCATACGGAACCCATCACTTGAACGAGTAGTTCACGCTCACGAAGCCGCTGCGGCCGCGCGGGTCGGTGTAGCTCGGGTCGTAGCCGGCCAGGAAGAACCAGGCCTGGTTCGAGAACGGCGGATCCTTGTCCAGCAGGTTCAGGATGCCGGCGCGCAGCTTGAGGTTCTTGCCGATCGCCCAGCTGCCGGTCAGGTCCCACAGCGAATACGCCTTCACGTGGTTCGGCGGCAGCAGCGTGTCGGTGTACGGGTCGTAGGTCGTGTTCTGGTCGGTGTAGCTGGTCGAGTACTGGTTCGCCAGGGTCAACGTGACCGGGCCGTTGTCCCATTCGAAGTTGATGCGGTGGCGCCACTTCTGGATCACCTGGTCGTTCAGGAACACGTTCAGGTTGCTGCGGTAGGGTTCCTGCGGGCCGAACTGGCGGTCGTACTTCAGCACCCAGGTGCCGGACAGGTTGATGCCGAAGCGTCCCCAGGGACCGCGCTCGGTGCGCCAGTCGCCGGCGATGTCGAAGCCCGAGGTCTTCAGGCGGCCCTGGTTCTCCTTCATCAAGAGGATGTTGGAGATGAAGCCGTCCTCGTCGCGCTCGATGTACTTGCCGTTGTAGGCGGCCGGGTTTTCGATGATGACCTGTTCGCCCAGGGTGCTGATCACGTCCTTCTTCTCGATGTTCCAGTAGTCGATCGAGAGGCTGGCGCGCTTGACCGGCTCGATCACCACGCCCAGCGTGAACTGGCGCGACTTCTCCGGCTTCAGGTTCGGGTTCGAACGGCGTTCGACGTTCCACTGGTCGGTACAGGTGTCGATGCTGCCTTCCTGCTTCACGCACTGCGGGTCGGTCAGGATGCCGGCGGTGGTGCCGAAGATGGTCGGGCGCTTCAGGTCCGACAGCGAGGGCGCGCGGAAGCCGGTGCCGGCCGAGGCCCGCAGCAGCAGGGCCTGGGACGGCTGCCAGCGCAGGCCGATCTTCGGATTGGTGGTGTTGCCGACTTCGCTGTAGTGGTCCCAGCGCAGCGCGAACTGCATCTCCAGTTCCTTGGTGAACGGCGCCACCACTTCGGTGAACACCGAGGCCACCTTGCGGGTATTGTCCGCGGTCTCGACCTCGAGCAGCTCGCCGGCGGGCACCGTGCTGTCGCGGTCGCCGGCGATGTTGTTCGACTTCAGCAGCTCCGAAGGCGTGAACAGCTGGTGCTCGTGACGCAGTTCGCCGCCGACCGCAATCGCGAGGTCGCCGCCGGCGAGCGGGGTCAGCGCGCGCGACATCTTGCCGTCCAGCGAAGTGGCAACGCCCTTGGCCTTGCGCGCCTCGTCGTTGATCTTGATGCTGTTGATCAGGTCGATGCCGGCCTTGGACGACGGCGCGAAGGGATTGACGGTGCCGTTGCGCACCGCGGCGTCGAACTTGTCGTAGAGGACGTAGCCGTCGACGTACTTGTCGTCCGCGCGGTTCTCGGCGCGCGCCAGGGCCGCGTCGTAGTCCCAGCCGCCCAGGGTGCCGGTGGCGCCCAGCACCAGGCGCTGGCCGGTACTGGTCACCTCGTTGCTGCGGTTGCCGGCTTCCGCCATGCGGTAGCGGATGCCGCTGAAGGTGGTGGGCAGGCCGGCCGCCGAGAGTGCCGTGCGATAGGCCTGCGGCAGGATGCTGACCGGCAGGTTGCGGATCCGGACCGGGTTCGGCGACAGCACGTACTTCGTCTTTGCCTCACTCTGCACCAGTTCCGCGAACAGCTGGTTTTCCGCATCCAGCTGGAAGGTCGCGCGGCCGATGAAACCGACCTTGCGCGAATCCGGATAGATCTCGGTGTCTTCCATGTAGTCGTAGCTGCAGCCTGCCACGCCGCCCGGGCCCTTGGGCGCGTACACGGTGGCGGGCGGGTTACAGCCCGGCGAGCTCGGATTGACCCGGCTGGAGGTGCTGCCGGCCGGGAGCAGGCCGGCGGCGATCAGGGCGGCGCGCTGCGCGCCCGAGATGTCGATATTCGCCGGGAAGGTGTTGCTCGACATCTGGGCCGGCAGGGTGGTGGCCAGCTCGCGCTCCTTGATGAAGCTGCGCTGGCCCGAACGCAGGCGGTCGAGCTGCTGCACGTCGAGCACGCCGAACACATTGAAGCGGTCGGTGTTCAGGTCGCCGAAGCCGGCGCTGATGCTGGCGGTCTTCTTGCCGGCGCCGCCGTGCTGGGTGCCGGCCAGCGAACCGGCCAGGTCGACGCCGGTATAGTCCTTGCGGGTGATGAAGTTGATCACGCCGCCGATGGCGTCGGTGCCGTAGATCGCCGAGGCGCCGTCCTTCAGCACCTCGACGCGCTGGATGGCGCCGGCCGGGATGTTGTTCAGGTCGACGCCGGCGTTGTCGCCGGGAGAAGCGAAGTTGGCCAGGCGGCGGCCGTTCAGCAGCACCAGCGTCGACGACGCGCCGATGCCGCGCATATTGGCGGCGTTCAGGCCGCGCTGGCCCGAGGTGCCGTCCGTGATGCTGGGACCGTCCGTGATCGGCGCCGTGTTGGCGCTGATGTTCTTGACCAGTTCCGCGGCGGTGGTGGCGCCCATCTTCTCGATCTCTTCGCGCGTGATCGTCTGCACCGGCAGCGCGGTCTCGGTATCGATGCGCTTGATCGACGAACCGGTGATCTCCACCCGGTGCATCGTCTGGCCCTGCGCCTGCTCCTGCGCCCAGGCCTGTTGCGCCATCAGGCTCAGTGCGGCAGCGACGCTGGACGCCAGGATGGCGGGCCGCAAGGTACTCGAAGTGTGCTTAGTCATTGGTGCTCCCTCTTGGTTTCACTGTGCGGCGCCTGCGGGCGCCTTCCTTTTTCTGCGTGCTGCCGGTACGAATCTGGTGTTCACCGTAGAGGTAGGCGGCAATGGCTTCGGTATGGCGGGCCGCCTTGGCCACATTGGCTTTGTTGGAGGTCATCAGCGAGACGGCCAGCGCTTCGATCACGGCCAGCGTGCTGCTGCCGCTGCTGGGCAGCACCGGGTGCGCGCTGTGCGCATACAGCACGTGATGCCCCAGCTCGGCGAGCGGGGACGCGGGCGAATCGGTGATGGAGACGACGGTCGCGCCGCTGTCGCGCGCGAAACGGGTGAGTGGGACGACGGCCAGCGTATAGCGCGGCAGGGATATGGCGACCAGCACGTCCTTGCCGGTGATATTCGCCAGGTGGCTGGCCGCGACTTCGGTACCGCCGCTTGCAGCTACTTCGACCACGTGGCGGCAAAAGGGCTGCAGGTGCATGGCGAGGGTCCCCGCCAGGAAGGACGACAGGCCGAAGCCCATCACGTACACGGTGCTGGCCTTGGTCAGTACCGCGCCGATGCTGTCGAGCTGGGCGCCTGCCAGCGCGCGGCTGGTGGCGGTAATGGCCGCCTCCGCGTAGCCCAGGCTCTCGAGCGCGGGAGAGGTGGCGGTGGCCTTGCGGGCGATCGTGCTGCGCAGCTTCTCGACCGGCTGCAGCATCGACTGCAGGGTCTCCGCCACCGCGCCGCGCATCGCCGCGTAGTTCTTGAAACCGAGATCGCGCGCGAAGCGGCTGATGGTGGCGGTGGAGACGGCGCAGGCCTCGGCCAGTTCCTCGACACCGAGCGCCGTCACGCGCACCTGGTTGCGCAGCAGGTAGTCGGCGATCGCGCGGTTCGAGGCCGAGCCCTCGGCCAGCATGCGCAGCAGACTCTGCCCGAGCGAAGACTCGGCGAAACCAATATCGGGCGAAGCGCTGGGCGGAGCGGCTGCAGTCATTGTGACCCAATGTCAACGAATAAACATTTCCAAATTTAAACCAGGTGTATTAACGAATTCAACACATTTTTGAAAATAATCCATCACGGATTTACCTTGTGTAAAAATTCATACATAATCGGCCGGGCAGCCGACCAGGCCGAGGAGACCGCATATGCATGCACAGACCCACCCGATCGCGACCGAACCAGGCGTCGCCAGCTACCAGCTCGCTTCCTGCCACTACGGCAGCCCGGGCAGCGGCAAGAAGGCCTATATCCAGGCCGCGCTGCATGCGGACGAAGTACCGGCGATGCTGGTGGCGCACTTCCTGAAGCGCGAGCTGGACCGGCTGGATGCCGAAGGCCGGGTGCGCGGCGAGATCGTGCTGGTGCCGGCCGCGAATCCGGTCGGCCTGTCGCAAATGGTGCACGGCATGCCCTTCGGCCGCTTCGACCTCGGCACCGGCGTCAACTTCAATCGCGCCTTTCGCCACGTGGCCGACGAACTGAAGGCAAGGCTGGCGGGACGGCTCGGCGCCGATGCGCAGGCCAACGTCGCCCTGGTCCGCAGTGAGGCGCGCGCCGCCGTCGCCCGCTGGGAACCGGCCGACCATACCGAGGTCCTCAAGAAAACCCTGCTGGGGATGGCGATCGACGCCGACATCGTGCTCGATCTGCACTGCGATAACGAAGCCGTCCTGCACGTCTACACCGGCAGCGCGCTGGCCGGGCGGGTCGAGCCGCTGGCGGCGCTGCTCGGCGCGCGCGTCCTGTTGCTGTCCGATGCGTCCGGCGGCGATCCTTTCGACGAAGCCTGCAGCCGGCTATGGTGGGACCTGGCCGCGCACTTCGGTCCGGATACGCCCATTCCGCCGGCCTGCGCCGCGATCACGGTCGAACTGCGCGGCGAGATGGAAGTACGCTACGACTACGCGCAGCAGGACGCGCAGGCGCTGCTGCAGTACCTGGCGCGCGAAGGCCTGCTCGACATTCCGCAGGGGCCCCTGCCCGCGCCGCTGTGCGCGCCGACGCCCTTGACGGCCGTCGAGCGCCTGGATGCGCCGCAGTCGGGCGTGCTGGTGCTCCTGAAAGCGCTGGGAGAACAGGTCGGCGCCGGCGAAGCCGTCGCCGACATCGTCAATCCGGTCACCGGCGTCACCGCGACCGTGCACGCGCACCAAGGCGGCCTGCTGTTCGCCTCGACCGCCCATCGCCACCTGCTGCGCGGCATGCACATCTGTAAGATCGCGGGCAGTACCCCCTTCCGTTCCGGTTCCCTGCTGAGTCAATGAGGATTCAATAAGCATGCGCCTTCGAATGCCCAATACCTTCGTGCTGCTGTTCGCGATCCTTGCCCTGATCGCGCTGGCGACCTGGTTCGTCCCCGGCGGGAAGTACGAGACCCACCTGGTCAACGGCAAGCAGCTGGTCGACCCGGACACCTTCCATTACGTGGCCAGCGCCCCGCAGGGCCTGGTGGCGCTGATGAAGGCGCCGATCAAGGGCTTCGTCGAAGCGGCGCAGATCATCGGTTTCGTGCTGATCGTCGGCGGCGCCTTCGCGGTGGTGCAGAAGACGGAAGCGATCGACACCGCGATCCGTTCGATCGCACGGGCCCACGAACACTCGGCACTGGTGCGCGCGACCATCATCCCGGTGTTCGTCACCCTGTTCTCGCTGGGCGGCGCCACCTTCGGCATGAACGAGGAAGTGATCCCCTTCGTGCTCATTTTCGTGCCGCTGGCGCTGGCGCTGGGCTACGACACCGTGACCGGCGTCTCGATCCCCTTCCTCGGCTCCCAGGTCGGCTTCGGCGCCGCCTTCCTGAATCCCTTCAACGTCGGCATCGCGCAAGGTATCGCCGGCGTGCCGGTGTTCTCGGGGATGGGCTACCGCCTGATCGTGTGGGCGGCCGCCACGTTCGTCACGATCGCCTTCCTGATGTGGTACGCCGCGCGCGTGAAACGCAATCCGTCGCTGAGCCCGACCTTCGTGCTGGACCAGACGAAGCGCCTCGAGCATCCGGTGGCCGTATCGTCCGACGACCGGATGATGGGCCGCCATGCGGCGGTGCTGGCGATCTTCGCGCTCTCGCTCGGTACCATGGTGATCGGGGTGGTGAAATACGACTGGTTCATCGATGAGATCGCGGCCCTGTTCCTGGCGATGGCGATCGTCGTCGGCCTGGTCGGCCGCATCAAAGCCGACAGCTGGGTCGCGGCCTTCATGCAGGGCGCCAAAGACCTGGCGCCGACGGCGCTGGTGATCGCGATCGCGCGCGCCACCATGATCATCGCCCGCGACGCCCACATCATCGACACCATGCTGCACGGCCTGATGCCGCTGGTGCAGTCGAGCCACCCGGTGTTCGCGGCGCAGAAGATGTACCTGATCCAGTCGGTGATCAACTTCTTCATCCACTCGGGCACCGGCCAGGCCGCGCTGACGATGCCGATCATGGCGCCGCTGGCGGACCTGGTCGGCGTGTCGCGCCAGACCGCGATCCTGGCCTTCCAGCTGGGGGAGCTGTCGACGCCGATGATCCCGACCTCCGGCATCACGGTCGGCGTGCTGGCGCTGGCGCGCGTGCCCTGGCTGACCTGGGCCAAGTGGATGATCCCRCTGCAGCTGATCTACCTGGTGCTGGCGCTGCTGCTGCTGGTGCCGCCCTGCCTGATGGGGTGGAGCTGAGCGGCTTGCGCAATCGCGCATGAAAAAAGGGACAGGCGCTCGCCTGTCCCTTTTTTCGTTTTGTGCGGCCGGTTTCGGTGAACCGGCCGTCGTCTCCCCGCCAAGCCTTGCTTATGCGCCCAGGCGCTGCTCCAGTTGCTGCTTGGTCGCCACCAGTTCCTGCGGCAGGCGGTAAGCCAGCTTGTCGAACAACTCGCTGTGCAGCTTCAGTTCCTCGCGCCAGGCGTCCTTGTCGATCGAGGTGATCTGCTGGAACTGCGCTTCGGTGAAGTCGATGCCGGTCCAGTTCAGGTCGCCGTACGACGGCGAGGTGCCGAACATGTGCTCGACGCCGCCCTGCTTGCCTTCGGTGCGCTCGAGGATCCACTTCAGCACGCGCATATTGTCGCCGTAGCCCGGCCACACGAAGTTGCCCTTCTCGTCGGTGCGGAACCAGTTGACGCAGAAGATCTTCGGCTGCGCCGAAATTTTCTTGCCCAGGTCCAGCCAGTGCTGGAAGTAGTCGCTCATGTTGTAGCCGATGAAGGGCAGCATCGCATACGGATCGCGGCGCACCACGCCCATCTGGCCGGCGGCGGCGGCGGTGGTTTCCGAGCCCATGGTCGCGGCCATGTACACGCCTTCGGTCCAGTTGCGGGCCTCGGTCACCAGCGGCACCGTGGTCGAGCGGCGGCCGCCGAAGATGAAGGCCGAGATCGGCACGCCGGCCGGATCGTCCCAGGCCGGATCGATCACCGGGTTCTGGGTCGCGGCCACGGTGAAGCGCGCGTTCGGGTGGGCGGCCTTGGTGCCGGACGCCGGGGTCCAGTCCTTGCCCTGCCAGTCGATCAGGTGCGCCGGAGCTTCCTTGGTCATGCCTTCCCACCAGACGTCGCCGTCATCGGTCAGGGCGACGTTGGTGAAGATGACGTTCTCGCGCAGCGAGGCCATGCAGTTGGGGTTGGTCTTCTCGTTGGTGCCCGGGGCGACGCCGAAGTAGCCGGCTTCCGGGTTGATCGCGACCAGCTTGCCGTCGGCGCCCGGCTTGATCCAGGCGATGTCGTCGCCGATGGTGGTGACCTTCCAGCCTTCGAAGCCGGCCGGTGGGATCAGCATCGCGAAGTTGGTCTTGCCGCAGGCCGAGGGGAAGGCGGCGGCCACGTATTTCTTGTCGCCCTGGGGCGATTCGACGCCCAGGATCAGCATGTGCTCGGCCAGCCAGCCGGTGCCGCCCTGCTGGGCTTCCTGGTAACCCATGTTGGACGCGATGCGCAGCGCGAAGCACTTCTTGCCCAGCAGCGCGTTGCCGCCGTAGCCGGAGCCGAAGGACCAGATCTCGCGGGTTTCCGGATAGTGGACGATGTACTTGGTGGCGTTGCACGGCCAGCGCACGTCCTGCTGGCCAGCGGCAAGCGGCATGCCGACGCTGTGCACGCAGGGCACGAAGTCGCCGTTCTCGCCCAGCACGTCGTACACGGCCTTGCCCATGCGGGTCATGATGCGCATGTTGACGGCCACGTACGGCGAGTCGGACAGTTCGACGCCGATGTGGGCGATCGGCGAGCCCAGCGGGCCCATCGAGAACGGCACCACGTACATGGTGCGGCCGGCCATGCAGCCGTCGAACAGGCCGTTCAGGGTCTGGCGCATCTCGTTCGGGTCGGTCCAGTTATTGGTCGGGCCGGCCTGCTCCTTGGTTGCGGAGCAGATGAAGGTGCGGTCCTCGACGCGCGCGACGTCGCTCGGGTCCGAGCATGCGAGGTAGGAATTCGGACGCTTTTCCGGATTCAGGCGCTTCATCGTGCCGGCTTCGACCATCAGGGCGCACAGGCGGTCGTACTCTTCGCGGGAACCGTCGCACCAGTAGATGGCGTCCGGCTTGGTCAGGGCCGCGATCTCGGCCACCCAATTGATGAGTTTGTTGTGCTTGATGTAAGCTGGGACGTTCAAAGCGGCGACGCCGCCCATTACGGGCTGATTCATAGGTACCTCCAATGCCAATAAAGAATTCTTGGGGCCTCGAAAAACCGGCTTCGCGTCGCAGGGCCGCGGCTGGCAACGGTGTCATCGAGGGTCCGTCCGTCAGGGATCCGGTACCAGGCCCGCGCTCAAGAATCCATTTGGCAATGGATCGGCGCCGGGGTAACGTGATGCGGCGGTCGTGTCGGCTGCTGGCCTCGATCGATGTCTCAAAACATGTCAATCAGACATCGTCGGCCTTTATTTCTGGTCGATTCTACACCCGCACAAATGCGTTTCAAATGCTTCAATAACAAAAATGTAGGAAATTTGGTTGACTAATGTAGTAGGTTATTCCCCATCTTTTGAATCCGCGTTATTTCATTACTTACCCGTACGAAATTTACAGAAAACATTATGAAAATAGCCATCCTTGACGATTACCAGGACGCCGTCCGGCATCTCGATTGCTTCAAGCTGTTGGACGGACACGAGGTCAAGGTGTTCACCAATTCGAGCCGCGGCCTGGGCCAGCTGGCGATCCGCCTGGCGCCCTTCGACGCCCTGGTCCTGATCCGCGAACGCACCGCCTTTCCGCGCGCCCTGCTGGCCAAGCTGCCGAACCTGAAGCTGCTGTCGCAGACCGGCAAGCTGGCGGGCCACGTCGACGTGGCGGCCGCGACCGAGCACGGCATTGCGATCGCGGAAGGCATCGGCTCGCCGGTCGCGCCGGCCGAGCTGACCTGGGCGCTGATCATGGCGGCGAGCCGCAAGATCGTCCCCTACGCCAACAACCTGAAGCAAGGCCTGTGGCAGACGGCATCAAGCAATCCGGAGCTGAACGGCCTGGGGCGGACGCTGAAGGGACGCACCCTGGCGATCTGGGGCTACGGCAAGATCGGACGCATGGTGGCCGGCTACGCCAAGGCCTTCGGCATGCAGGTCCTGGTGTGGGGTAGCGAGACCAGCCGCGCGGCGGCAGTCGGCGACGGCTTCCAGGCGGCGCCCTCGCGCGAAGCCTTCTTCGAGCAGGCCGACGTGCTGAGCCTGCACCTGCGCCTGAACGCCGCCACGCGCGGCATCGTCACCCGGGACGACCTGGCGCGCATGAAGCGCGATGCCCTGTTCGTGAATACCAGCCGCGCCGAGCTGGTGGAAGAGAATGCGCTGGAAGACGCGCTGCAGCGCGGCCGCCCGGGCTATGCGGCGCTGGACGTGTTCACCGACGAGCCGCTGCCGGCCGAGTCGCCGCTGCTGAAGATCCCGACCGTGCTGGCGACGCCGCACCTGGGCTATGTGGAGAAGGACAGCTACGAGCTGTATTTCCGGGTGGCGTTCGAGAACGTGGTCAATTTCGCGAACGGCGGGCCGACGAATATTTTGAACCCGGACGCCGTCGGAAAATGATCAACGCAACTCCGGCTCGCCGGTGAAATTGGGCTTACGCATCGGCATCTCATGCCGGCGCGTCCACAAACCGGCCCAGCCCGGCGGCCACTCGATGACGGGACCATCGTAGGCCGGCAGGCCGGCGCGTACCGGCACCACGGGCACCGGCGGCATCTCGACCAGGCCACCGCCCTTGGGCTGGGGCGCCATGTCGAAGCTGTACATATAGCCCGGCAGCAAGGCCTCGCAGACGCCGGCGAACCAGGCGGTGTGGTCTTCGTCGCGCCCCAGCGCGCGCGCCAGTCCTTCGGGGTCGAACTTCGCCAGCGCGTGGATCAGCTCGTCCGTGCTGGCGCCGGGCGCATCGCCCCAGCCCATCACCGGATTGCCGTTATACACGTCGCCCGAACCGTACCAGCCTTCACGCCAGGGCCGCTGCATCCAGTCGCGCTGGCCGGCGAACAAATGCCAGCGCCAGTGCAGGCCCGACGGCTTCGGCCAGGAATGCAGGTAGAGCTTTTCGTAGCCGGCCTTGTGCAGCTCGCGCACCATCGCCATCAGGCGTGCGTGCGGCATGCGGTCCGGCGGCGAGCGACGGAACAGGATGGCCTCGCCATCGGCGTGCTGCACTTCGTCGGTGGAGAGGTTGAGGTCGAGCGTGCGCGCTTCGTTGCCGAAGCGCGCGGAGATCCAGCCGGTCAGCAGGTTGACGTGGGTAATCACGCCGTAACCGCGATGGCGATGGAAGATGACAGTGCCTGGAGCGACGGGTTTCATGTGATCAGTGTACTCATCCGATCCGGACGATTCTAGCGCAGTCACATGCGGATACATACCCGTTTGCGGCTATCATAAGCACCTTATTTTTCTGCGTTTCCAAACCATCATCATGACTTTGCGGATCATCGCCACCGGCGGCACTTTCGATAAACACTACAACGAACTCAACGGCGTTCTGGGCTTTTCCGACAGCCACTTGCCTGAGGTTATCAAGCGCGCGCGCATCACCATTCCGGCCGCGCTCGAAGTGGTTTCCCTGCTCGACTCGCTCGACATGCAGGACGCCGACCGCCAGAAAGTCCTGGCCGCCTGCCAGGCCGCCAGCGAGAAAGCGATCGTGATCGTGCACGGCACCGATACCATGCGCGAAACCGCCGAGGTGCTGGGCGCCGCCGCGGGCACCAGCGACAAGACCATCGTCTTCACCGGCGCCATGATCCCCTACGAGATCGCGAACTCAGACGCGCTGTTCAACTTCGGCTTCGCCTGCGGCGTGGCGCAAACGCTGCCGCCGGGCGTGTACGTGGCGATGAACGGCACCATTTTCACCTGGGACAAGGTCACCAAGAACCGCGCCGCCGGCGTGTTCGAGGCGCGCTGACACGACAGCATTGCTGGACGGCTATCGGGCGCTGCGCGTTTTGCTCCATTTTTACAATGCTTCTTCCACGAACGCAGGAGGAAGCAATGAACGAGCAGCGCCCGACTTTGACGACCCGCCAGGGTCATCCCGTCCGCGACAACCAGTCCCTGCGCTCGGTCGGCGAGCGCGGCCCGGCCACGCTGGAAAACTACCAGTTCATCGAGAAGATCACCCACTTCGACCGCGAACGTATTCCCGAACGCGTGGTGCATGCGCGCGGCACCGGCGCCCACGGTTATTTCGAAGCCTACGGCAAGATCGGCGACGAGCCGGCCAGCAAGTACACCCGCGCCCGCGTCCTCAACGAAACCGGCGTGCAGACCCCGGTGTTCGTGCGTTTCTCGACCGTCATCGGCGGCAAGGAATCGCCGGAGACGGCGCGCGACCCGCGCGGCTTCGCCGTCAAGCTCAAGACCGTCGACGGCAACTGGGACCTGGTCGGCAATAACCTGAAGGTCTTCTTCATCCGCGATGCGATCAAGTTCCCGGACATGATCCACGCTTTCAAGCCCGACCCCGTCACCAACCAGCAGGAGCCGTGGCGCTTCTACGACTTCATCTGCAGCCATCCGGAAGCCCTGCACATGGTTACCTGGGTCAAGAGCCCATGGGGCATACCGGCCAACTACCGCGAGATGGAAGGCTCGGGCGTGAACACCTATAAGCTGGTGAACGACCAGGGCATCGCCCACCTCGTGAAATTCCACTGGCAACCGAAACAGGGCGTGCGCAACCTCACGAGCCAGCAAGCCGCCGAGATCCAGGGCCACGATACCAGCCACGCCACCCGCGACCTGTACGAGGCGATCGAGCGCGGCGAGTTTCCGGAGTGGGAATTCTGCGTGCAGATCATGTCCGACGGCGAGCATCCCGAACTCGACTTCGATCCGCTGGACGACACCAAGCGCTGGCCGGAAGACCAGTTCCCGCTGCTGCCGCTGGGGCGCATGGTATTGAATAAAAATCCGGACAATGTGTTTGCCGAAACCGAGCAATCGGCCTTCGGCACCGGCGTGCTGGTCGACGGCGTCGACTTCTCGGACGACAAGATGCTGCAGGGCCGCACCCTGTCCTACTCCGACACCCAGCGCTACCGCGTCGGCCCCAACTACCTGCAGCTGCCGATCAATGCGCCCCAGGAAAAGGCAGGCGCCCGCACCAACCAGCGCGACGGCCAGATGGCCTTCCACGTCGACGGCGGCGGAGAAGAAAAGCACATCAACTACGAGCCCAGCCTGCTGGGCGGCCTGCAGGAAGCACCGCAGCCGCAGAAGGACTATCACCAGTACGTGCAGGGCCACCTGGGCCGCTACCAGACCATGAACACCGCCTCCGACTACAAGCAGGCGGGCGAGCGCTACCGGTCCTTCCAGGACTGGGAACGCGACGACCTGGTCAACAACGTCGGCGGCGATCTGAAAAAATGTCCTGAAGTCATACAGCTGCGCATGGTCTGGCACCTGTGGCACTGCGACGAGGACTACGGCCGCCGCGTGGCGCAGGTGGCCGGCATCGACCTGGAAAAGGCGAAGGCCCTGCCGCCGCTGCCGGGCAAGCCGGCGCCGCATCAGAACCGCGGCGCGGCGACGTATACCAGCGGGCAGGCGGAGATGGGATCGGCGGGGAGGATGGAGCCGGCGACTTCGGAGGAAGTGGCGACGAAATAATCTCGTCGTCCCCGCGAAGGCGGGGACCCAAGTTTACTTGGCATAGACGTAGCCTCAGCTATACACGCTACGTGTTCGCGACGAACTTGGGTTCCCGCCTTCGCGGGAACGACGTGGTGGTGCGGGAACGACGAGTTAGTGGGTCAGGCCTTGGCTTCGCCGCCGAGGGCTTCCACCAGATCCGCCATCAGCTTCGACAGCTCACCGGTCATCAGCATGATATCGTTGTCGAAACGCTCGTCATCGCTATAGGTGATGGTTTCGTTTTCCTTGATCACGTCGAGCGGCTTGACGCCCTTGATTGCCAGCTGTTCGGTCAGCACGAAGGAGACGCGGCTGTTCCAGGTCATGGCCAGGCGGGTGCACTGCTTGCCGGCGGCGATGTGGCGGCGGATGTCTTCCGGGTCCAGCGAGTGCTTCACGTAGCGCACCGCGGCCTTGCTTTCGCCGGTGGCGCGCAATTCGGTGTCCTGGTCGATGGTGAAGTTGTACGGGGCTTCGTCCGATTCCAGCCAGCCGGTCATCACGGCCACCGGCGAGCGCTGCACGCGCAGCGATTCCAGCGGCATCTTGTCGACCGCCTTCAGCAGCAGCTTGATGACGTCGTCGGCCTTCGACGGGCTGGCGGCATCGACCACCAGCCAGCCGTTGACCGGGTCGATCCAGGTCCAGACATTGCTGCGGATCGAGAATGCGCGCGGCAGCAGTTCATCGGCCACGCGCTCCTTCAGTTCCTTCATTGCCTTCTTGCCCGGCGGGAAGCCCTGCTGCTCTTCCAGCTCGGCGGCCCTAGCCTTGGCGACCTGGTTGATGACCGAGCCCGGCAGCAGTTTCTTTTCCGTGCCCAGCATCATCAGCATCTGCTTGTTCACTTCGTGGACCAGCTTGCCGTTGCCGCGCGGCGAATCCCAGCCCTGGCGCAGCAGTTCATTGCTGCTGGCCGGCGTGAACGCCTGCGACTGCAGCGCCTCTTCCATTTGTTCGGCGGTGTATGCCCACGGTGCGGGCAGGCGGTAAATCTGAAGATTCTTGAACCACATAGTTGCTTTCAGTTATCTCTTTATTTCCAGGGGAACGACATTCTACACGCTGCCGGGTGGCAAATTTCAGCCGGCAGCGCGGCCTTTTTTAATGTGTTGCGCGTTCGTCAAACAAGCTCAGCTGCTCGACCTGTTCGCTGTCCGCCAGCCGCACGCCCACGCCCAGCAGGCGCACCGGACGGCTGGCGCGCAGCCAGCCGGTTTCCATCAGGTGGGCATAGATCGCCAGGTGCGGCGCATAGCCGACGCACTCGACCGTGGTCTGCTGGAAGTCGTTGAACTTGATTTTCACAAACAGCTTGTTGATGAATTTTTCGGCATTGTTGCGCTTGATGCGGCCCTGCAGGTGCTCCATCAATTCCGGCAGCAGGGCCAGGCAGGCGTCCAGGTCCGGCACGTCCGGCGTATAGGTTTCCTCGGTACTGATCGACTTGCGCTCGCGTACCGGATTCACCTCGCGGTAATCGATGCCGCGGCACAGGTCGTGCAGGCGGGCGCCGAAGGAGCCGAAATGTTCCTGCAGCTTCGCCATGCTCCAGCCGCGCAGGTCGGCGCAGGTCTGCACGCCCAGGCTGTTCATCTTGGCCGCCGTGACCTTGCCGACGCCATGCAGCTTCTTCACCGGCAGCGCCGCCACGAACTCATCGATCTCCTCCGGCCGGACCAGGAACAGGCCGTCCGGCTTGTTCCAGTCGCTGGCGATCTTGGCCACGAACTTGTTCGGCGCCACCCCGGCCGAGGCGGTGATGCCCACGGTCTCGAAGATGCGCCGGCGGATCTCCTGCGCGATCAGGGTCGCGCTGCCCTTGCAGTGCGGTGACGCAGTCACGTCCAGGTAGGCCTCGTCCAGCGACAGCGGCTCCACCAGCTCGGTGTAGTCGCGGTAGATGTCCATGATCTGGGTTGATGCGATCCGGTACTTTTCCATGTTCGGCGGGATCAGGAGCAGCTCCGGGCACAGCTTCATTGCCTGGGCGGTCGCCATCGCCGAATGGATGCCGTAGCGGCGCGCCTCGTAGTTGCAGGTGGCGACCACGCCACGCTGGTCCGGCCGGCCCCCGACCGCCAGCGGCCGGCCGCGCAGCGACGGGTCGTCCCGCATCTCGACGGACGCGTAGAAACAGTCGCAATCGCAGTGGATGATTTTGCGGAGGGGGATGTTCATACTGTAATTGCATACAGTATCAGGGGAAAGCGGGAATGATGCAAGAGTGCAAGCAAAAAGGGCGCGCAACCTGCGTCGCGCGCCCTTCGCTCACTACTTGTCCAGCCGCTTACCAGGTGAACTTCAGCGAGTACGACGCGCCATACGTACCGGCGTGGTAGCGCACGCGGATGTAACGCGGCGAGGTCGCCGTGGTGGCGTTGGCGACCGACACCGCGTCCGCCACGCCCGCGCCGTTGGTGCTCATCGCCAGCTGGGTGCCGGCGCTGTTGTAGGCGTACAGGTCATAGTCCGTGCTGCCGCTGCCGGCGTTCATGGTCAGGGTCGCGGTCAGGGTCTTGCCGGCCGGGACCTGGACCACGAAGTAGTCGTTGTCGGTCGTGCCGTACAGCGTGCCCTTGACCACGGTACCCGAGACGTTCACCGCGTTGGCGGCCGTGATCGTGTTGTTCGGCTCGACCTCGTTCTGCGTCGGCGGCGTGACCGTCGCGGTGGCCGCCGCGGCGTTCACGGCCGCTGCGGCGTCGACGATGCCGGCGCCGCAGCCCGAGCAGGCCGCCGGGAAGGCGCGCGCGCTGGACTTCAGCTTGGCCTCGACTTCGTCCGGCGTCAGGTTCGGGTTCTTCGACAGCATCAGGGCGGCCACGGCGGCCACGTGCGGGGTCGCCATCGAGGTGCCCATCATGTAGCCGTAGTTGTCGCCGGCCGGGGTGCTGGTGCCGGCGTTCCAGGTCGACAGGATGCCCGCGCCGCTGTCGCCGCCCGGTGCCGCCACGTCGACCACGCTGCCGTAGTTCGAGTAGGAGGCCTTGCCGCCGGTACGGCCGACCGCCGCCACCGCGATCACGCCCGCGCAGTTGGCCGGGTTCGAATTGGCGGCATTGGCGTTCGAGTTACCGGCCGCGACCACGACCACGGCGCCGCGCGAACGGGCGCTGTTGATCGCGTTCTGGGTGGTGGTATCGCAGGTGCCGCTGCCGCCCAGCGACAGGTTCAGCACGCGCGCCTTGTTGGCATTGGCGGGCACGCCGGTGACGGTGCCGCCGGACGCCCAGACGATGGCGTCGGCGATGTCCGAGGTATAGCCGCCGCACTTGCCCAGCACGCGGGCCGGGACGATCTTCGCGCCGTAGGCGATGCCGGCCACGCCGACGCCGTTGTTGGCCTTGGCGGCGATGGTGCCGGCCACGTGGGTGCCGTGCCAGCTCGAGGCTTCGTCCTGCGCCGGGATGCCGGTGCCGCACTGGCCCGCATAGGTGTTGTCGCCCGGGTCGCTGGCGTCGCTGTCGCGGCCGTTGCCGTCGGCGGCGATGGTGGCGCTGGTGATGAAGTCATAGCCTGGCAGGATCTGGCCCTGCAGGTCGACGTGCGGACGGTAGCCGGTATCGATCACGGCCACGTTGATGCCGGCGCCGGTCGACTTGTCCCAGGCGGCCGGCACGTTCATGCCACCCTTGGCTTCGTACAGGTCCCACTGCTGGGTGTACATCGGATCGTTGGGCACGAACAGCGGCAGCATGATGCGGTCGGGTTCGGCGTATTCGACGTCCGGGTCGCGCGCCATCAGGTCGGCGGCCAGGGCCCTGGCTTCGTCCATCGACATGGTGCGGCTGAGCTGCATCACGTCGGCGCCGGTGGCGGTCGAGCGCAGCACGCGCATGGTGGCGCCGAGCTGCTGGCCGGAGCGGGCCAGCAGGGCCTGGCGCGCGGCCGTCAGGGCGCGGGCGGGCATGGCGCCCTTGGAATTGTCGACCGCATCCTTGTAGCGGACGATCAGGCGGTCGGTCTGGGTGATGACCCTGGTTTGTGCCGCATCCTGCGGCGCGGCGTTGGCAGCCAGCGACCCGAAGGCGACGAGGGCCGCGGCGCAGAGTTTCAACACGGGAGACATCTTGTGATGCGACATGCTTGCTTCCTCTTTTCGTTAAACCGAACAGACGAGCTTAACGAAAAGCGGCCCGCTTGGGGCCGCTTTAGGGGTTTTCACCACAGGAAAATTTTTGATAAGTAATTGATTGTTAAAGGAATTTATTGATCTACGGCATTTCCTTTACAGGCAATCAGCTTTTCCTTTTCCAGACAATTACCAGCTCGGTTACCAGCTCAGCTTCAGCGTGTATTTGCCGCTGGTCGAACCGGTGCCGCCGCTGTAGTACACCACGCGCACATAAGCCGGCACGGTGGAGGTGCCGTTATTGATCACACTTGCCGAATCGATCGAACCGGCGCCATTGGTGCTGGACGTCACCTGGGTGCCGGCGCTGTTGTAGATGTACAGGTCGTAGTCCGAGGTCGAGTTCGGCGTCATGGTCGCGCTCAGGGTCTTGCCGGCCGGCACCTGGACCACGAAGTAGTCGGTGTCGCTGGTGCTGCCCATGGTGCCGTTGACCGTGGTGCCCGAGGTCGCCACGGCGTTCGCGGTGGATATCGTGTTGTTCGACTCGGTTTCCGAGATCGTGGTGCCGCCGCCGGTGCCCAGGGCAGCATCGACCGCCGCCGAGGCGTCGACGATGCCGGCGCCGCAGCCCGAGCACGATGCCGGGAAGGCGCGCGCGCTCGACTTCAGGCGGGCTTCGACGTCGTCCGGGGTCAGGTTCGGGTTCACCGCCAGCATCAGCGCGACCACGCCGGCCACGTGCGGGGTGGCCATCGAGGTGCCCATGTAGCCGGCGTAGCTGTCGGCGCCCGGGCTCTTGGTGCCGGCGTTCAGGGTCGACAGGATCGCCGCGCCGCTGTCGCCGCCCGGCGCCGCCACGTCGACCAGGGTGCCGTAGTTCGAGTACGACGCGCGGCCGCCCGACTTGTTGGTGGCCGCCACCGCGATCACACCCGAGCAGTTGGCCGGGCTGCTGTTGCTGACGTTCTGCGACTCGTTGCCGGCCGCGACCACGACCACGGTGCCGCGCGAACGGGCGCCGTTGATCGCGTTCTGGGTGGTGGTGTCGCAGGCGCCGCCGCCGCCCAGCGACATATTGATCACCTGCGCGCGCGCCGCGATCGCCGGCACGCCCGAGACGGTGCCGCCGGAAGCCCAGATGATGCCGTCGGCGATGTCCGAGGTGTAGCCGCCGCACTGGCCCAGCACGCGCACCGGCACGACCTTGGCGCCGTAGGCGACGCCGGCCACGCCGATGCCGTTGTTGGTGAGCGCGGCGATGGTGCCCGCCACGTGGGTGCCGTGCCAGCTCGAGTTGGTGGCGGCCTGGCCGGTGCCGCACTGGCCGGCGGCGGTCCAGTCGCCCGGATCGCTGGCGTCGCTGTCGCGGCCGTTGCCGTCGTTGGAGATCGTGGTGTCGCCGATGAAGTCGTAGCCGGCCAGGATCTGGCCCTGCAGGTCGACGTGCGGACGGTAGCCGGTGTCGATCACGGCCACGCGGATGCCGGTGCCGGTCGACTTGTCCCAGGCCGCCGGCAGGCGCATGCCGCCGATGGTATCGGTGTAGTCCCACTGCTGGCTGAAGTAGGGATCGTTCGGCGTGAACATCGGCTTCATGATGCGGTCCGGTTCCGCGTACTCGATCGAGGCGTCGCTGGCGGCCAGGTCGGCCGCGAGCTTGACGGCCTCGGCCACCGAAACCTTGCGGTTCATCTGGATCACGCGGGCGCCGGTACCGATGCTGTGCAGTTCCTTCATCGTCAGGCCGAGCTTGCGGCCGACCGTGTTGAGGACAGCCAGGCGCGAAGCGGCCATCGGCGACGCCGCGGCGGCCCGCGACAGGCCCTTGGCGATGCTCTTGGCATCCGGCGCCGACTCGTCCTTGTACTTGACGATCAGGCGGTCGGTCTCGGCGGTGACGTCCACACCCTGCGCGGCGGATGCGGTCACTGCCGTGGCCGGCACGCCGGCCTGGACAAAGCCTGCGCCGAGGCCGAGGACGGCCACTGCGCACAGTTTCAAGACTGCCGGGTACATCGATTTCTGAGACTTCATGTTTCTTCCTTTTTATAGAAAAACACAAAAGTTTTGATTTTCCGCAAGCACGTCATGAACTACTGAGTGCCTGAGATCTAGTTGTGTCGGCGCTATGTCTGCACACCGATTGCCCGTCTGAAAGCGGACACGGAAGAGTAGCGCGAAGGAAGAAACCTTGTGGAAATTTCACAATTGATTTCGGCATCTTTACAACGAAAAACCACATGCCGTAGCAAAAACCTACTTTATTTGGCAGGAAATCGGCTCAACAAAATAAGATCCTGCTAAAAAACGCAAAATTACAAGAAGATTATCATTCTTGGACAATCACAATATTTAACACATAGGCTTGATATATATCAGATATAACGCATAAATCTTAACGAACATGCATATGCGCCAGACGTAAAAAAGGCCGCGATCGCTCGCGGCCTTTTGCTCGACCGGACAGCCGTTCAGGACTTAGAAGTTGCCCTTGAACTGGACGCCGTAGGTGCGCGGCTCGTTGGTGAAGCCGGTCAGGTTGTTGAAGTCGATGGCACCGGTGATGCGGCGCTGGTCGAGGATGTTGCGGCCGAAGGCGGCCACTTCATACTTGCCGCCCGCCCAGTTGTAGCCCACGCGCAGGCCGCCTTCGGTCAGCGGCTTGCCGCTGAATTCCTTCGCTTCGTACAGGAAGAAGTTAATCTTCGTACGATAGGACCAGTCGGTGTAGACGAAGAACTCGCCGTCGCCCATCGGGATGCCGTAGCGCGCGGTGGCGTTGAGGGTCCATTTCGGCGCCTGCGGCAGCGGGTTGCCGTTGATCTCGACGCGGCCGGCCGCGTTGACCGGGTCGGTGATGGTGCACTGGGCGCACTTGTTGACCGACAGGCTTGGGTCGCGGATCTCGGTGAAGTTGTAGCTGGCGCCGCCGGTCACGCGCAGCGACGGGCTGACGATGCCTTCGAAGTCGAACTCGGCGCCCTGGGCCTTGGTCTTCTTGGCGTTGATCAGCTTGGTGACGTTGGAGTTACCGCCGACCACGGTCAGCTGCTGGTTCTTGACCTCGAAATCGTACAGCGAGAAGTTGACGCGGGCGCGGCGTTCGAACAGGTCGGCCTTGATGCCGCCTTCGACCGAGGTGACGGTCTCGGCATCGGCAACGGTCACCGGCACCGATGCCGACGCGGCGGCGATACTCGGCGCACGGAAGCCGGTCGCCATGCGGGCGTACAGGTTCACTTCGCGGTTCAGCTTGTAGGTACCCGACAGGTCCCAGTTGACCTTGCTCTTGCTCTCGCTGATGCCGGCCGGGCCGATCAGGGTCACGTTGGTGTGCTCCAGCGTGGCGAAGTCCTTCTTGTCGTCGGTGTAGCGCAGGCCGCCGCGCAGGGTGAAGGCGTCGTTGACGGCATAGGTCACGGAACCGAAGGCGGCCCAGGCCTTGTTCTTCTGGTTCGAGACCACGCGCGACGTCTGCTGCTGGGTCACGCTGTCGAAGTTGTCGCTGCCGCCGGTCGCGTCTTCATCGAAGTAGTACAGGCCGGCCTGCCAGTTCATCGGGCCGGCGTTCTTCGACTCGACACGGAATTCCTGCGAGTACTGGGTCAGGTCGGTCAGGCGGCTGGCGGTCTGTACCTGGAAGGGAATGAAACCGGGACCGGCCGGGGTGCCGCCGTCGATGTCGCCGCGGCTGTTGTAGTGGCCCACGCCTTCGTAGCCGGTGATCGAGTACAGCTTGACCGGGCCCAGGTCCCACGACAGGCGCAGGTTGGCGCCGTTGGTCTTGAGGTTCTGGAAGTTCAGGGCGTTGGTGACGATGCTGTTCAGGTCGTAACCGTCGACGATGTCGTTGCTGCCCTTCTTGATCAGGTTGGCGCGGAACAGGCGGGCGCTGCCGGCAGTGGTGCGCTGGTGCACGTTGAACAGGGCGCTGAAGCTGCTGTCCGGGGTGTACAGGAACTGCACGCGCTCGGCGTGTTCGTTGTAGCCGTCGAGTTCGCCGGTCTTGTTGGTCTTGGCCAGGTCGCTGTAGTTGTCGACGTAGTTGTCGCGGTGCTGGCGCAGGGTCGAGACGCGCATCGCCCACTTGTCCGACAGCGGCACGTTGACGGCGCCTTCCAGGTTGACGGTGTTATGCGTGCCCCACGAGGCGTTGTAGTAGCCCTCGACCTTCTTCAGGTTCGGCTTTTCGGATTCGAACTTGACCACGCCGGCCGGGGTATTGCGGCCGAACAAAGTGCCCTGCGGACCGCGCAGCACTTCCACGCCGGCCACGTCGAAGATCGGGAAGCCTTTCAGGATCGGGTTTTCCTGCACGATGTCGTCGACGATCAGCGACACCGGCTGCGACGCGAACAGCGAGAAGTCGGTATTGCCATAGCCGCGGATGTAGAAGCGCGGGAAGGTGCGGCCGTTCGACGATTCGATGTTCAGGCTCGGCACCTTGCCGGCCAGCACGCGGATGTCTTCGCCACCGGAGACGATGACGTCCAGTTTCTCACCCTTGATGGCGCTGACGGAAACCGGCACCTCCTTGATGTTTTCGGTGCGGCGCTGCGCCGTCACGGTAACGGTCTGCAGCTCGTTGCTCGATGTAGCTTGGGCCAGGGCCGGGGCGGCCGCCATGGCGGACAGCGCCAGCATCGCGCCGTGGGCGGCGATGACGCGCTTGTGCATCTTGGACATCTTGGTCATTGCGATTTCCTAGGAAGGGTAAAAAAACGTGTGCATGTCTCCCCCAGCCCCCTCTTCCCCCGGCAAGGCGCGCCGTGATCGGCGTCTTCATATTGCCAGTTGGTAAGCGCGCAATTGTCGAGCATGTGTATAAGCAAATGCAAGAAATAAGCGTGGGGATAGGCGGCCATACAACAAATTATTTTTCCGTAAACCCTTGCGTGCCCCGGAAGGGATACGCTATGATTCGGGCCTCTTCGGATGCGGTGACAAGCATCGAAGGCAACATCGAAGCGGTTTGCGGGCGCTTAGCTCAGTTGGTAGAGCGGATCCCTTACAAGGATTAGGTCGGGAGTTCGAGCCTCTCAGCGCCCACCAGATCTTCCGATGATGCCGACAGCGGAGAAAAGATCAGTAAAAACGGAGCGGTAGTTCAGTTGGTTAGAATACCGGCCTGTCACGCCGGGGGTCGCGGGTTCGAGCCCCGTCCGCTCCGCCAGCATCAAAGAAAAAAGGTCCGATTTATCGGGCCTTTTTTCGTTTCTGTGACCCGTCCTGCCCTGCCTTGCGCCTCATGCCCTCCTGAGCATCGGGGCGCCGAGTTCGACGCGGTTGCGTCCGCCGGTCTTGGCCGCGTACAGCGCGTGGTCGGCACGCGCCAGCGCCGCCGTCAGCTCCTCGCCGGCGCCGATCGTCACCACGCCGATGCTGACCGTCATGCGGTAGCCGGGCGCGCAATCGAGCACCGGCGCCTCGGCCACCGCGCTACGCAGGCGTTCGGCCGCTTCGAGCGCGCCCTCGAGCGCGGTGCCCGGCAGGACCAGCGCGAATTCCTCGCCCCCCAGGCGGCCGATCACGTCGTGCTCGCGCAGCACGCCGCGCGCGGTGTCGGCGAATGCCTGCAGGGCGCGATCGCCGCAGGCAT
Source organism: Massilia sp. 01N417 (assembly GCF_056399645.1). Taxonomy (NCBI): domain Bacteria; kingdom Pseudomonadati; phylum Pseudomonadota; class Betaproteobacteria; order Burkholderiales; family Oxalobacteraceae; genus Massilia; species Massilia sp. 01N417. The sequence goes on along the minus strand of NZ_JBFTRS010000009.1, from coordinate 104,809 downwards.
GGCCGTAGCCGTCGTTGAGCTGCTTGAAGTGATCGATGTCGAGCATCAGGAGAGTGATCGGCTTGCGCAGGCGCAGCGCCAGCAGGCGCGCACTGTCGGCGCGCTCGAAGAAGGCGCGGCGGTTCAGCATGCCGGTCAGGCCGTCGACGGTGGCCAGGCTGCGCATCAGGGCATCGTCCTTCTGCTTGCACAGCAACAGGAAACCGAAGCCGTTCACGATCATCAAGAGGTAGCTGGCCAGGTAGGCCACGTCCATCACCGGCGACATCGTCGTTCCCGGATTGCCGCCCTCGAAGCCCAGCCAGGTCCAGATCGCCAGCGCGTACAGGATGTTGTTGACGCCGATGAGACGCTGCAGCAACGGCGCCTGGCGCGGACGCAGCAGGACCACCGCCGCGCCGAAGACGAACAGGGCGATGATGAAGGAGATCAGTTCGGTGAGCTGCAGGCGCGAGGCCCCGGTCGCCACCGCATAGCCGACCGCCACCCAGCCGGGCAGCGCGAACAGGTAGAAGGACTGGTGCCAGCGCCTGAAGCCGAAGAACAGGCAGTTGGCGCCCACTTCCAGCGCCACCCCGGCCAGCCAGACGCAGGCGGACAGCGCCTCGATCAGGCCCGGCTCGAACTGCGGCGCGATCCACCAGCAGAGCTGGGCGAGGCCGATCGACAGGCGCCCCCACATCCACCAGCCCAGCGCCGGGCTGTTGTCCGCCCCCCGCATATAACCCGCCATCAGCAGGGCAAATGCGATATTGCCGACACCGAGCGCCAGCATGAAGGTTTGAATATCGATCACTATGTACCTCTGGGACTGCCGTGACTTTGCTGTAATTATTACAACAATTGTTTCCCGAAAGAATTATCTTACACGGTTTCAACATTTGGTCACGCACAATTCGAGTGCATCCTCGGTTTGATGCCAGATATGCCACACTGTTGGGATATTGCTGCGTGGCACAACTGAATCGTGCATAATTGACAAGCAGCCGATGACTACCCTTGACGCTGCTTCATGGAGCCGCCGTGATCTTTGGTTTTCTCAAATCCCAGACCCTGTCCCCGCGCCAGCGCAGGCTGCAGAACACGCCGCTGTTCCGCACGCTCAAGCCGCTCGAGGTCAAGTTCGTGGATGGCCTGATGCACGAGCGGCGCTACCTGCCGGAAGAAATCGTCTTCGACGAGAACGAGGAAGGCCAGGCGCTCTACCTGGTGATGGCGGGCCGGGTCGAGATCAGCCGCGTCCAGGAAGGCAGCCGCCGGCCGGTGAGCGAGCTGGGACCGGGCGGCTTCTTCGGCGACCTCGCCCTGCTCGACAACTCGCCGCGCAGCGCCCAGGCGCGCGCCGTCGAGCACTGCGAGCTGGCGGTGTTCTTTCGCGACGACTTCCTGGCGCTGATGGATACCGATGCCGTGATCGGCTACAAGATCTCGCTGGCGCTGGCGCGCCACATCGGCCAGCGCCTGCGCGAGCGGCTCGACGGCCGTCCGCAGCTGGAAGCGTTGTGATCGGCGGCCCGGTGGTCCGCGAGGAGCGCGCCGGGCCGGTGGTCTGGACCGCGATCATCGCCGTCACCTGCCTGCTGCTGATGCTGCTCGAGCACATGCTGTGGCTGGTGCTGCCCTTCATCTTCGGCACCGTGATGTACTACACCCTGCTGGGGCCGATGCGGCGCCTGCTGCGCCTGGGATTTTCGCGCAGCGTCTCGTCGATGCTGGTGTGCGCCGTGTTCTTCGGGCTCGCCACGCTGGCGGTGGCGGCCGCGCTGTCGTGGAGCAGCGGTCCGGCGGAGGACAGCGCTTCCTGGAGCGAGACCCTGTCGCTGTACGCGAACGGCGGCGTGGCTTTCGTGCGCAACACGATGGCGCTGCTGGAAGCGAAATTCCCGCTGCTCGCCGAGATGCACCTGACCTCGCTGGTCAACAAGCGCTTCAAGGCCTTCACCGACAACTTCGCCCAGCGCTACCTGGCCACCATCCTGGTCACCGCGGCCGGCTGGCTGCCCTCGCTGCTGCTGGCGCCCTTCCTTGCCTTCTTCTTTTTGCGCGACGGCCTGCGCTTCAAGAAATTCCTGGCGCGCGCGGTGCCGAACGCCTATTTCGAACGCACCCTGTTCCTGCTGCACGAGGTCGACCAGACCGCGCGCCGCTATTTCGAAGGCCTGCTCAAGCTGACCGTGCTCGATACCATCGTGCTGGGCTTCGGCCTGTGGGTGATCGGCGTGTCATCTCCGCTGCTGCTGGGCTTCATCTCCGCGCTGCTGGCCTGGGTGCCTTTCATCGGCTCGGTGGTCGGCTGCGTGATGGTGGTGATCGTCGCCGCCACCGACGCCCCCAGCAATCCGCTGGTCGCCTACGGCGCCATCGTCGTCTTCATCCTGGCGCGCCTGCTGGACGATTTCGTCTTCATGCCGATCACCCTCGGCCGCAGCCTGAAGATCCATCCCCTGATCGCGGTACTGATGATCTTCATCGGCGGCGCCCTGTCCGGCGTGGCCGGCCTGATGCTGGTGCTGCCGCTGCTGGGTGTGGTGATGGTCATCGGCGAAACCCTGGGCCGCCTGATGACCAACCCGCGGCTGCGGGCACGACACCGCTACGCAAGGCGCTTGCGGGAAAAACAGGCGAGCGAGGATCTGCTTGCCTGACGGGCGGCGCTCGACCCAAGATGCATATTGTTGGTTATATTCAATTATTAACCATCTGTCGAGAAATTTGACGTTTGCTCATCCGTGACACTCCCTTTGTAAGGAAAATCAAGGGCTTGACTTAATGGCATAAAAATTGCGATGCGTTTTGCGTCGAAATTCCTTCGACAGTCAAAAACATAGAGGGAGCAAAATGAGAACCAATCGCCATTCCGCATTCCTGCGCAGGGCCATTTCCGCTCTGGCCTTCCTGGCCGCCGGCACAGCCGGCGCCGCCCCGATCTACTGGACAGACTGGCAGGGCGGCGACCTCGACCCCGGTACCGGCTTCAAGGCCCAGGGGACCATCACCACCGCCACCTCGACAGTCACCGTCACATATACCAATGCTGCGGGCGTCGGTTTCTACCAGCCCAGCGGCGGCACCGACTACTGGGGGCCGCGCAACGCGACTTCGCCCTTCACCAGCAGCACGGTCGACAACGCGCCCACCGGCACCGACATCATCGCCTTGCAGTACGCGGGCAGCCAGACGCTGACTTTCTCGCAGTCGGTCGCCAATCCGGTATTCGCCGTCGTCAGCCTGAACGGCAACGGCTACGCCTTCCTGAACCAGGACTTCGATATCCTCAGCTATGGCGCCGGCCTGGGAGCGGCCGCTCCAGGCAACCATAGCTGCGGCTTCTATGGCTGCGGCACCCTGACCAAGCAGGTGGTGGATCTCGGCGGCGGCAATACCGAATACCGGCTGATCGGCACCGGCGAACCGCATGGCACCATCCGTTTCACCGGCACCTTCGACTCGCTGACCTGGCGCAGCCTGACTTCCGAGTACTGGAATGGCTTCACCGTCGGCGTGGAGGGCACCGCGGACGAGGGTCCGCCGCCGAATGACGTGCCGGTGCCGGCGACCTGGCTGCTGATGGCCATCGGCAGCGCAGGCCTGGCTGCGGTCCGTCGCCGCAAGCCGGGCGTGTAGAACCTGGCATGTAGAGCCGGGCTCTACTTCCGTCCTGCCGCCTTCGGCCTGGTCTTGATGGTGGACAGGATGCCCGGCTTGGCCTTGCCCGGCGGCGGGGAGAATGGTGCCGGTTCGCTGCGGCTGTTGCCGCGGCCATTGCGACGGGTGGCCACCTCGATCACCCGGCCCTTCGGCGCGGCGCTGCGGGACTCGGCCACCAGCGGCAGGGCCTTGCGCTCGCTACGCGGCGTGGCTTCCTGCTCGCTGCCGGGCGGCGGCACCAGGTGGCGCTCGCCGTTGCCGATCAGGTCGCCGCGGCCCATGCGTTTCAAGCCTTCGCGCAGCACCGGCCAGTTTTCCGGATCGTAGTAGCGCAGGAAGGCTTTGTGCAGCTTGCGCGTCTTGCCGCTCTTGGCGGTGACGACTGCTTCCGACTCCTCGGTCACCTTGGCCAGCGGATTCTTGCCCGTGTGGTACATGGTGGTCGCCATCGCCATCGGCGTCGGCGTGAAGGTCTGGACTTGGTCGAGGTGGAAATTGTTCTTCTTCAGCCACAGCGCGAGATTCAGCATGTCCTCGTCGGTCGAACCCGGGTGGGCCGCGATGAAGTAGGGGATCAGGTACTGCTTCTTGCCCGCCTCCTTCGAGTACTTGTCGAACAGCGCCTTGAACTCGTCGTAGGTGCCGATGCCCGGCTTCATCATCTTCGACAGCGTGCCCTCTTCCGTGTGCTCCGGCGCGATCTTCAGCAAGCCGCCCACGTGGTGGGTGACGAGTTCCTTCACGTACTCGGGCGAGCGCACGGCCAGGTCGTAGCGCAGGCCGGAGCCGATCAGGATCTTCTTGATGCCCGGGATCGCGCGCGCCTTGCGGTACAGCGAGATCAGCTTGCTGTGGTCGGTACCCAGGTTGGAACAGATGGTCGGGTAGACGCAGGACAGGCGGCGGCAGGTTTCCTCGATCTTCTTGTCCTTGCAGGACAGGCGGTACATGTTCGCGGTCGGGCCGCCGAGGTCGGTGATGGTGCCGGCAAAGTTCTTCGTCGTATCGCGGATCAGCTCGATCTCGCGCAGGATCGACGGTTCCGAACGGCTCTGGATGATGCGGCCTTCGTGCTCGGTGATCGAGCAGAAGGTGCAGCCGCCGAAGCAGCCGCGCATGATGTTCACCGAATAGCGGATCATCTCCCAGGCCGGGATGTGCGCCTTGCCGTAGCTCGGGTGCGGCGCGCGCGCGTACGTCAGGTCGTACACGCCGTCCATCTCGTCCATGGCCAGCGGCAGCGGCGGCGGGTTCAGCCAGACGTCGCGGTCGCCGTGCTGCTGCACCAGCGCGCGCGCATTGCCCGGGTTCGACTCGAGGTGGAACACGCGCGAGGCGTGCGCGTACATCACCGAGTCCTCGCTGACGGTTTCGAAGGACGGCAGGCGGACCACGGTCTTGCGTGCTTTTTCGCGCGCGGCGGCTTGTCGCTCTTCGCGCGTCATGATGACGATCGGCTTGACTTCCGGCTCCGGCTGCGCATTCTCGGTGGCGCAGGCCTTGGTGTCTTCCTGCGCCATCGCATACGGGTTCGGATGCGGATCGACGCGGCCCGGCACGTCCACGCGGGTGGAGTTGTGCACCGACCACTCCTGGTCCGGCAGCCAGCCGTGCGGCACCAGGAAGGCGGTGCCGCGCAGGTCGCGGATGTTCTTGATGTTCTCCCCTGCCGCGATGCGGCGGGTGACGTCGACCAGGGCGCGTTCGGCGTTACCGAAGATGACCAGGTCCGCCTTCGATTCGAACAGCACCGAGCGGCGCACCTTGTCCGACCAGTAATCGTAGTGTGCGATGCGGCGCAGCGAGGCTTCGATCGAACCGGCGATCACCGGCACGCCCGGGAAGGCTTCGCGGGCGCGCTGGCAGTAGACGGTCACGGCGCGGTCCGGACGTTTATTCGGTTCGGCGTTCGGGGTATAGGCGTCGTCCGAGCGGATCTTGCGGTCGGCCGTGTAGCGGTTGACCATCGAGTCCATGTTGCCGGCGGTGATGCCCCAGTACAGATTGGGCTTGCCGAGCGCGCGGAAGGGTTCCACGGAGGTCCAGTCCGGCTGGCTGATGATGCCGACCCGATAACCCTGGGCTTCCAGCAGGCGGCCGACCAGCGCCATCCCGAAGCTCGGGTGGTCGATGTAGGCATCGCCCGTGATCAGGATGATGTCGCACGAATCCCAGCCCAGCTTGTCCATCTCGGCGCGGGACATGGGCAGGAAGGGCGCGGCGGGAGCGCGGCTGGAGCGCTTGGGGACGCTCGCGAAAAGATTGGCGGGGGAGTTCATTGGCCGGCATTTTACAGGAAAAGCCGTCGGCGATCTCCCCTTCCCTCGAAAATTGGCTTAGTTTTCAACAACTTAATCAGATGCCCATGTTGTTGAGGATATTGCCGAGCTGGCGCAGGGCCGGCTCGAGGTTCGGATGGCGGGCCGCGAAGCGGGCCGTGATTTCCTGGCTGCGCGAAGCCAGGCCGTAGGTGTTGGCGTCCGGGTCGTCGGCACGGCGCTCGAGCACATGCTTGATGTCGCCGTCGAGCTGGCGCAGCAGCATCTCCAGTTCGTCGTCGACCTCGCCCGTCTCCTCGAGGTGGCGGTGCAAGGTCTTCAGGTGCGCTTTCAGGGTGTCTTCGTTATCAGGCAGCATGTCGTCCCTCATGTGGTGAACCTGGTCTCCAGGTACAGCTTCTCGACCTGTTCGCGGGCCCAGGGCGTCTTGCGCAGGAACTTCAGGCTCGACTTGATGCTGGGGTCCTTGATGAAGCAATTGATCGCGATACGGCGGCCGAGTCCGTCCCAGCCGTAGTGCTCGACCAGGCGGGTTAATAAGGATTCTAAGGTAATACCGTGTAATGCCTGAACACTCATTGCAGAGACGATGTCCTAGAGAGGGCGTTGTGGGAAATTTTATATCTGAACGGGGAATGGTTGGCGCGCGCCGCTCGTCGTTCCCGCGACATATTAACCGTCGTTCCCGCCTTTCGCGGGGACGACGTTCAAAAGCAGCGGGACAGGATTACTCGCCGGTCAACCCACGGCGCTCCAGCAGCGGCTCGATCTTCGCATCGCGGCCGCGGAACTTGCGGTACATCTCCATCGCATCCATGGTGCCGCCGCGCGACAGCAGGGTCTGGCGGAAGTGGTCGCCGTTCTTGCGCAGCAGGCCGCCGTTCTCCTTGAACCACTCGACGGTGTCGGCGTCCAGCTTCTCGGCCCACAGGTAGCCGTAGTAGCCGGCCGAGTAACCGCCCGAGAACACGTGCGAGAAATAGGTCGTGCGGTAGCGCGGCGGGACCAGCGGGAAGTCGACGCCGGCGTCATGCAGGGCCTTGGCTTCGAAGCCCAGCACGTCGGCCGGGATCTGGTTCGGGGCCAGCTGGTGCCAGCTCTGGTCCAGGATCGAGGCCGCCAGGTACTCGGTGGTGCGGTAACCCTCGTTGAACTTGCTTGATGCCTGGACCTTATCCAGCAGCGCCTGGGGCATCGCCTCGCCGGTCTGGTAGTGCTTCGCGTAGTTGGCCAGCACTTCCGGCCAGGCCATCCACATCTCGTTAACCTGCGACGGGAACTCGACGTAGTCGCGCGGCACGCGGGTGCCCGAGAAGCGAGGGTACGTCACGTTCGAGAACATGCCGTGCAGCGCGTGGCCGAACTCGTGGAACATGGTGCGCACTTCATCGTAGGTCAGCAGGGTCGGCTCGCCGGCGGCCGGCTTCGGGATGTTCAGGTGATTCGCGATCACCGGGTGGGTGCCCAGCAGGGTGTTCTGGCCGACGTAGGCGTTCATCCAGGCGCCGCCGCGCTTGTTGCCGCGCGCGTAGGGGTCGTGCAGGAAGATCGCCAGCTGCTTGCCGTCGGTGTCGAAGACGTCGAACACGCGCACGTCCGGGTCGTACACCGGCAGGTCCTTGCGCTCCTTGAAGGTGATGCCGTATTCCTTGGTGGCGGCGAAGAACACGCCGTCGATCAGGACGCGGTTGTACTCGAAGTAGGGACGCAGCTGGTTCTGGTCGAAGGCGTAGCGCTGGGCGCGCACCTTGTCGCTGTAGTAGTTCCAGTCGTAGGCGGCGGCCTGGAATTGTCCGCCTTCGGCATCGATCACCTTCTGCAGGTCGGCCGCTTCCTTCTTCGCGTTGTTCACGGCCGGCTTGGCGAACTCGGCCAGCAGCTTGTTGACCGCGCCGGTGGTCTTCGCGGTCTGGTCTTCCAGCATATAGGCCGCGTGGCTCGGATAGCCCAGCAGCGCGGCGCGCTCGGCACGCGCCTTGGTCAGCTCCAGCACCAGGGCGCGGTTGTCGAATTCGCCGCCATGGCTGCCGCGCGCCAGCGAGGTCGCCAGCAGCTTTTCGCGGGTCGCGCGGTTGGTCAGCACGGACAGCGGCGCCTGCTGGGTGGTGTTCACGACCGGGATCACGAACTTGCCGTCCAGGCCGCGCTTCTTCGCCTCGAGCGCGGCGACATCGATCGCCTTGTCCGACATGCCGGCCAGCTCTGCGCGGCTGTCGACCACCAGCGCCGAGGCGTTCGCTTCCTTCAGCACGTTCTGGCTGAACTGGGTCTGCAGGGCGGCGATCCTGGCGTTATAGGCCTTCAGCTTGATCTTGTCGCTGCTTGAGAGCTGGGCGCCGGCGCGCACGAAGTCGGTGTGGTAGCGCTCGAGCAGATAGGCCGATTCGGCATCCAGGTGCAGCTGTTCGCGCTTGTCGTACAGGGTCTTGATGCGCTTGTAGAGCTTCTCGTTCAGGCGGATCTTGTCGCTGTGCGCGGCCAGCTTGGGCGCCAGCTCCTTGTCCAGCGCGTTCAGGGTGTCGTTGGTGTTGGCGCCGACCAGGTTGTAGAAGACGCTCGAGACGCGGTTCAGCAGCTGGCCCGAACGCTCCATCGCGACGATGGTGTTCTGGAAGGTGGGTGCCGCCTTGCTGTTGGCGATGGCGTCGATCTCGGCCGACTGCTGGCGCATGCCTTCCTCGAAGGCCGGCGCGAAGTCTTCGTTCCTGATCTTGTCGAAGGCCGGGTACTGGAACGGCAGGGTGCTCGGCTTGGCGAAGGGGTTCGAGGCCGGCAGCTGGGATGGTGCGGCCTGGGCGAAGGTGGCGACGGCCGCGGTGACGGCGAAGGCCAGGATGTGGGAACGGTTCATTCTCTCTCCAGTAAAAATCGTCTTGTTGTTTGTTGTGGTTTGCGTGGGCTCGGGGAGCCCACCCTACCGATCGCCGTAGGGTGGGCACAGCGTGCCCACGCGTGACGATGGGTCAGCCGCTCAGTTGCCGGTCAGGCCACGGCGCTCCAGCAGCGGCTCGATCCGCGCATCACGGCCGCGGAAATTGCGGAACAGGTCCATGGCGTCGGCCGAACCGCCGCGCGACAGCAGGGTCTCGCGGAAGTGGTCGCCGTTCTTGCGCAGCAGGCCGCCGTTCTCCTTGAACCACTCGACCGTATCGGCGTCCAGCTTTTCGCTCCACAGGTAGGCGTAGTAGCCGGCCGAATAGCCGAGCGAGAAGCTGTGCGAGAAATAGGTCGTGCGGTAGCGCGGCGGCACCGGCGCGAAGTCGACGCCCGCATCCTTCAGCGCGGCGGCTTCGAAGCCCAGCACGTCGGTCGGGATCTGGCTCGGGGCCAGTTGGTGCCAGCGCTGGTCGAGCAGCGAAGCGGCCAGGTACTCGGTGGTGATGTAGCCCATGTTGAACTTGCTTGATGCCTGCACCTTCTGCAGCAGCTCTTGCGGCATCGGCTCGCCGGTCTGGTAGTGCTTCGCGTAGTTGGCCAGCACTTCCGGCCAGGTGGCCCACATCTCGTTGACCTGCGACGGGTACTCGACGAAGTCGCGCGGCGTGTTGGCGCCGCCGAAGGTCGGGTACTTCACATTCGAGAACATGCCGTGCAGCGCATGGCCGAACTCGTGGAAGGCGGTACGCACCTCGTCATAGGTCAGCAGGGTCGGCTGGCCGGCGGGCGGCTTCGGAATGTTCAGGTGGTTCGCCACCACCGGGTGGTTGCCCAGCAGCGTGGACTGCGTGACGTACTCGTTCATCCAGGCGCCGCCCTGCTTGTTCGGACGCGCGTAGTAATCCATGATGAAGATCGCCAGCTGCTTGCCGCTGGCGTCGAAGACGTCGAACACGCGCACGTCCGGGTCGTACACCGGCAAGTCCTTGCGCTCCTTGAAGCTGATGCCGAACTCCTTGTTCGCGGCGAAGAACACGCCGTTCTGCACCACGTTGTTCAGTTCGAAGTAGGGCTTCAACTGGTTCTCGTCGAAGGCGTACTTCGCCTGGCGCACCTTGTCGGTGTAGAAGGCCCAGTCATGCGCGGCGACCTGGAAACCGCCTTTCTCCGCATCGATCACGCCCTGGATCTCGGCGGCTTCCTTGCGCGCATTGTTCACGGCCGGCGGCGCCAGCTCGCCCAGCAGCTTGTTGACGGCTTCCGGCGTCTTCGCGGTTTCCACTTCCAGCGAATAGGCGGCATAGGTCGGGTAGCCCAGCAGGGCCGCCTTCTCGGCGCGCAGCTTCGCCAGGCGCTGCACCAGTTCGCGGCCGTCGAATTCGCCGCCGCGGCTGCCGCGCGCCATCGATGCCGCCATCAGGCGCTCGCGCGTGCCGCGGTTGGTCAGCGACGACAGCAGCGGCTGGCCGGTGGTGTTGGCCAGCGCGATCACGAACTTGCCGTCCAGGCCGCGCTTCTTCGCCTCAAGCGCGGCGGCATCGATCTCGGCGTCCGACAAGCCGGCCAGTTCGGCGCGGGTATCGGCCACCAGCGCCGAGGCGTTCGCTTCCTTCAGCACGTTCTGGGCGAAGGTCGACTGCAGGCTGGCGATCTCGCCGTTATACGCCTTCAGCTTCTCCTTGTCGGCGTTGGAGAGATTGGCGCCGGCGCGCACGAAGTCGCGGTGGTAGCGCTCCAGCAGGTGCTTCGATTCGGCGTCCAGCTTGAGGGCATCGCGCTTGTCGTACAGGCTCTTCACGCGCTTCCACAGCTTGGCGTTCATGTAGATCGCGTCCGCATGGGCAGCCAGCTTCGGCGACATCTCGCGGTCGATCGCGTCCAGCTTGTCGTTGGTGTTCGCGCTCTGCAGGTTCGAGAAGGTGGTCGACACGCGCGCCAGCAGCTGGCCCGCGCGCTCCATCGCGACGATGGTGTTGTCGAACGTCGGCGCCGCATGGTTGCTCGCGATCGCCTCGATCTCCAGCAGGTGCACGCGCATGCCCGCTTCGAAGGCCGGCTTGAAGTGCTCGTCCTTGATCTTGTCGAAGGCCGGATAATGGAAGGGCAGCGTGCTGGCCTTGGCGAACGGGTTCGAAGCGTCGAAGACGGCAGCGGGGGCGGCGGAAGCAGTGGGAGCGGCGGCGGCGGGGATGGCGGTGGTTGCGTAGGCAAGCGCGATGCTTGCCGCGACGATGAAGCTGTGTTGACGTTTCATGCGATCTTTCAGGACACTAATCGGACGCTGCCGAAGCGTGCCCGGCAGCAGGTGCGCCGAAGATCATAGCAGGCTTATTGCCGCGTCGTCATATTGGAGTGTTGCAATCTCCCGTATTGACGGCATCCGTCAGGACGCGTCTTTCCTGGCCTCTTCCGCCTCCTCTTCCTGGATTTCCTCGACCACTTTCTTCTCGATGCGCCGGTCCGGAATCAGCCACATCACGGCCACGGCCGCATACACCAGGAAGCCCATCCAGGCCTGGAACCAGGACAGCGCCACCCCGACCAGATAGAGGACGATCGAGATCTTGCCCTTGCGGTCGTCGCCGATGGCTTCGGCCAGGGTCGTGTTCTTGTCGTGGTTGCGCACCAGGCCGCGCACCAGCAGCGAATACGACACCGCGCACATGAACAGCACGAAGCCGTAGGTGGCGGTCGGCCCGGTCTCGAAATGGTTCTCGCCCGTCCACGCCGTCACGAAGGGAATCAGGGACAGCCAGAACAGCAGGTGCAGATTGGCCCACAGGATGCCGCCGCTGACTTCCTTCACCGCGTGCAGCATGTGATGGTGGTTGTTCCAGTAGATCCCGATGTAGATGAAGCTGAGCACGTAGCTCATGAACACCGGCCACAGGGGCAGCAGCGCCCGGAAATCCGGGCTGTGCGGGACCTTGAGTTCCAGCACCATGATGGTGATGAGGATGGCGATGACGCCGTCGCTGAAGGCTTCCAGCCGGTTTTTGCCCATGAGTTTCTCGAATTTCGGTATCGCGATCAGAAACAAAACGCTACATGCTGCATCGGTTCTTATACCTATAATCGTCTACAGAATACTGATGAGGCAATTATGAAGGCATTCCATAAAACCGTGTGCGCCGCGCTGGCATGCGCAGCAAGTGCAATCCTGCACGCGCAAACAATTGATCGTCCTGCGCTCAAGGAAGGCGACAAATGGCTTTACAGCGTGCAGACGGAGGAGAACAAAAGTGGAACGCTAGTCTCATCCACGCGCCGATACGAGGCTTGGGTGTCACGCGTCGGATCTCATTCATTCGTGATGGCGAACAAACCGGTCGACAGCAATCTGCCACCGCACGAAGCGAACCTGAATCTGGACTGGAGCATCCCGCATGTCGTCAATGGCGAGGAACGGGTGACTTCGCGCCCCTACGCCTTTCCTCTTGAACCAGGCAAGACGTGGGACACGGACCAAACACAGCCGCACCCGACGCCTGCCGTCAAGACACTGAGGAACAAATTGCATTACACCGTGATCGGCTGGGATGAAATCAAAGTTCCCGCTGGAACCTTCAAAGCGCTGAAAATTGAGATGGAGGGAAATTGGTTCAAAGAGTTCGAGCCGCAGGCCGCGAGTGCCAGTGGCTCGGTACGCGCCGAAGGAAACGCTCAGGCGATCATCGTCAATTCGCAGGCCGCACACACCCCCGATCCCATCGGTGGCCGAATGTATAAACTCTACTGGTACGCCCCTGAAATCAAACGCGACGTGAAGATGATCGTCGAAGATTACGACCCAAGCGGTACAGTCCAGCACCGCACCACGGAAGAGCTGGAGTCGTTCACTACTCACTGAGTGTTGTGCGACAGCCAACTCAACCATCAAAGAACGACAGGGAAACCAACAGATAGCATCCCAAGGTTTATGCATTTCTGCGAATAAGCAGCGCGATTCCGCGATTGGCACGCTTCCTGCAATCAACGGTAATTGTGGCCGGCATCGTGCCTGGCAACGCTCATTACTCTAGGAGATAGACATGAACAAGCTGACGATCAAGGACCTGGACATCGCAAGGGAACTCGACAAGCATCAGATGACCGCCTTTTCGGGTGGCATGGGACGCACACCGCAGCAGATCCTTGCGTGGGAAATGACGGGCAAGCCCGCAACCTGGCAAGGCCTGGTTTTGGAGGACGATAACCGGCTGCATGTGCCGACGATCTGAGAGCCCCCATGCGGCGGGGAGTCAGTTACTGCGACGGCGTTCCGATATCGTATTTGCCGAGATTCGCAATGAAATCGTCCAGATTCTCCGCCATCATCTTGCGGAACTGGTCGGTGAAATACTCGAGTGCCCGCTCCTTTTCCTGCTGCATGTGCTCCGGACCACTCGTGGTGCGCGCGACGATGAAGGCATTGAAGCGTGCCGAGGCGTACATGGTGGAGGCGCAGACTTCGCTGGGGTCGGCGGAATCGCACTGGGTGTTGGCCTGGTCGATCAGGGCGTTGACGCGGGTCCAGAACTCCGGACCAGGGGCTTGATTACTCATGATGTATATACCGTGGATGAAAGCCCTGAACCTCAGAGCAAGAAATAGACTGTAGCATAAGCAATACGGTATCCGAGGCCGATCAAGACCCTTCAGGCAGGAGCGCAGCGGCGATCAAGATCAGCCACAGCACTCCGCCCGCGACCACCCAGGCCCAGTTCGCCTTCGACAGCCGGTCGTTGCTCTTCCCTTCCGGATCGCCGCAGCTGAGGTTGATCTTGTCCTGCGCCGTCAGGAAGGGCGGCAGCAGCACGAACACGCTGGCGATCGAGACGAGATCGCCGGCCGTGCCACCGATGAGGACGTCGATGGCGTTCGCCAGCAGCATCAGCGCGACCACGATGGTCGCATGCCAGCCGCTGCGCCAGCCGGCGACCTGCGGCAGCGCATGGCCATAGGCTTTGACCTTGCGGAACAGCGCGTGCGTGAAAAACATCCAGAACACGGCGCGCGGCACCGGCGAGACCATGCTGCCGAACTGCGAGGCTTCCGGATGCCTGCTCTTGTAGCGGTCCCAGTTCTTGTAATACCAGTACAGGACGTAGAGCGAGGACGTCGCCAGGAACAGGATCGCCAGCTTGCGCCTCGACACCACGTAGAATTCGTGCTCAGCCTGCATGGACATCCCGAATTTAACGTGCGTGCTTGCCGAGGACGCCGTCCAGCTCGATGCAGATCACCAGCATGCGCCGCTTCATTGGCTGTCGAAGCAGGCCTGGCAAGCGGCCTCCGTGAACCTGGCCTGGCAGCTGCGTGCGCCCGGGTATTTCTTTTCGATGTCCTTGTACGACACGCAGGTGGCCGCAGACAGTGCGGTGATGACCGGCTGCTGCATCACGACGCCGGATTTGTTGGTGACGCTCAGGCGCTGGCCGTTGCCGTCCGAGCGCATCTCGATGCCGCCGCCCTTGTTCCACAGGCCCAGTGCGCTGGCCTGATCCTCGTCGGGGCCGGCCACGAACAGCGCAGCCTGGCGGTATTTGGAATCCAGCGTCAGCATGACGTTGCTGCCATCATCCTGGGTGACATAGCCGCCGCGTTCGATGCCTTCCTCGTCGTACAGCATCACGCCGGCCGCTTTCGAGCCGCGCTTCGACACGCGGCCGCCGGCCATGACCGCATCCGGCAGATCGCCGCCGAGGCGGGCGCGCACCACACCCTTGGCGTCGACCACCACGACTTCCTTGGCCCGCACGCTGTCGAAGATGGCGTCCTTGAGGCTGCCGCCTGCGATCGCGCCGCCGCCGGCGATCAGGAGCAGGCCGAGTGCCCAGGCCCGGTTTTGCCTCGCGAGCCGTTTGTGCAGGCGCGCGTTTTCCTGCTCGCAGGCGAGGATTCGTCGTTCGAGGTCGGCGATGCTCATGCAGTACATCCTGTTATCCAATAAACATGAACCTACCTTATTGGATTTATTAGCAGAATGCAACTATTTGCTCGCCTGCCTGCGCTCCGTCAGCCGCTTGCGGACTGTCTTGACACGCGCGATCAGCGCTTCGTTGATCCGGTTCTGGACGCTATACAGCTTGAACAGCAGGTCGGCCACGCCATGGCGGCGGCACAGCAGCAGTTTGCCGCGCCGCTGCAGCACGTGCGTGGAGCGGAATTCCTGGTTCGGCGTGCCGTAGCCGAAATCGGCGTGGGTGAAATCGAAATGCGCAATCGCATCCTGCAGGGCCAGGTGGACGATGCTGGTGCCGACCGACAGGTTCATGTATTCCTGGGCGCAGCAGATATTGTGTACGTGCCACACCTCATCCGAGTGCGTGCCCAGCACCAGCGCAACCGTCTTGCCGCCGCACTGGAGCAGGTAGGAGTGCAGCAGGCCGTGGCGCGCCAGGTTCTCGAGCTTGACCTGCGAACTCTGGACGGAGAAGTCCTCGGCGTTCATGAAGGTCCGCATGCCGTCCACCAGGGCGGCGACCTGATCCGCATGTTCGACCCGTACCAGGCTGACCTCGCCCGCCTCCTTGGCCAGCAGCCGCACCTGGCGCGAGAGGTTGTAGCGCTTCTTGGAGCTGAATTTTTGCAGATAGGTTTCGGCGTCTTCCGGCAGCGGCACGGTATGACAGTTTTGCCAGCCGTTCAGGATGTGACGGGACAAGCCCTTGCCGCCCACCGTATGGGCCAGTTCCTCGGGCATTGCCTGCATCAGCAAGGCCTGGCAGTCGGGATGACTCTGCAGCAGATTGTCCAGGACGAAGCTGGACAGGCCTTCTTCGCCCGCATCGAGCAAGGGCACGCTGCCGAGCAGCTGGTAGACGGGCACGGTACGCTTGAACAGGGTCAGTGGACCCAAGCGGACGCTCACTCTCTGCGTCATCCTGCGGCCGGGAATGACCCCGACGATTCGCGCATCGCTGCGGCGGCGTACGATATGAAGTTCGCAGGCGCCTGCGCCGTCTTCCTTGGTCTCCTGCAGATATTTGAAGAACGCCGGAAGCTGGTACAGCTTTTCCGGACTGCGGCGGGACTGCAGCAGGCGCTGCCATGCGGCCTGCACGTCGGAACGCTCAAGGTCGGCGGTGGCAGGGGAGAACTCGAACCGTTGAGTGGTCTCGGTTCGACGCAAGGAGACCGGCAATTCCGGGGTGGTCCATGCGATGGTTTCTGGCATTTCTTTGGTATGCGGAACGGATACTTTCACATGGGCCTCGCACGAAACAACTCAACCAACAGAAATGATGGATTTGATTGTATTTACATCGTGCGATGATCATACCTTGACAGTACTCAACAGTACAGGAATTTTCGATTAGCTGAACATTAAATTTCGTTAACTTGTGACGCTTAAAATACTTATCCAATCTGGATGAGCTAGGAGCTTTTAATCACAATATGATGAAATTGCCGCTTAGTAATGCGGTGGCCTTTCGTTCACCGGCCCTTGCCCGGCGTCGCGCAGGATGCGGACATGCTCGGCCAGCTTGGCCACCATGGCCTCCAGCTGGTCGATACGGCGGCCCTGCTCGTAGATGGTCTGGTTCAGCGACTCGACCAGGTTTTCCTGGTGAGCCAGCTTGATCTCGATATCGATGAAACGGTCTTCGTCGTTCACGGCGCTTCCTGAAATGAAAAGAGCCGCATTATGCCAGCGGCTCTTGAATGGCGCCGGCGCTTGCCGCGCCGGCATGCTGCCGGATGGTCCCGGTCAGCCCTGGTGCCAGGGCGTGAACTCGATGCCCGTCTTGAAGGTGCCGACCACGTTCACCTGGTTTTCCAGGCTCTCGCTGAAATCGATCAGCATCTGGGTACGCACCGCAGCCTTGTCCGGATTGCTGTTATTGCTCAGGGTATCCATCCAGTACTTGAAGCCTTCGGGTTCCGGATCGCGGCCCAGCACGTTGTTGTACAGCTTCGTCACGAAAGTCGCATCGGTCGGGTTGGCGCCGTACAGGGTGTTGAACTCGGGCTGGTTCATGAATTCGCGGGCCACATCGGTGATCGGGCTACCGCCTTCCATGCGCCACATCCAGTAACCCATGCCTGCGGCCTCGGCCGGACGTCCGAGGACGGCCGTATAAAGGCGGAAGATCTGGCCGGCGATGCCGTCGACATCCAGCGCCAGCCAGCCGTCGTCGAACTGGACGCGCTCGACATTGATCAGCGAATCGTGACCGTTATTGCCGGTCTTGTCGGTGATGCCGTAGCCCCAGGCCTCCTGGGCCACCGTGTAGTTGGTGTGCGAACCGGCGTAGACGACGGTGTCGGTGCCGGCGCCGCCATCCACTGCGTTATTGCCCGCGCCCGGCTTGAGCGTATCGTTGCCGCTGGTGCCGGTGATGTTCGCCGAGCTGTTGATGGTCCAGCTTGCGCGGGAAGCGGCGTTGGTGCCGTTGTCGGCCTGGTCGAGCGAGACCACGCTGACCGTGTAATTGCCGTTCGGCAGAGGCGACGTCGGCAGGTGCCAGGTGCCGTCGCTGCCGACGGTGGTGCGCCCGATCGTCTGCAGGTCGCCGGCGCGCACCAGTTCGATCGTGGTGCCGGCCTCGCCCGTACCGTTGAACGTGACCTGGTTGCTGCCGCCCAGATCGGTGGGCAAGGGATCATAGGTCGGCTTCACCGGCGGCGTGGCGTCGACCTTGAAGCTCGCCGCATCACTGGCGACTGAAACATTGCCTGCAGCATCGGTCGCGGTCGCGAAGACCGAGTAGTTGCTGCCATCCGCATACGTGCTGAGCTTCAGCGTGTACAGGCCGTTGGTATCGGCGGTCGCCGTGCCGACCAGCATATTGTTGTCGCTGGCATAGATCTTCACGATCGAGCCGGCTTCCGCCTTGCCGGTCACCAGCGGCGTGTTGCCGGTCGCGTAACCGTTCACGTTCTTGGTGACTACCAAGGTCGGCTTGGCAGGGGCCACGGTGTCGGCCGCCAGGACGTCCGCACGGGTCGCGCTCATGTCCGCAAACTTCAGGATCTCGATCGAGCGCAGGGTGTCCATGCCGTCGATGCCGTCCTTGCTCATCACCGTCATGTCGCCGTTCGACAGTTCAGCAAAGGTGTAATTGCTGCGAACGCCGCGGAACACGGCGGTATCGATTCCATTTCCTCCATCAATCATGTCATTGCCTCCATCGCCTTCAAGCGTGTCATTGGCGTCGGTACCCGTCAGGGTATCCGGGCCATTGGTACCCGTGATATACCGGGCTCCGGTTGTCGAATTGATGCCTAGTGCGCCGCCGAGACCATCCTTGCCGTAAAGCCAGTTCAGGGCCGCGACGTCGAATTGCTGGTATGTCGTATAGGGTCCACCGACGTTGGTGTACGACATCAGGGTATTGCTGGTGTTGTCTTGCGCCGCCGGCAGGACGATCGGGTTCGGGTTGTCGCTGTTCGGATCCCAGAACGTATGCTTCAGGCCGAGCGCATGTCCCATTTCATGCAGCAGGGTCTGATACCCTCTTCCGCCAGGCGCCAGATTGCTGTTGGCCGCGCCGAACTGGACATTGTCGAGATAGACATAGGCATCCGCGTCGTAGCTGACCAGCCTGTTGGTGCCGGGTTCGTACTGGTACGAGCTTTGCCAGCTGCACAGACCGGTGACATTGCTGGTGATGATGTCCGCATTGCAGAGGTGGATCTGCGCAGCGTCGCCATTGCTGGTTTCGACGAAATGAATGCCGGTCAGCTGATTCAGATAGCCGCCATCCTTCAACAGCTCCCGTACCACGGCTTGCTGGGCGGTCGAAAACGCCTGCTGGTTTCCGTAAAAAATACTCTGCGTGCTGGAAGCGCTCTCATTCCCTGAAGTCACGGAGAACGTGAAATAGAGAACATTGCTCTGTCCGGATGCAGATGTGAAATAATTCCAGTCAGGCCCCGTATCGAGCAGGGCATCGATATGGTTCAGTCCAGAAGTAGGAATAACGGTGATGTCGGATACGGTTGCCATTAGTTAACTTCAGTGTTGATTGTGACAAAGTCACTTCAGGAAAGTATTTCCTGCTCAACAGTTGAAGTCAAATGAGAATTTCAATCGTGCGCACCCCTTGGCATCCCAACAAGGCTTATCTGCAACGAATAATTCTGAACATTTGCCGTCGTTAAACTGATGTCAACGTCCGGCAAATGTTTCTAGCTGGCAGTCTTTGGCGTCGCCAGCAAGGCCTTGAGATTGGCCAGGCGCGCCTTGGGGCTCAGTACTTCATCTTCTTTCGGCGGCGCGTCGCCGACCTCGAGCGCCATCTCCTTGATGAAGCGGGAGGGGTCACAATGCATCAGCTCGCCCGCGCGCTTGCGCTTCTTGCACCAGGTAACGTGCAGGGTGCGCTGGGCGCGCGTGATGCCGACGTACATCAGGCGCCGCTCTTCCTGGATGCGCGCGGCGATGCGCTCGACGGGGTCGTCCGGATCGCCCTTGTGCGGCAGGATCCCCTCCTCGACGCCGACCAGGTAGACGTGCGGATACTCCAGACCCTTGGACGCGTGCAGGGTCGACATGCGCACCGCGTCCTGCTCCTCGTCCTGGCCCTCTAGCATGGACATCAGGGCCACCATCTGGGTCAGCTCGAGCAGGTTCTTCTCTTCACCGTCGCGATCGCGCCCGCCGCGCCCGCGCTCCTTCAGCCAGTTGGTGAACTCGAGCACGTTCTGCCACCTGGCCTGGGCCGCCTTGTCGTCGAAGTTCTCGTACAGGTAGTGCTCGTAGTTGATCTCTTTCATCATGTCATCGAGCAGCTCGGCGGCGTGATCGCCGCTGCCGGACGGCCCCGGTCGCGTGGCGCGGTCTTCCAGCTCGTTGATCCAGTGGCAGAACTCGCGCAGCGGGATCAGCTGGCGGTCCTGCAGCCGGGCTTCAAGGCCGCCCTTGAAGGCGGCCTCGAACAGCGAGCAGTTCCACTGCTTCGAGACTTCGCCCAGCACCTCGATGGTGGTCATGCCGACCCCGCGCTTGGGCGTGGTGACGGCGCGGATGAAGGCCGGGTCGTCGTTCTGGTTGGCGATCAGGCGCAGATAGGCGATCACGTCCTTGATCTCGGCCTTGTCGAAGAAGCTCTGGCCGCCCGAAATCGTGTACGGAATGCGTTCCTTGCGCAGCGCCTGCTCGATGATGCGGGCCTGGTGGTTGCCGCGGTACAGGATCGCGTAGTCGGTCCACTTGTTCTTGCGCTGGAAGCGCTCGGACGAGATCATGATCGCCACCTGGTCGGCCTCGGTCTCCTCGTTCGGCATGCCCAGCACCTTGATCGGCTCGCCTAGGCCGTGCTCGGACCACAGCGCCTTCTCGAACAGCTTGGGGTTGTTGCCGATGACCGCGTTGGCGGCCTGCAGGATGCGGGTGGTCGAGCGGTAGTTCTGCTCGAGCTTGATGACCCGCAGGTCCGGGAAGTCGGTCTGCAGGGTCTTCAGGTTTTCGACCGAGGCGCCGCGCCAGGCATAGATCGCCTGGTCGTCGTCGCCCACCGCGGTGAACATCGGCTTCTTGCCGAGGCCCGTCACCAGCAGTTTCACCAGCTCGTACTGGCAGGTGTTGGTGTCCTGGTACTCGTCCATCAGCAGGTAGCGCAGGCGGCGCTGCCAGCGGTCGCGGATCGGTTCGTTATTCCGGAACAGTTCCACCGGCAGGCGGATCAGGTCGTCGAAGTCGACCGCCTGGTAGGCCTGCAGGGTCGCCACATAGCTGCGGTAGATGCGCCCGGCCTGGGCTTCGTCTTCGTCGTGCGCGTCGCGGATCGCATCCTCGGGGTCGACCAGGCCGTTCTTCCACAGCGAGATCGCGTTCTGGATGCGGCGGATCTCCTGCTTGTCGGTGGTGACGGCCAGGTCGGAGACGACGGTATAGCAGTCGTCGCTGTCCATGATCGAGAACTTGTCCTTCAGGCCGACGCCGGCCGCCTCCTGGCGCAGGATCTTGACGCCCAGCGAGTGGAAGGTCGACACGGTCAGCTGCTTGGCCTGCTTGGGCTGCTTGAGCAGCTTGCCGATCCGCTCCTGCATCTCGAGCGCCGCCTTGTTGGTGAAGGTGAGCGCGGCGATCGTGCGCGGATCGTAGCCGCGGTGCTCGATCATGTAGGCGATCTTCTGGGTGATCACGCGCGTCTTGCCGGAGCCGGCGCCAGCCAGCACCAGGCAAGGGCCGTCGAGATAGAGCACGGCTTCGCTCTGCGGACCGTTGAGGCCGAAATTCGGGGTCGACATG
Source organism: Massilia sp. 01N417 (assembly GCF_056399645.1). Lineage (NCBI taxonomy): Bacteria > Pseudomonadati > Pseudomonadota > Betaproteobacteria > Burkholderiales > Oxalobacteraceae > Massilia > Massilia sp. 01N417. The sequence continues at coordinate 83,824 of NZ_JBFTRS010000009.1, read as the reverse complement.
GGATAATTCTTGCAGGACTGCCAGTGGGTGAGCTCATCATTTTAACGAAGCTCGGCCATGCACGCCGAAAACATTTCAGGAAAAGTGCGTTATGTTGTGGCTTGTCAGCACGCTATCCGCCACCATATAGCGCTTTTACGGCTGCCCATGCGAGAGACAAGAACATGAAATTTGAACACCTGATCGAGATTAACGACCCGCTCAACCCGCTCGCGGACACCATGACCCGCGAACAACTGTGGCGCGGCCTGGTGCTGCGCGCCGAAGACCCGAAGATGTTCATGCCCCACCTGGACGAATGCACGATCGGCGAGCGCCAGAGCGGCAGCTTCGCGCGCCGCCTGCGCTACGGCGAGCTGGTGATCGACGACGTCGTGCACCTGAGCCCGCTGCAGGAAGTGCGCTACGAAGTCCCGGCCCAGGGAGAAATCCCCGCTTCGCGCATGACCATGACGATCGAGGCGCCGAGCGAAGGCGTGATGTGGGTGCGCTTCCTGTACGACGACGGCAATGTGTCGGCGACCGACGAGATGGGCAAGATGTACGAGGACTTCAAGAAATCGGCCTACCAGGAAGCCGATATCGATACCATCAAGATCGTGCGGCAGCTGGCTTCGGAAGGGAAGCTGGACTCGACGTATCTGAATTGAAGTCGCGCGTGGGCAGGTATCACGTACCCGGCTCGACCTCGTCCGGATCGATGTCGCTGCAACCCTTCACGATATTCGCCGCCAGGTCGCGCAGCGCGGTGCGCACGCCCTCTTCCACCACCGGGTGATAGAAGGGCATCTCCAGCATCTGCTCGACCGTCAGGCGCGACTGCACCGCCCAGGCCAGCAGGTGGCCGATGTGCTCGCCGCGCGGGGCGATCATCTCGGCGCCCAGGAAGCGCCCGGTGCCGTATTCCCCGTACACCCGCAGCACCCCCTTATTCTGCAGCATGACGCGGCTGCGGCCCTGGTTCTCGAAGGAAACCTGGCCGATCGCGAACTTCGGCCTGCCCGGCCCGCACAGCTGCTTGTAGCTGGCGCCTAGGCTGACGATGTTCGGCTCCGTGAAGGCGATCGTCAGCGGCGCGCGGCGCAGGCCGGGGCGGATGTCCGGGTAGCGGCCGGCATTGTCGCCGGCGATCTTGCCGTGGTCGGCCGCTTCCGGCAGCACCGGACGCTCGTTGTTGGCGTCGCCGGCAATGAAGACGTGGCTATTCCCGCACTGCATGGTGCGGCTGTCGAACAGCGGCACGCCGTTGGCGCCCAGTTCCAGGCCCAGATGCTCGATGCCGATCCCGGCCACGTTGGGGGTACGCCCGGCCGCCTGCAGCACACACTGGAAGCGCGTCAAGCGTTCCTCGCCATTCTGGCGGATGGTCAAGGCAACCTCGTCCCCGTCCTGCACGGCGCTGACGATCTCGGACTGGAAGTGCAGGTCGATCTCTTCGGCCAGCGCGCGCCCGGCATTGCGCAGCACCACCGGGTCGGTCAGCTGGGCCACGCTGCCGCCGCGCGCGAACACGCTCACGCGCACGCCCAGGCGGGCGAGCGCCTGGCCCAGCTCCAGCCCGATCACGCCGGTGCCGATCACGGCCACCGAACGCGGCAGGTCCTGCCAGTAGAACACGTCGTCGCTGGTGATCACGCCGGGGCCGACGTTTTCCAGCTTGGGCAGGCGGGTCGGGGTCGAGCCGGTGGCGATCACGATGCGCGCGGCCTCGACTTCCGTATGGTCGTCCACCACCAGGGTATGCGGCCCGGTGAAGCGTGCATAGCCGCGCAGCTTGTCCTGGTCGGGGATATTGTCCACGCCTTCCAGCACGAAGCCGACGAAGCGGTCGCGCTCGCGCCGTACGCGCTCCATCACGGCCACGCCGTCGACGCGCTTTTCGCCTGCGTGCACGCCGAAGCTTGGCGCGGCATCGATGAAGTGTGCGGCCTCGGCGGCGGCAATCAGGAGCTTGCTGGGCATGCAGCCCACGCGCGCGCAGGTGGTGCCGTAGGGCCCGCCCTCGATCATGACGGCGCGCGCGCCCTGGGCTTTCGCGGAACGGTAGGCCACCAGTCCCGCGGTGCCGGCGCCGATGACGGCGACATCGACCTTCATTTTCTGCATAGTCATCTCCGGTAGTTCGCGGACAAGACGATACGCTATTTTCGGGAAACGCTCAGGGCATCACTCGAGTTGGAAGATGTAGCGGACGTAGAACACCGCCTCCGCCGGAATGCCGCCGGGCTTGGGGTAGCGGCGCAGGGCCCGGTCGGCCACGGCGCCGAGCGCTTTCTCGAAGCCGCCGGTCACCATCGGCGTCTCGCGGTCGCGCAGCACGTCGCCATTCAAGATCCCGAGCAGCTGGTATTCCTGGATTGCGCCTTTCTTCAGCTCGATCTTCGGCACCGCCGGCAGGAAGCGCAGCGTCACCTGTCCGCCTACGCCGTAGGCCTGCGCCAGCGCCGGGTACCTGATCTCGGCCGACAGCGTCGACATCACCCCGACCACGTAATTGCACATCGCGAGCTGCCATTGCGGCCAGGTCCGCAGCTCGGCGACGAAGCGGTCCATGTTGTCGCTGGCCGCCGGGCTGACCGCGCATGGCGCCAGGACCTGCCGGCCCGGCGATGCCTGGATGCGCCCTTTGCCGGACCACCAGATCGCGGCCGCGACGTCGGCGCCGTTTTCCGGCGCGGCATAGCCGGCCGCCATGCGGTCGGCCGCTTCCTTCATGCCGCTCTGGTAAGCCTGGGAGTAGAACAGCACCGCGCGGTTCCAGTCGCGTGTCACGCACACGGCGTGTTCGTACATGGTACCCGCCAGCAGGGAGACTTCGGCATGGCCCCGCTTCAGCCCGGCCTTCAGCTCATCGACGGCGCCGGCACAATCCCTGGCTTCGATCCGGCTGGTAACGGCGGCCGCCGATTCCTGGCCCGGCGTGGCGGCGCCGGCGCAGGTGCAGAGCGGCAGTGCGAGGACGCCTGCGAACAGGCGAAGGAGCAAGGCGAGGCGGCACGGCATGTCCAGGTTCTCCGGCAAGCGTCAGATATCGAGTGGATCGACCTCGAGCGACCAGCGCACCCGCGACTTCATCGCGCGCAGGGCATCGACCCAGACTTTGAGGAAGGCCTGCAGCGCCGGACGCGAATTCGATTCGACCAGCAGCTGGGCACGGTCCACATTATGCACCCGGGTCATGGTCATCGGAATCGGATCGTTGAGCACCACGGCGTCGCTGGACAGCGCGTCGCGCGCCTGCTCCAGGAAAGCGATCGCGGTGGCCAGTTCCGGCGCCTCCGCGCGCAGCAGGGCCTGGTACATGAAGGGCGGCAGCGCGGCCTGGTGGCGCTCTTCCAGCAGGGAGCCGGCGAAGCGGTCGTAGTCGTGCCGCATCACCGCGCCGTACAGCGGATGCTGGCAGTAGCGCGACTGGATCAGCACCTCGGATTCGAGACCGGCGCGGCCGGCTCGTCCCGCCACCTGCATCAGCTGGGCGAACAGGCGCTCGCTGGCGCGGTAGTCCTGCGAGAACAGGGCCGTATCGGGATTGAGCACGCCCACCAGGGTCAGGTTCTTGAAGTCGTGGCCCTTGGCGACCATCTGGGTGCCGATCAGGATATCGACCTCGCCGCGGTGCACGGTATCGAACGCGGCCTGGGCGCTGCCCTTGCGGCGCGTGGAGTCGGCGTCGATGCGCAGCACGCGCGCCTCCGGGAACAGCGACTGCAGGCCTTCCTCGATGCGCTGGGTGCCGCGTCCCAGCGGCTGCAGGTCGATGTTGCCGCAGGTCGGGCAGGAATGCGGGATGCGCAGCTCCAGCGAACAGTGATGGCAGCGCAGCCGGTGCTCGGGCCGGTGCAGGACCATGAAGGCGGTGCAGCGGGTGCAGTTGCTGATCCAGCCGCAGGCATCGCAGCTCAACACCGGCGCATAGCCGCGCCGGTTCAGGAACAGCAGCGACTGTTCGCCGCGCGCCATGCGGTCGCGCAGGGCCGCGATCAGGTGCGAGGTCAGGCCTTCCTTTGGCTTGTCCTTCTCCATGTCGACCAGTTTCACACGCGGCAGCACGGCGTCCTTCACGGCGCGCTCGCGCAGCTCCAGCTTGCGATAGCGGCCCGTCTGCGCGTGGTGCCAGCTCTCCAGCGAGGGCGTGGCCGACCCGAGCACGATGGGGATCTGGAGCTGGTGGGCGCGCCACACGGCCAGGTCGCGCGCCGAATAGCGCAGGCCTTCCTGCTGCTTGTACGAGGGGTCGTGCTCTTCGTCGATGACGATCAGCTTCAGGTGCGGCAGCGAAGCCAGGATCGCCAGCCGCGTGCCCAGCACGATGCGCGCGCGGCCCTGGTGGGCGGCCAGCCAGTGCAGCATGCGTTCGCCCTCGGACAGGCTGCTGTGCAGGGTCGCCAGCATCACGCCCGGGAAGCGCGCGCGGATGTTCGCCTCCAGCTGCGGGGTCAGGTTGATCTCGGGGACCAGGATCAGGATCTGGGCCTCGCTTTCCCTGGCGAGCACCTGGGCGCAGGCCTGCAGGTAGACCTCGGTCTTGCCGCTGCCGGTCACGCCGTACAGCAGCAGCGGATTGAAGCCGCGGGCCTGGCCGATGGCGTCGGCGGCCTGCTGCTGGGCCGGATTCAACACCGGCATCGCGGCCGGCGCCGGGTCGTGGGTATCTTCGATCTTGCCGAGCTTCTTGAGCGCGCGGTCCAGCGCCACCGTGCTGCCCAGGCGCAGGTTTTTCGGCAGGCCGGGCATCGCCACCTCGCCGAGCGGGCGGTGGTAGTAATCGGCGGCGAAACGCGCCAGCGCCAGCCATTGCGGCGACAGCGGCGGCAACTGGCTGCGCACCGCCAGCGCATCCTTGAGCTTGTCCAGCGGGACATCGGTCTCGTGCTTGACGGCGACGATCACGCCCACCGCTTCGCGCCGGCCGAAGTTCACCAGCGCCAGCTGCCCGACCTGCGGCTCGCTGCCGGGATCGCATTCCCAGCGATAGTCGAACACGCTGTCGAGCGGGGTGTCGAGCGCGATTTGTAAGATGCAGTAGGCCAAACCGGACCCTATTCTTAACACTGTGGGGACTGTGGAAAACTTTGTGGAAAATGGAAAACTTGACCGGGACAAAGGTTTACGTTAGCTCAAAGCACTTAGCAATTCCTCAAGTTCACAAAAAAATTTCTCTTTTAAATTCAGTTACTTGCCTGTGCAACCTTCCTGCCACCGAAATCCGGCATCGCTCGGCCGCTTCTGTGCATAACTGGCCATTTCCGGTGAAGAACTCAAGCGCAGTGCAGCAAAAACTTGATACAACACTTGAAGAAATCGCGTAAACCCCGGTAAACCAAGGACTTTTCAACATTATTCACAGAAGCTGTGTATAACTTTGTGAACAATGCGCTGTCAACTTGGGCAGTTGCCTTCCGAGGGGTCGATACGCCACTCTGGCGCTCTCGCCAGCCCCGGCATAAATCACAATGAAATCAACGACTTACCAATATACATCCAGTACTGTACATTTCCACAGCCCGGAATGGGAGAGTTCAAGAATTTGTGAATAAGTGTGATTATGATGCGCCGCAGGCAGCGGCGCAGCCATCGGGCTTTGTCAGCGCTAGTACGGCGAGACGATGCAACGCAGCCATAGGGCTTTGTCAGCGCTCAGGCCTGGCGCTGGCGGCGGCTGAATTCATGTACCGCCTCGACCATCGCCGTCACCGACTCCGGCGGCGTGAACTGCGAGATACCGTGGCCGAGGTTGAATACGTGGCCATGGCCGGTCGACGGCGTGCCGTAGCTGCCCAGCGCCTTCTCGACTTCGGCACGGACCTGCTCCGGGCCAGCCATCAGCACGGCGGGGTCCAGGTTGCCCTGCAGGGCCACGCGGTCGCCGACCAGGGCGCGGGCGCGGCCCAGGTTCACGGTCCAGTCCAGGCCGAGCGCGTCGGCGCCGATGTCCGCCATCTCGTCCAGCCACAGGCCGCCGCCCTTGGTGAAGACGATTGCCGGAATCCGGACGCCATCCTTCTCGCGCTGCAGGCCGGCGACGATGCGGCGCATATAGTCCAGCGAGAAGGCCTGGTAGGCGCCGTCGGCCAGCGCGCCGCCCCAGGAATCGAAGATCATCACGGCCTGGGCGCCGGCGTCGATCTGGGCGTTCAGGTACTGCGTGACGGCCTGGGCGGTCACGTCCAGGATGCGATGCATCAGGTCCGGACGCGCATACAGCATCTTCTTGATCGTGTGGAATTCGCGCGAACCGCCGCCTTCGACCATGTAGCAGGCCAGGGTCCACGGGCTGCCGGAAAAGCCGATCAGCGGCACGCGGCCGTTCAGGGCGGTGCGGATCTGGGTCACGGCGTCGAATACGTATTGCAGCGATGCCATGTCCGGCACCTGCAATCTGGCGACGTCTTCCTCGGTGCGCACGGTGCGTTCGAACTTCGGGCCTTCGCCGTCTTCGAAGTACAGGCCCAGGCCCATCGCGTCCGGCACCGTCAGGATGTCCGAGAACAGGATCGAGGCATCCAGCGGATAGCGGTCGATCGGCTGCAGGGTCACTTCGGTGGCGAAATCCGGATTCTTGGCCAGGCCCAGGAAGGAGCCGGCGCGCGCGCGGGTGGCGCGGTATTCCGGCAGGTAGCGCCCCGCCTGGCGCATCAGCCATACCGGGGTGTAGTCGGTCGGCTGGCGCAGCAGCGCACGCAGGAAGGTGTCGTTCTGAAGCGGGGCGAATTGTGGCATGGCTGGCAACCTGAATGAAGGCGCCCGGCGCGCGGGCAAACTTCTATTATCGCATCCCCCGACCCATCCGTACGCATCCTTCGTGACAGGCCGGTGCGCACTTATAATGGACGCCTACCTTTGCCAGGACCGACCATGCCCGAATCCTCCCGCAAACAGGCTGCCCCCTGCGGCGCCTGGGCCTCCCCCATTACCGCCGCCGTCGTGGCCGCCGGCTCGACCCCGCTGTCCGGCGTGCTGCTCGACGGCGCCGACCTCTACTGGCTGGCCGGCCGCGCCAGCGAAGGCGGCCGCACCACCCTGCTGCGCCAGCGCGACGGCCGCGTCGACGAACTCACGCCCGCGCCCTTCAATGTGCGTACCCGCGTGCACGAATACGGCGGCGGTGCGGTGCTGGTCGCGGACGAGCGCGTGTGGTTCTCGAATTTCGCCGACAACCGTCTTTACCGGATTGATCTCGGCGGGAGCGAACCGGTACCGGTCAGCGAGGGCGGCGCCCTGCGCTGGGCCGACTTCGTGCTGGACCGCATTCACAAGCGCCTGGTCGGCGTGCGCGAAGACCACTCGGCCGGCGAGACGTATCCGGTCAATACCCTGTGCGCCCTCGGCGCCGACGGCACCCAGCTGGTGCTCGACGACGGCTACGATTTTTACTCGTCCCCGCGCATCTCGCCGGACGGCAAGCAGATCGCCTGGCTGTGCTGGAACCACCCGCGCATGCCCTGGGAGGGTACGGAACTCTGGCTGGCCGACATCGCCGCGGACGGCACCCTGGCCAACGGCCGCCTGATCGCCGGCGGCGACGAGGAAGCCATCGTGCAGCCGGAATGGTCGCCGGGCGGCATCCTGCATTTCGTCTCCGACCGCAGCGGCTGGTGGAACCTGCACCGCTACGACCACGGCGTGGTGTACCCGATCTGCCCGCGCGAGGCCGAGTTCGGCCTGCCGCACTGGGTCTTCGGCCAGTCGATGTACGGCTTCCGTTCGGACGACGAGATCGTCTGCGCCTATATCGAGGGCGGCGTCAGCAAGCTGGCGCGCCTGGACGCCCGCAGCGGACAACTGACGCCCATCGACACGCCCTACCAGGAGATCCGCGAACTGCGCGTGAGCGGCGATACTGTCGCCCTGCTGGGCGGCGCGCCGACCGTGGCGGCGGAGGTGGTGCGCATCGACCTGGCTGCTGGCCATCGTGAGGTACTGGCGCGCTCGATCGAGCAGCTGCCCGAAGTCGGCTATCTGTCCGTGCCGCAGACGATCAGCTATCCCAGCGCCAAAGGCCGCACTTCGCATGCCTTCTACTATCCGCCGACGAATGCCGGCTTCGAAGCGCTGCCGGGCGAGCTGCCGCCGCTGATGGTGATCGGCCATGGCGGCCCGACCGGCATGGCCAGCAGCACCCTGAAACTGGCGACCCAGTTCTGGACCAGCCGCGGCATCGCCGTGCTGGACGTGAACTACGGCGGCAGCACCGGCTTCGGCCGCGCCTACCGCGACCTGCTGAAGGAACAGTGGGGCGTGGTCGACGTCGAGGATTGCGTGGCCGGCGCGCGCTATCTCGCGGACCAAGGCCTGGTCGACCGCGAGCGCCTGCTGATCCGCGGCGGCAGCGCCGGCGGCCTGACCACCCTGTGCGCCCTCGCCTTCCACGACGTGTTCAAGGCCGGCGCCAGCTATTACGGCGTGTCCGACCTGAAGGGCCTGGACGCCGACTCGCACAAGTTCGAGTCGCACTACAACGAATACCTGATCGCGCCGAAGGCTGAAGCCGACGCCGTGTATGCGGAACGCTCGCCGATCAACCACACCGATAAACTGCGCCGCCCGATGATCTTCTTCCAGGGCCTGGACGACAAGGTGGTGCCGCCGCCGCAATCCGAGGTGATGGTCGAGGCCCTGCGCGCACGCGGCGTGCCGGTCGCCTATCTGACCCTGGAAGGCGAAGGCCACGGTTTCCGCAAGGCGGACAGCATCGTGCGCACGCTGGAAGCGGAGCTGTATTTTTACCTGCGCGTGTTCGGCATTCCCGTCCCTGCCGACCTGCCTGGCGTCGATATCGAGAACCTGACTGCATGAGTGTGGAGGTTCTCGGCGCGATCTTCGAAGCGTGCATTGAAAAGCGCAAGCTGATCCTGGCCCTGCTGGCCCTGGCCGGCGAGCCGATGGGCCGGCGGCGCATCCACGAGCATTTGCTGCCGCTGGGCGAAAGCGCGGTCGAGGACGACCTCGCCGATGATCTGGAAGCGCTGCGCGCGGACGGCCTGATCGGCGAGCTGCCCTCGCGCGGCTACGTGGTCGCACCGGACCTGGCCTGGCCGGCGATGGCCTGGGCCCTGCGTGGACGCCGCCTGAACGAGCTGCGCGAGGTCTACCACCTAGTGACGCCGCTGCGGCTCGATTGGCAGGGCACGCCCATGCTGCGCAGCTACCGCCAGGGTGTGGCCCTGCTGCGCATGGCCCTGCTGGCCGGAGAAGGCCCGAAGACCATCGCACCGCTGCTGGCGGCCTGCCTGCGCTGCCACGAGGCGGCCTACCTGCATCCGCTGGTCGACATCTGCGCCCGTCCCTTCGAGCCGGAACTCATCGAGCGCATCAACGGCGCGGTGCGCGACGAGGTGCTGGCGGTGCTGGTCAACCACGTCCAGCGCGAGCCGGCCAGCGCGCCGCCGATACGCGCCTACGCCGAGGAACACGTGGCCCAGGGCGGTGCCTCGATCGCCCTGCGCACCGCCCTGGCCGAGCACCTGATCCTGTGCGGCCGCCTGGACGCCGCCGGCGACCTGCTGCACGACCTGGACGAATCCGCGACCCTGTACTACCGCAGCGTCATCCAGCTGCTGCGCGGCGATCCCGAAGAAGCCCTGGCCGGCTTCGACAAGGCTTTAAAGGCCCTGCGCAAGGAAACCGGCAAGAGAAAAGCCATCTTCGAAGGCATCGGCGGCCACCTCTACATCACCGCCCTCTTGAAGAGCAGCGACCCGAAGCACGCCAAGGCGCTCGATACCTACCTGGAATCGGCCACCCGCGCCGTGCAGAGCCACGACACCGCCGTCTACCAGCAACTGTCGATGCTGCGCCAGATCCGCGGCGGCACCGTCGACGCCGAAGTCCTGCCCTCGCGCAACTGGGAGACCTCGCTGCAGCCGGTGATGTTCCGCGCCCTGCTGCACTGGTGGCTCGGCATGCCGCAGCTGGCCGAGCGCAAGGCTTTCCTGGAACAGCAGATGGAGACGGCGGAAGCGGCCGGCTTCGACTTCATCGCCGCGCAGATCGGTTCCGTGCTGGGCCAGCTCGGCATGGTAGGCGTCGACCGGCGCGCGATCGAACTGCGCCAGCGCCACCGCTTCACCGACATGGCGCTGTGGTTCGAACGCGAGCAGGCCTGGGAGCGCCAGCTCAACGCCCTGATCAACCTGCAGCCGGCCGTCAACGTCGAGGTGGTGAAGGAATCGCGCCTGGCCTGGCTGGTGGGCTGGGACGAGCACCTGGGCGTGCGCGCGCTGGAGCCGCGCGAGCAGAAGCGCGACGTGCAGGGCGGCTGGACCCGCGGGCGGCCGCTGGCCTTGAAACGCCTGGCCGAGGATGCGGCGGAGCTCGACTTCCTGACGGCCCAGGACGTACAGGTGGCCGGCACCATCGGCGCCTACCGCTACTACAGCGGCACCGGCATGCGCTACGAATTCGACCTCGACAAGGCGGTGGCGCTGCTGGCCGGCCATCCGCTGCTGTTCTGGATGGATTCGCCCGGCACCCGCATCGAACTGCTGCCCGGCGAGCCCCAGCTGATGGTGCGCGCCGGCGGCGGCAAGGTCACGATCTCGCTGAACCCGCCGATGCGCGAGCAGCAGGGCGAGGTCGTGGTGACCAGGGAGACGCCGACCCGCCTGCGCATCGTCCGCATCAAGGAAGAGCACAAGCGCATCGGCGCCATCGTCGGCGAAGGCCTGGAAGTACCATTGGAAGCGGAAAAGCGCGTGCTGCAGGCGATCAGCGCGATCTCCTCGATCGTGACGGTGCAGTCGGACATCGGCGGCAGCCCGGCCGACATCGAACAGGTGGACGCCGACATGCGCCTGCATATTCACCTGCTGCCCTACCAGCAGGGCTTGCGCGTGCGCGTGCTGGTGCGCCCGCTGCCGGACGCCGGCCCCTTCCTGGAACCCGGCGGCGGGGCCGAGAGCATCATCGCGGACGTGGCCGGCGTGCGCGTCGAGGCGCGGCGCGACCTGAACGCCGAGCGCGAGGCCGAACGCCAGCTGCTGGCCGATTGCAAGGCGCTGGAAAACGCCGAGCACGAACACGGCGAATGGCTGCTCGGTCAACCCTTCCACTGCCTGGAACTGATCACCGAACTGCAGGAGCTCGACCCGTCGCGGGTGGTGGTCGCCTGGCCGGAGGGAGAATCCTTCCGCATCACCAAGAAGGTATCGTCGAAGTCGGTGCGCCTGAACATCCGGCGCGACAAGGACTGGTTCGCCGCCAACGGCGACGTCAAGATCGACGAGAACAAGGTGATGGACTTGCGCGAGCTGCTCGGCCGCCTGCGCGAAGACCGCTTCGTGGCCCTGGGCGACAACCAGTTCCTGGCCCTCACCGACGAGCTGCACCGCAGGCTCACCGATCTGTCGGCCTACACCGATGCGGACGACGAGGCACTGCGCTTCCATCCGCTGGCCAGCTTCGCGCTGGAAGAGATGGCACTGGAGGCCGGCGAAGTCGACGCCGATGCCGCCTGGCGCAAGCACCTGCAGCACATGGCGGCGAATGCCGACTACCGGCCGCAGCTGCCGACCACCCTGCAGGCCGAGCTGCGCGACTATCAGGTCGAGGGCTTCGAATGGCTGTCCCGCCTGGCCCACTGGGGCGTGGGCGCCTGCCTGGCCGACGACATGGGCCTTGGTAAAACCCTGCAGGCGCTGGCCCTGATCCTGTCGCGCGCCCCCGGCGGCCCGACCCTGGTGGTGGCGCCGACCTCGGTGGCCACCAACTGGATGGCGGAGGCGGAACGCTTCGCACCGACCTTGAACATGAAGCTGTTCGGCGCCGGCAAGCGCGAGGCGATGCTAAAGGAAGCCGGGCCCTTCGACGTGATCGTCGCCAGCTACGGCCTGCTGCAGCTGGAAGCGGAGCTGTTCAAGGACGTGCGCTGGCACACCATCGTGCTGGACGAGGCGCAGGCGATCAAGAACGCCCACACGCGCCGCTCGCAGGCGGTGATGTCGCTGCGCGGCGATTTCCGCATGGCCGCCACCGGCACGCCGCTGGAAAACCACCTGGGCGAGTTGTGGAACCTGTTCAGGTTCATCAACCCCGGCCTGCTCGGCACCAGCGACCAGTTCAACCTGCGCTTCGCGGGCCCGATCGAAAAGGCGACCGATAAACGCGCCGAGCTGGCCGCGCGCACCCGCCTGCGCCGCCTCACGCAACCCTTCATCCTGCGCAGGACCAAGGCCCAGGTGCTGTCCGAGCTGCCGCCGCGCACCGAGATCGTACTGCCAGTGGAGCTGAGCCAGGAAGAGATGGCGCTCTACGAATCGCTGCGCCGCGACGCGCTGGAACGGATCGCCACCCTGGAAGCGCCGCAGGCCCAGAAGCAGATCCAGATCCTGGCCGAGATGATGAAGCTGCGCCGCGCCGTCTGCAATCCAGTGCTGGTGGCGCCCGACAGCGGCATCCGCAGCAGCAAGCTGGACGCGTTCGCGCGCCTGGTGGACGAGCTGCTGGAGAACCGCCACAAGGCCCTGGTGTTCAGCCAGTTCGTGGATCACCTGACCCTGTTGCGCAAGCACCTGGACGAGCGCGGCATCCGCTACCAGTACCTGGACGGCGCCACGTCCATGCAGGAGCGCAAACGCCGCGTGGACGCCTTCCAGGCCGGCGACGGCGACCTGTTCCTGATCTCGCTGAAGGCCGGCGGGGTCGGCATCAATCTCACCGCCGCCGATTACGTGATCCATATGGACCCGTGGTGGAACCCGGCGGTCGAAGACCAGGCCTCGGACCGCGCCCACCGCATGGGCCAGCAGCGGCCGGTGACGATTTACCGCCTGGTGGCGCGGCACACGATCGAGGAAGGCATCGTCGACCTGCACCGCCACAAGCGCGACCTGGCCGACAGCCTGCTGGAAGGCAGCGACGTCTCGGCGCGCATGTCACCTGGCGACATGCTGGCCATGCTGCAGGCCGGCCTGGCGGGCGGGCGGGCGGCGCCGCCGCTTACGTGACGTTTTGTTTCAAGTTTCCGCAAAGGCCGGGAATGGTGCTAATCTTGGCGCCCATGATCAAAACGAAACTCGCGCCGAAACTTGCTCTTGCTGTCCTGCTCACCAGCTTCGTGCTGGCGCCGGCCGGCGCGCGCACCGGCAAGGCGGCAAAGCCGAAGCACACCAGCAGCGCCAAGGCCAAGCCGTCGTCGAAAGCCAAAGCCGCCGGCAAGTCTTCGGCCAAAGCGGATAGCAAATCCGCCAAGGGTAAAGGCAAGGCCGTGGCCGCTGCCGCTCCGGTCGCCGCGGTGGCGGCCGCACCGGTTGCCGCGCCAACTTCGCAGAACCGCAACGACCGCTACATGGACTCGCAGTCGATGCAGTTCCTGACCGCGCTGTGGCGCATCGATCCGGAAGGCGGCATCTACGTCGGCAAGTTCGACGCCGCCGCCAAGCTGACCATCCCGGACGCGCCGACCCGCGCCAAGCAGCTGGCCTTCATCGACGAGTGGCTCGAGAAGTTCCGCAAGCTGAATGCCGACAAGCTCTCGCCCAACCAGCGCACCGATCTTGCAGTCCTGATCAACAAGCTGCAGTACGACCGCTGGAAACTGACCGTGCTGCGCGACTTCGAGTGGAACCCGGCCCAGTACAACGTGGCCCAGCCGCTCGACCTGATCATGAACACCGAGTACGCCGCCAAGCCGCAGCGCCTGCGCACCATCCTCAAGCGCCTGGCCGACGTGCCGGCCTACTACCAGGCGGCGCAAGCATCGATCGTGAACCCGACCCGCGAACACACCCAGCTGGCGATTTCGCAGGCACCGGGCACGCTGGTGGTGCTGGCCGACCTCGGCAAGGCGGCCCAGGATTCGGTCCAGCTGACGCCGCAGGAAAAGGTGATCTTCGCGCAGCGCGTGGCGAACGCCGGCAGCGCGGTGCTGGCCTGGGTCGACTTCCTGAGCGACCTCGATAAATCGCAGGAACAGATGCGGCACGCCCGCTCGTTCCGGCTCGGCAAGGAGCTGTACGAGCAGAAGTTCGGCTTCGAGATCGAGTCCGCCAGCACGGCCGAGCAGACCTACCGCAAGGCCCTGGCCGCGCGCGAGGAACTGCTGACCCGCATGGACGGCCTGGCCGACCAGCTGTGGGACAAGACCATGGGCGGCGCCGCCAAACCGGACGACCGCTTCAGGAAGATCGGCATGGTGATCGACAAGCTCTCGCTGCAGCACGTCGCCGCCGCCGACTTCCTGCCCGAGATCCGGCGCCAGATCCCGCAGCTGCAGGACTACGTCATCAAGAACAACCTGGTCTCGATCGACCCGAGCAAACCGCTGGTGGTGCGCGAGACTCCGCTGTACCAGCGCGGCGTGGCCGGCGCCAGCATCGACGCGCCGGGACCGTACCGGCCGAAGGACAAGACCTATTACAACGTCACGCCGCTGGACGGCCTCACGCCGGAACAGGCCGAGAGCAGCCTGCGCGAGTACAACAACTGGATGCTGCAGATCCTGAACATCCATGAGGCGATCCCCGGCCACTACACCCAGCTGATGAACGCCAACCGCTCGCCCTCGCTGGTGAAGGCCCTGTTCGGCAACGGCGCGATGGTCGAAGGCTGGGCCGTGTACGGCGAGCGCATGATGCTCGAATCCGGCTATGGCAACAATGCGCCGGAACTGTGGCTGATGTGGTGCAAGTGGAACCTGCGCAGCGTGTCGAACACCATCCTCGACTACAGCGTGCACGTGCTGGGCATGACGCGCGACCAGGCCATGGACCTGCTGGTGCGCCAGGCCTTCCAGACCCCGCAGGAAGCGGCCGAGAAGTGGCGCCGCGTCCAGCTGTCCTCGGTACAGCTGACCAGCTACTTCAGCGGCTACAGCGACATCATGGAACTGCGCGAGCGCCGCAAGCAGCAGCTGGGCGAGCGCTTCAACCTGAAGGCCTTCCACGACCAGTTCCTCGGCTACGGCAATGCGCCGGTCAAGATCATCGGCCAGCTGATGCAGTAAGCCACGACCCATGGTTCAGGCCCCGCCCTCCCCGGCGGGGCTTTTTTTTGCCTGGGCTTGGCCCTGCCGGACGGTGTTGGCCGGAAGCCGACACCGTTTGGCCAAGCTGTTGTTCCCGGCCCGACTCTACAGGGCCTGAAACGGGCCGGCGCAGGCCTTCATGCCCGTTTGAGGGGGTGGCACGCCTTGTGCTGAATGGAGATCGTGGGACGAACAATCGCTCCCCACTTTTCCGAAACCAAGCACTCAAGGGGAACATCATGAACATCCACAAGCACATGGAAGCCATCTTCGTCGTCGCTCTCGCCGCCGTCGGCTTCGGTACCTTTACGATCGACAGCATGGCGGACGCCGAGGCCGGCACGCGGGCGCCGATGGTGCGCGAGGCGGCGGCGCCGTCCGCCGAGGCGCTCGCCGTCATGTGCGCAGCGAGGCCCGGGCGCCGGGCCTGATGCCCGAGGTTCAGGTCTCGGCGCGGATCATGTTCCGCATCACGCCGAGGCCGGTGATCTCGGTCTCGATCACATCGCCATGCTTCAGGAACTCGGGCGGTTTGCGCGCAAAGCCGACGCCCGAGGGCGTGCCGGTGGCGATGATGTCGCCCGCCTCCAGCGTCAGGCCGCGCGACAGCTCGGCGATGATGCGCGGGATCTTGAAGTACATCTGCTTGTAGCTGGCGTTCTGCTTCTCGACGCCGTTCACCCGGCAGATCACGCGCAGGTCGTCGAGCCGGACGCCGGCCGCGGTGACGATCCAGGGTCCCATCGGCCCATGGCCGTCCAGGCTCTTGCCCTTGAACCACTGGCCGCCGTGCAGCTTCTGCTGCGCCTCGCGCACCGTGGTGTCGTTGTAGGGCGCATAGCCGAACACGTAATCCATGGCCCGCTCTTCGGGGATGTTGCGGCCGGTCTGGCCGATGATGACGGCCAGCTCCGCTTCCCAGTCGGTGGTATTCGAATACGCCGGGTCGTGCGGGATCGGATCGAAGGGGCCATTCATCGTGTGCGTGCCCTTGGTGAAGAACACCGGATGCTCGGGCAGTTTTTCGGTCGATTTGTCGAAGCGGGCCTGCTTGCCTTCCTCGAAGTGGTCGAGGTAATTCCAGCCGACGCAATAGATGTTGCGTTCGGGCCGCGGAATCGGCGACATGAAGCGCGCCTTCTCGACCGGCAGCAGCGAAGCCGGCCGGCCGAGCGCATTGTCGACCACCGCGCGCACCTGGTCGAGGCCGGCATTGCCGCTCTTGATCAGCGCCAGCATCGAGCCGGCGTCGAAAGCGAGCGCCCGCTTTTGCCGCCGGGCTTCGGCCTGCAGGTCGACCAGCCTGTCGTTGTCGAGGACCGCGACCACGGTCGGTGGTCCGTTCGGCGTCAGGGTGCAGGTGGCGAGGCGCATGCCGATCTTGCCGGCCAGCGGCGGGACGGCGACTGCGGGAGGGGTCTGTGCGAGGGCGGGATGCTGGGTGCCTGCCAGCAGGCCCCCCATGGCGGCGGATGCGCTGGCTGTCAGCAGCTTGCGACGGTTTGAATCCATGCAACGTCTCCTTGTGGTTGTCGTTATGGCAAAACTCATCTGAAAGCATTCTAGCGGGCATTTTTCCGCCACCGAGCGGCTGTTACAAAACTTTTGTCCTGAAACGCAAAACGGCGCCCTCGGGCGCCGCTTTTACCAGCAAGGTGGCAGGGACTCAGGCGTGCTCTTCCGGCGCCCGCGTCACGCGCACGAACACCGGCGCCAGCAGCAGGCCGAGTTCGAACAGCAGGCACATCGGCACGGCGAGGGCCAGCTGGCTGACCGCGTCCGGCGGCGTGACCACGGCGGCGATCACGAAGGCGCCGACGATCACGTAGGGACGTATCGACTTCAGCTTCTCGACGCTGATGATGCCCATCCGCACCAGGATCACGACCACCACCGGCACCTCGAAGGTGGCGCCGAAGGCCAGGCACATCGAGATCACGAAATCGAGGTAGTTCTCGATGTCGGGCATGACGGCGATCGAGCTCGGGGCGAAGTTGGCGATGAAGTGGAATACCCGTCCGAACACCAGGAAATAGCAGAAGGCGACGCCGGCGATGAACAGCAGCGAGGACGAGATCACCAGCGGCAGCACCAGCCGCTTTTCGTGGGCGTAGAGGCCGGGCGCGATGAAGGCCCAGGCCTGGTAGAACACCCAGGGCAGAGAAATGATCAGCGCCAGCACCAGGGTCACCTTCATCGGCACCAGGAAGGGTGCGCTGACGCCGGTGGCGATCATCTTGGCGCCAGGCGGCAGCGAGGCCAGCATCGGCGCGGCCAGGAAATCGTAGATGCGGTCCGGCCCCGGCCACAGCAGCAGGGCGATGCAGATGATGGCGACCCCGATGACGGCCCGGACCAGGCGGTCGCGCAGTTCGACCAGGTGCGAAATAAAGGTTTCGCCTGCAGCTTCGTCAGTCATCTAGAAAAAGGAAGTGTTGGACTTGGTTCCGGGGCGGAACTTGCGCACGCGCGCCGCACCCGACAGCACGTGCTGGCGGCCGCCGTGGCGGTTCTTGTACCAGGCGGGAACGCTGGAAGTCTTGACCAGCTTCTTGCGGCGGAATTCGCGCGCCTTGCGCTCGATGTCGTCCGGCGTGACATGGGAGCTCGAGGACGATGCGGTATCGCCGCGCCAGGCGGATTCGACCTCGCCGAGATGGGACGAGACCGTGTTCTCGACCTCGGCACCGAAACTCTCGACCTCGGTCTTGAAGCTGTGCGCGGTTTCCTGCACTTCCTTGTGCAGGTTGCGCAGCTCTTCCATTTCGATCTCGCGCGAGACTTCCGACTTCACCTCGTGCAGGTAGCGCTGGGCGCGGCCGTACAGCGTGCCGGCCATGCGCGCCACCTTGGGCAGGCGCTCGGGGCCGATCACGATCAGCGCGACCACGCCGATGACGGCGAGTTTGGAAAGCCCGAGATCGATCATGGAAAGGAATTACGAGCGGTTCTTTTCGCGCGTTTCGACGTCGATCGTGTTGGTCGACTTGTCGGCCACCTGCTGGGCCGGCGCCGGCGGCACATTTGCCTGGCGCTCGTCTTCGCTGCCCTTCACGCCGTCCTTGAAGCCCTTCACGGCCTTGCCGAGGTCGGAACCTGCGTTCTTCAGCTTGCCGGTACCAAACACCAGGACCACCACCACCAGCACGATCAGCCAGTGCCAAATACTAAACGAACCCATTGTTTTCTCCTTGCGGGCGCACGCCCGAATTCGCATGTAGCGTACGCGCAGTATAAGCGATGATTACCCGGCATGGTTTCTTTCCAGCCGGAAGTTTTAGTCAAGTTCGCCGCATCACGTCCCGAGCCCGCGCCACGGACGAGGACCGCCATACACGTGCAGGTGCAGGTGGTACACCTCCTGGCCACCGTCCGGACCGCTGTTGATCAGGGTCTTGAAGCCGCCGCTGCGCTGGCCGTCCAAGCCCTGCTTGACGGAAATGCCATGCTCGGCGGCCAGTTTCGGCGCCAGGGCCAGCATCTTGCCGAGGATCGCCGCATGCGCATCCGTGCAGTCGGACAGGGTGTCCACGTGCTGCTTCGGAATCACCAGCAGGTGGACCGGTGCCGCCGGATTGATGTCCTTGAACGCGAGCAGTTCGTCGTCCTCGTACACCACGCCAGCCGGGATCTGCTTTGCGGCGATCTTGCAGAAGATGCAGTTATCCATGTTCTCTCCAGTCAGCACGATATTCTATTCAGATAGGATGACAGCGCCGTGACGCGCTGTGCTGCTCATTCCTTGCGCGCGGCCTTTTCCTCGATGCCGGACAGGCCTTCGCGGCGCGCCAGCTCGTCCAGCACCTGCTGCGGGCTCAGGCCGAAGCGCGCCAGCAGCACAGCCGAATGGAACCACAGGTCGGCCACTTCGTACAGCAGCTTGGAGGCATCGGCGCCGGCGCGCACGTCCTTGGCCGCCATGACGGTCTCGGTCGCTTCTTCGCCGATCTTCTTGAGGATCGCATCGTCGCCCTTGGCGAACAGGCGGGCCACATAGGATTTGTCGGGATCGCCGCCGTTTTCCGGCTTGCGCGTCTCGATCGTTTCCGCAAGGCGGTCGAGGATCGTACTCATTTGCTCTTCTTCGGGTTGGTGTAGATGGTGTTCGGGTCTTTCAGCACCGGATCGGCGTCATGCCAGTCGCCGCCCTCGAACTTCTGGAAGAAGCAGGAATGGCGGCCGGTATGGCAGGCGATGCCGCCGGCCTGCTCGACCTTCAGCAGCACCACGTCCTCGTCGCAGTCGAGGCGGATCTCCAGCACTTTCTGCACGTGGCCGGACTCTTCGCCCTTGTGCCACAGCTTCTTGCGCGAGCGGCTCCAGTACACCGCTTCGCCCAGCTCCACGGTCTTGGCCAGGGCTTCGCGGTTCATCCAGGCGAACATCAGGATGTCGCCGGTGGCGGCTTCCTGGGCGATCACCGGCACCAGGCCGTGCTCGTCCCATTGCACCTTCTTCAGCCAGGGCTGGGCCGGAATCGAAGGGGTCGTCGTCGGGGTTACCATCTGTGCTTGTCCAGTTCAGTCGAGTCGCATCGGGATGCCGCGGTCGTGCATGAAGCGCTTGGCTTCGCCGACCGTGTGCTGCCCGTAGTGGAAAATGCTCGCAGCCAGCACCGCGTCGGCGTGGCCTTCCAGGATGCCGTCCGCCAGGTCCTGCAGGCCGCCCACGCCGCCGGAGGCGATCACGGAAATGCCGACCGCATCCGAGACGGCGCGCGTCAGGCCGAGGTCGAAGCCGGACTTGGTGCCGTCGCGGTCCATGCTGGTCAGCAGCAGTTCGCCGGCGCCCAGGCTTTCCATCTTGCGCGCCCACTCCACCGCGTCGAGGCCGGTCGGATTGCGGCCGCCGTGGGTGAAGACTTCCCACTTGCCGGGCGCGACCTGCTTGGCGTCGATCGCCACCACGATGCACTGCGAGCCGTGCTTCTGCGAGGCCTCGAACACCAGCTGCGGGTTGGTCACCGCGGAGGTGTTCATCGACACCTTGTCGGCGCCGGCGTTCAGCAGGCGGCGCACGTCCTCGACCTTGCGCACGCCGCCACCCACCGTCAGCGGGATGAAGACGGTCGAGGCCACGGCTTCGATGATCGGCAGGATCAGGTCGCGGCCGTCGCTCGAGGCGGTGATGTCGAGGAAGGTGATCTCGTCGGCGCCCTGGCCATCGTAGCGGCGTGCGATCTCGACCGGGTCGCCGGCATCGCGCAGCTCGGTGAAATTGACGCCCTTGACCACGCGGCCACCGGTGACGTCCAGGCAGGGGATGATGCGTTTTGCGAGCATAAGATTTCTAGTTAACTCGTCGTTCCCGCCTGCGCGGGAACGACGTTGTTTTAGGATGCGGCTGTTACGCCTGCGCCCCTTCCGTCAATTCGTCGGCACGCTCCTGCGCGCTGGCCAGGTCGAGCGTGCCTTCGTAAATCGAACGGCCGCAGATCACGCCTTCGATGCCTTCGGCCTGTACCGCGCACAGCGCTTCGACGTCGGCCAGGTTGTGCAGGCCGCCGGAGGCGATGATCGGGATCTTGACGGCCTGGGCCAGGCGCACGGTGGCTTCGATGTTCACGCCGCCCATCATGCCGTCGCGGCCGATGTCGGTGTAGACGATCGATTCGACACCGTAGCCTTCGAATTTCTTGGCCAGGTCGATGACTTCGTGGCCCGACATCTTGCTCCAGCCGTCGGTCGCGACCTTGCCGTCCTTGGCGTCCAGGCCGACGATGATCGAGCCCGGGAAGGCGCCGCAGGCGTCGTGCAGGAAGCCCGGGTTCTTCACCGCGGCGGTGCCGACGATGATGTAGGTGATGCCGTCGTCCAGGTAGCGCTCGATGGTGTCGAGGTCGCGGATGCCGCCGCCGAGCTGGACCGGGATCTCGTCCAGGTCATTCTCGGTAGCGTATTCCTGCACCACCTGCAGGATCGATTTGATGGCGTCCTCGTTCTTCGGCTTGCCGGCGAAGGCGCCGTTCAGGTCGACCAGGTGCAGACGGCGCGCCCCCTTCTTGAGCCAGTGCAACGCCATCTCGGCGGGATCTTCGGAGAACACGGTGGCGAGGTCCATATCGCCCTGTTTCAGGCGAACGCAGTGACCGTCTTTCAGGTCGATGGCGGGAATCAGCAGCATGGTCGTAATCGGTTGGTTGACGGGTGAAGAACGTGAACGTTCAAGGTTTCCAGTGGATGAAATTGCGATACAGGCGCAGGCCGGCGGCCGCGCTCTTCTCGGGGTGGAACTGGGTGGCGACGATGTTGTCGCGCGCGACCGCGCAGCAGTAGGGACCGCCGTAATCGGCTTCGCCGATGGTGTCGTCCGGATTGGCCGGCTGGGCGTAATAGCTGTGCACGAAGTAGAAATAGGCGCCGTCGTCGATACCTTCCCACAGCGGGTGCGCGCGCACCTGGCGCAGGCGGTTCCAGCCCATCTGCGGCACCTTGAAGCGCGAGCCGTCGGCCTGCAGCTTGCCGTCGAGCTGGAAACGCACGACCTTGCCAGGGAACAAGCCCAGGCCGGGCGTACCTTCGTTTTCTTCGCTCGAGTCGAACAGCATCTGCTCGCCCACGCACACGCCCATTACCGGCCGCGTCTTCATGGCGCGCAGCACCGCTTCCTCGGCGCCCGATTCGCGCAGGCTGCGCATGCAGTCGCGCATGGCGCCCTGCCCCGGCATCACGACGCGGTCGGCGGCGTCGATCACGGCGGCGTCGCTGGACACGATCACGTCCGCCTCGGGCGCGGCGGCGCGCAGCGCCTGCGCCACCGAACGCAGGTTGCCCAGGCCATCAATCACAACAATCTTGTTTGCCATGATCGATCGCTTACAGGCTGCCCTTGGTCGACGGAATCGTGCCCAGCGCGCGCTCGTCCAGCTCGGACGCCATGCGCAGCGCGCGGCCGAAGGCCTTGAACACGGTCTCGCACTGGTGGTGGGCGTTCACGCCGCGCAGGTTATCCACGTGCAGGGTCACGCCGGCGTGGTTCACGAAGCCGCGGAAGAACTCGATCGTCAGGTCGACGTCGAACTTGCCGATGGTGGCGCGGGTGAAGGGCACATGCCATTCCAGGCCCGGGCGGCCGGAAAAGTCGATCACCACGCGCGACAGCGCCTCGTCCAGCGGGACGTAGGCGTGGCCGTAGCGGCGGATGCCTTTCTTGTCGCCGATCGCCTTGGCAACCGCCATGCCCAGGGTGATCCCGGTGTCCTCGACGGTATGGTGGTCGTCGATGTGCAGGTCGCCGACGGCCTCGACCTCGAGGTCGATCAGGCCATGGCGGGCGATCTGGTCCAGCATATGGTCGAGGAAAGGCACGCCGGTGTTGAGTTTCTGGCGGCCGGTGCCGTCGAGATTGAGCGCGACGCGGATCTGCGTCTCGCTGGTGTTGCGGGTGATTTCTGCGGTGCGGGTCATTACAGGGAAGCCTTCAGGGCATTCAGGAATACGGAATTCTCTTCCGGGGTGCTGACCGTCACGCGGATGCAGTTGGCCAGCAATTCGTGCATTTTACTCAAATTCTTGATCAATACCCGTTCATCGAACAGTTTAGCGCAGGTACGGTCGGCGTCCGGTACACGCAAGGTAATGAAATTCGCGCTCGACGGGAATACCGTCACGCCCGGCAGCGCAGCCAGGGCCGCCGCCAGCTCGCCGCGCGCCTCGTTCAGGCGCGCGGCCTGCCCGTTCAGCACGTCGATATGGTCGAGCGCGAACTCGGCCGCGACCTGGGTCAGCACGTTGATGTTGTACGGCGGGCGTACCTTGTCGAACTGCGCCAGCAGCGCGGGCGCGGCAGCCAGGTAGCCGAGACGGATGCCGGCCAGGCCCAGCTTGGACAGCGTGCGCATCACCATCAGGTTCGGGTATTGCGGCAGGCGGCCCATGAAGCTGGTGCGGGCGAAGGGCTGGTAGGCTTCGTCGACCACGGCGATGCCGGTATCGCCCAGCGCCTCGATGATGGCGACCATGTCGTCTTCATCGTAGAGGTTGCCGGTCGGGTTGTTCGGGTAGGCCAGGAACACGACCGACGGCTTGTGCTCTTCGATGGCCGCCAGCATCGCCTCGCGGTCGAGCGAGAAGTCGGCTTTCAGGGGCACGCCGACGTAATCCATGCCGGCAAACTGGGCCGAGCGCTGGAACATCACGAAGGCCGGGACCGGGGCCATCAGCACCGCCCGCCGCGTTTCACCGTCCAGATTCTGGCGCGCGGTGGCCATGGCGATGATGCTGATGATCTCGTCGGAACCGTTGCCGAGGATGACGTCGTAGCCGGCCGGGACGCCCAGCTTGTCGCGGATCTTCTGCTTGAGGGTGCTGTACGAGGCCACCGGATAGCGGTTCAGCACGGCGTCGGCCAGGCGCGCGGCCAGTTCCCGGCGCAGGTTTTCCGGCAGCTCGTAGGGGTTTTCCATGGCGTCGAGCTTGATGTAGCCGCTGGCGTCCGGCACGTTGTAGCTATGGCCGGCACGGACGTCTTCGCGGATCGTGTTGGCGATGAGGGTGTCGATGTCGGTCATGGTGTGCTTCCTTCAATGATAATTTCGGAAATATCGTTAGCGGCTACAACGGCTTTGTCTTTCTTCCGGCCGCCTGCCGTCTTTTTCTTGGCCGGCACCTCCGGCATCGCCAGCCTCTGCTGGATGATCTCGCAATAAGCCTGGTTCAGCTCGAACCCGACGAAATGCCGTCCCAGCCGGCGCGCCGCCAGTGCCGTGGTCCCGCTGCCCATGAAGGGGTCGAGCACCACGCCGCCCGGCGGACAGGAAGCCTTGAGCATGCGTTCGATGATCTCGAGCGGCTTCTGGGTAGGATGGTCGACCCGCTCCGCATGTTCGCGGTGCAGGCGCGACACGCTCCACAGGTCCTTCGGGTTGTAGCCGACCTCGAGCCACTTGGCGCCCACGAAGATCGAGCGCGAGCGCGCCTTCTTGGTCTCGGCGTCGTAGGGGATGCGGACGGCGTCCAGGTCGAAATAATAGTCCTTGCGCTTCACGAAGAAGCCGATGGTGTCGTGCACCGAGCTGAAGCTGCGGGTGCTGCCGCCCATCGAGGGGACGCGGCGGTCCCAGATGATCTCGTTCATCATCGTCAGGCGCTTCTTCAGCATGACGAAGATTTCCGGCGCAAAGCGCCAGGTAAGGAAGATGTACAGGCTGCCGTTGGGTTTCAGCTTGGGCAGCGCGATGTCGATCCAGCGCTCGGTCCAGGCCAGGTAGTCGTCGACGCTCTGCTGGTCGGAGGCGTTGCCGTAGTCCTTGCCGAGGTTGTACGGCGGATCGGTCAGGATCAGGTCGATGGACCCGTCGGGGATGCGCGCCATGCCGGCCAGCGCATCCTCGCAGAAGACCCGGTCGACCCAATCCGTCATGTCGGCTCGCCGTCCCGCTTGATCCTTAGCTCTGCGCTGCGGGCATGCGCCTGCAGGCCTTCGCCGTAGGCCAGCTCGGCCGCGACCTTGCCCAGGGTCTGGGCGCCGGCTTCGGACACGAACAGCACCGACGAGCGCTTCTGGAAGTCGTACACGCCCAGCGGCGACGAGAAGCGCGCCGTGCGCGAGGTCGGCAGCACGTGGTTCGGGCCGCAGCAGTAGTCGCCCAGCGACTCCGACGAGAAGCGGCCCAGGAACATCGCGCCCGCATGGCGGATCCGGTCCGCCCATTGCTGCGGCTCGGCGGCCGAGATTTCCAGGTGCTCGGCGGCGATGTCGTTGGCGATCGCGCAGGCCTCGATCATGTCGCGTACCTTGATCAGGGCGCCGCGGTCCGTCAGCGACGTCGTGATCGTCTCCTTGCGCGGCATGGTCGGCAGCAGCTTGTGGATGCTGGCTTCGACCCGGGCGATGTAGTCGGCGTCCGGGCACAGCAGGATGGCCTGGGCCAGCTCGTCGTGCTCGGCCTGGGAAAACAGGTCCATGGCGACCCAGTCCGGATCGGTGGTGCCGTCGCACAGCACCAGGATTTCGGACGGGCCGGCGATCATGTCGATGCCGACCGTGCCGAACACGCGGCGCTTGGCGGCGGCCACGTAGGCATTGCCCGGACCGACGATCTTGTCGACCGCGGGAATCGTTTCGGTGCCGTAGGCCAGGGCGCCGACGGCTTGGGCGCCGCCGATGGTGATCACGCGGGTCACCCCGGCGATCGCGGCGGCGGCCAGCACCATGCGGTTCTTGATGCCGTCCGGCGTCGGCACCACCATCACGATCTCTTTCACGCCCGCGACCTGGGCCGGGATCGCATTCATCAGCACCGACGAGGGATACGCGGCCTTGCCGCCCGGGACGTAGATGCCGACGCGGTCCAGCGGCGTCACGCGCTGGCCCAGCACGGTGCCGTCAGGTTCGGTGTAGGTAAAACCGTTCAGTTCCTGCTTCTGGCGCTCGTGGAAGACGCGGATGCGGTCGGCGGCGGTCTGCAGCGCGGCGCGCTGGGCCTCCGGCAGCGAGGCCAGCGCTTCCTGCAGTTCCTGCTGCGTCAGGTCGAAGGCGGCCATGCCGGTAGCACCGCCGCCGGGGATGCGGTCGAATTTGTTGGTGTACTCCAGCACGGCCGCATCGCCGCGCGCCTTGACGTCGGCGAGGATCTTGGCGACGGCGGATTCGATCGCGTCGTCGGTCTCGGCTTCGAAGGCCAGCAGCTTGGTCAGCTGCTGCTTGAAATCGGGGGCGGTGGAATCGAGCTTGCGGACATCCATGTTATTGACCTTGCTGCTTGGAGGCGCGTTCGAAGGCCTCGATGATGGGTTGCAGGCGCTCGCGCTTGAGCTTGAGCGCGGCCTGGTTGACCACCAGGCGCGAAGAGATCTCCATGATCTTCTCGACTTCGACCAGGTTGTTGGCGCGCAGGGTGCCGCCGGTCGAGACCACGTCGACGATGGCATCCGACAGACCGACCAGCGGCGCCAGTTCCATCGAGCCGTACAGCTTGATCAGGTCGACGTGCACGCCCTTCTTGGCGAAGTGCTCGCGCGCGGTTTCCACGAACTTGGTGGCCACGCGCAGGCGCGCGCCCTGGCGCACCGCGGTCTCGTAGTCGAAGCCGGCGTTCACCGCCACCGACATGCGGCAGCAGGCGATGCGCAGGTCGACCGGCTGGTACAGGCCTTCGCCGCCATGCTCGAGCAGCACGTCCTTGCCGGCCACGCCGAAGTCGGCGGCGCCGTACTGGACATAGGTCGGCACGTCGGTGGCACGCACGATCAGCACGCGCACGCCAGGATCGTTGGTCGCCAGGATCAGCTTGCGCGAGGTTTCCGGATTTTCCAGCACCTCGATGCCGGCCGCGGCCAGCAGCGGCAGCGTGTCTTCGAAGATGCGGCCCTTGGAGAGGGCGAGGATCAGCTGGGAGCCGTCCTGGGGTGATTTGGTCATATTAAGTGTTAGCCGATGCCCGTCGTTCCCGCCTTCGCAGGAACGACGCTGGTAATGCTGGTACTACGCTTATAGTAACTTTATTTGATCCGAACGATATCCGCCCCAACCGCCGACAGCTTGGCTTCCATGCGGTCGTAACCCCGGTCCAGGTGATAGATCCGGTCGACGATGGTCGTGCCCTCGGCGGCCAGGCCGGCGATCACCAGCGAGGCCGAGGCGCGCAGGTCGGTGGCCATCACCGGCGCGCCGACCAGGCGGTCGACGCCGCGCATGAAGGCGGTGTTGCCCTCGATCGAGATCTGCGCGCCCAGGCGGTTCAGTTCCTGCACGTGCATGAAGCGGTTCTCGAAAATGGTCTCGGTCACGCGGCTCGGGCCGTCGGCGATGGTGTTCACCGCCATGAACTGGGCCTGCATGTCGGTCGGGAAGCCGGGGTATTCGGTGGTGCGGAAGGACACCGGCCGCGGACGGCCGTCCATGCGCGCGCGGATGGCCTGGCCTTCCACCGTCAGTTGCACGCCCATCTCGCGCAGCTTGTCGATGGCGACGTCGAAGATGTCGGTGCGGGTGTTGACGATGCGGATGTCGCCGCCGGTCGCCGCCACCGCGCAGAGGAAGGTCGCGGCTTCGATGCGGTCCGAAATCACGGCGTGCCTGGTGCCGTGCAGGCTCTCCACGCCCTGGATCACCAGGCGGTCGGTGCCGATGCCCTCGATCTTCGCGCCCATCGCCACCAGCATGTTGGCGAGGTCGGTCACTTCCGGCTCGCGCGCGGCGTTTTCCAGCACGGTCTCGCCTTCGGCCAGCACCGCGGCCATCAGCAGGTTCTCGGTGCCGGTCACGGTGATCATGTCGGTCAGGATGCGCGCGCCCTTCAGCTTCGCGCATTTGGCGTGGATGTAGCCGCCTTCGATCGTGATCTCGGCGCCCATCGCGCGCAGGCCCTTGATGTGCTGGTCGACCGGACGCGAGCCGATCGCGCAGCCGCCCGGCAGCGAGACCTTGGCTTCGCCGAAGCGCGCCAGCATCGGGCCCAGCACCAGGATCGAGGCGCGCATGGTCTTCACCAGCTCGTACGGCGCTTCGAGCTTGTCGATGTTGGCACCGTTCAGGGTGACGTTCTCGTCGTCCTGCGTGACCTTGAGGCCGGTCTGTTCGAGCAGCTTGAGCATGGTGCGCACGTCGTGCAGGCGCGGCACGTTCGACAGTTCGAGGTCGCCCGAGGTCAGCAGGCCGGCGCAGAGGATGGGCAGCGCGGCGTTCTTGGCGCCCGAGATGACGATGTCGCCGTTCAGGCGCTTGCCGCCGGTGATCTGGAGCTTGTCCATGTCTTGTCCTTTTATTGGCCAGCGAATTCTTCGGGGGTCAGGGTCTTCATCGACAGCGCGTGGATCTCTTCGCGCATGCGGTCGCCGAGGGCGGCATAGACGATCTGGTGGCGCTGGATGCGGCTCTTGCCGGCAAACGCCGGGGACACGATGACGGCGCTGAAGTGCTGGCCGTCGCCCTCGACTTCGAGGTGGGTGGTGTCCAGGCCGGCCTTGATGTAGCCGTGGATGAGTTCAGGTGTGGTAGCCATGATGCGCAGTGAATTTGGATAAATCTTAATGACGCAGCTTGTAGCCGCGGCGGAGCAGGTTGATGGCGACGCCGGCCAGCACGATGAAGAACACGGCGACGATGGCCAGGCTGGTCCAGGGCGAGACGTCCGACTTGCCGAAGAAACCGTAACGGAACCCGTCAATCATATAAAAGAACGGGTTGAAATGCGAGACCGCCAGCCAGAACGGGGGCAGTTTCTGGATCGAATAGAACACACCGGCCAAAAATGTTGCAGGCATGATCAAAAAGTTCTGGAACGCGGCCAGCTGGTCGAACTTCTCGGCCCAGATGCCGGCGATCACGCCCATGGTGCCGAGGATGGCTGCGCCCAGCAGGGCAAACACGACGATCCACAGCGGGAACACGAAGGACAGGTGGGCGAACCAGGCGGTGATGATGAACACGCCGGCGCCCACGCACAGGCCGCGCACGATCGATGCCGTCACGTAGGCGGACAGGATCTCCCAGTGCGACAGCGGCGGCAGCAGGATGAACACCAGGTTGCCGGTGATCTTGGACTGGATCAGCGAGGACGAGGAGTTGGCGAAGGCGTTCTGCAGCACGCTCATCATCACCAGGCCCGGGATCAGGAAGGCGGTGTAGTCGACACCCGCGAGCATCTGCACGCGGCCTTCCAGCACGTGGCCGAAGATCAGCAGGTAGAGCATCGAGGTGACGACCGGCGCGGCGATGGTCTGGGTGGCGACCTTCCAGAAGCGCAGGATCTCTTTGTAGAACAGGGTGCGGAAACCCACGGAAAAAACGCTCATCGGATCGGTGCCCCTTCCATGATCTGGATAAAGATGTCTTCCAGGTCGGCCTGCTGCAGCTGCATTTCGTCGATCACGGCGCCCGACTCGCGCAGGCGCGCCAGGATGCCTTCGACGTCGGCGTACTCGTTCACGCGCAGGGTGTACTTGTTGCCCTGTCCATTCTGCTTGGAGGCGTCGTCGTGCTCGTCGTGGGCGACCAGGTGACGCAGGCCTTCCGGCAGCGTTCCCTGCTTCAGGTGCACGATCAGCGAGGAGCCCGACACGCGGCGCAGCAGCTGCGACATGGTGTCCAGCGCCACCACGTTGCCGGTCTTGAGCATGGCCACGCGCTGGCACATGGCCTGCGCTTCCTCGAGGTAGTGGGTGGTCAGGACCACGGTGTGGCCCTCGCGGTTCAGGCGCGAAATGAACTTCCACAGGGTCTGGCGCAGTTCGACGTCGACGCCGGCGGTCGGTTCGTCCAGCACGATCACGGGCGGCTTGTGGACCAGGGCCTGGGCCACCAGCACGCGCCGCTTCATGCCGCCGGACAGGGCGCGCATGTTGACGTCGGCCTTGGCGGTCAGGTCGAGGTTTTCCATGACCTCGTCGATCCACTTGTCGTTGTTCTTCAGGCCGAAGTAGCCGGATTGCAGGCGCAGGGTCTCGCGCACCGTGAAGAAGGGATCGAACACCAGCTCCTGCGGCACCACGCCGAGCGCCATGCGCGCCGAGCGGAAGTCCTTGACGACGTCGTGGCCGTGGATGCGCACGCTCCCGACATCGGGCCGGATCAGGCCCGCGATGCAGGAGATGAGGGTGGTCTTGCCGGCGCCGTTCGGGCCGAGCAGGCCGAAGAATTCGCCTTGTTCGATGGTCAGGGAAACGCCCTTGAGGGCCTTGAAGCCCTTGTAGCTTTTCTCGACGCTGTCAATCTGGATGGCTGTCATGCGAAAGTGGCCGCGCCGGACGGCGGACCATGCAGGGGAAACGAGCCATTATAGAAGAAATCGTCATGACGGGTCGGCGTGAGCCCATCGGCAGGGTGGGCACGCCGTGCCCACGCGATGTGCAAACGCCTATACCCGCCCGATCAGGCCATCGACACCATACAGGCGCGCCAGCGCATCGACGTTGGCCGGCACATTGACGAAACTGAGCTTGCGCCCGTGGGCCTGGGCGCGACGCTGCCAGGCCAGCATCAGCGCCAGGGCCGAGGAATCGGCGGCACGCACGCCGCCGAGGTCGAACACGGTCTCGCCGGCGGACAGCGCCGCGCAGCCCTGCTCCAGCGCCGCCTGGGCGTTCTGGAAAGTCAGGGCATCCAGCGAGAGCATCGGATTGGACTCGGCCATGCTTACTTCTGCGGCGCCTTCAGCGGCTTGTTGGCCAGCTGCTGGTTACGGTCGTGCAGCTTCTTGATCAGGCCATCGATGCCGCCCTTGCCGATCTCGGAAGCGAAGGTCGACTTGTAGGTCTCGACCAGCCAGGCGCCCATCACGTTCAGGTCGAAGATCTTCCAGCCCTGCGGGGTCTTGCTCAGGCGGTAGTTCAGGGTGATCGGCTCGCCGCGGGTCATGTTGACCTGCGACTTCACCTCGACTTCGGAGTCGGCCGGGTCGGTGCGGAAGGGCTTGAACTCGATGGTTTCGTTCTTGATCTGCGAGAGGGCGCCGGAATAGGTGTAGATCAGCAGCTGGCGGAATTCCTCCGACAGTTGCTTCTGCTGCTCCGGGGTCGCCTGGCGCCAGAAGCGGCCGGCAGCCTGCGACGTCATCTTGTCGGAATCGACATACGGCAGGATCTTGGTGTTGACCAGGTCGATGATCTTGCGGCTGTTGCCAGCCTGGATATCCTTGTCGGCCTTGACCGCGTCGATCACGTCGGTGCTGACGCGCTTGACCAGCACGTCCGGCGCTTCGTTGGCGGCCGGGGCCGGGGCAGCGATCACGCTGGTGGAAAAGGCCGCCACGGCGGCGGTCACGATCAGTTGTGCGATAGGCTTCATACGCTTCCTTTGTCTTGGTTATCCCGTTAACTACTTCCGGACCGGTTCGGATGACACGGGCGCCGGCACCGGCGGATTATTCGGCGCCGAATCCTGTTTTGCCGGGGGCTGGTCCTGGCTGGCCGGCGCGGCGTCGCCGCCGGCGTCGTCCGGCTGCGGCGTCTTCTTCACGCCCAGCCTTTCCTGCACTTTTTCCTGTACCTTCTCGAGCTTTTCATGCACCTTGTCGGCGCGTTCCTGGGCCTTGTCGGTATCCAGCACCTTGCTGTTACGGCGCTGCAGGTAACCGTCGCGAATGAATTCGTAGCGGTCGAGGGCAGCGTCTTCCAGCAGGTTCGAGGCATCCAGCACGCTGGCGCGCTGGTCGACGGCGCGCAGCAAGATGCCGCTGTTACGCCACGGGATATCGTTCACGTGATCCCAGGGATCGCCCCAGAAGTCGCCCGGCAGGGCAATGGTGTCGCGCACCGTAGATGCGCCCAGAATCGGCAACATCAAGTAGGGGCCGCTTGGAACGCCCCAGTAACCCAGGGTCTGGCCCAGGTCTTCGTTGTGCTTGCGCAGGCCGGCCGGGGTCGCGATGTCCAGCACGCCGGCCAGGCCCAGGGTCGAGTTCACGGCAAAGCGGGTGAAGTCGTTCAAGCCGTCCTGGCCCTTGAGCTGGGCAAAATTGTTGACCGAGCTCCACAGGTCCGACAGGTTGCCGAAGAAGTTGCCGACGCCGGTCTGGACGAAATCCGGGGTGTAGTTCCGGTAAACGGTCGCGGTCGGCTTCAGGGCGGTACGGTCGACCGCGTCGTTGAAGCTGAACATTGCCCGGTTGAACTTTTCGAAGGGGTCCTTCGGATTGGTGGCGGTCGCGCAGCCGCTCAGCAGCACGGCGGCGCCTGCCGCCAGTGTCAATGCGTTACGAATGCTCATTTGCTATTACCGTCCTTTCCTTCGGCTGCTTTGCTATAAATAAACTGGTTGATCAGGTCTTCCAGCACCGCGGCGGACTGCGTGCGGGTGATGCGGTCGCCGTCCACCAGGTTGTTGGTGTCGCCGCCCGCTTCGATGCCGATGTACTGTTCGCCCAGCAGACCGGAGGTCAGGATCTTCAGCGAACTATCTTTCGGGAACTTATAGGCCGGGTTCAAATCGAGGCGAACCAGGGCCTGGAAGCTCTTGTCGTCGAAGCTGATATCGCCCACCCGGCCCACGACCACGCCTGCGCTCTTGACGGGCGATTGCGGCTTGAGGCCACCGATGTTGTCGAACTTGCCGACGATCGCATACGTCTTGCTGAACGATATGGTGCTCATGTTACCTGCCTTGAGGGCCAGGAAAAGGAGCGATACCGCACCCAACAGCACGAAAAGTCCGACCCAGACGTCAATAGATTTGCGATGCATAAGATTTCCTAATATATGTAGGCGTTAAATCAGCCAGTCTTCTAAATCATTTGTTGAACATCAGCGCGGTCATGACGAAGTCGAGGCCCAACACCATCAGCGACGCGATCACGACGGTGCGCGTGGTCGCGCGCGACACGCCTTCCGGCGTCGGCTGCGCTTCATACCCCTGGAACAGGGCGGTGAAGGTGACGGCGATGCCGAACACGAAGCTCTTCAGGACGCCGTTCATGATGTCGCGGCGGACGTCGATATTGCTCTGCATCTGGGACCAGAACGCGCCCTCGTCCACGCCGATCAGCTGCACGCCGACCAGGTAGCCGCCGATGATGCCGATGGCGGAAAAGATCGTGGCCAGCACCGGCATGGCGATCATGCCGCCCCAGAAACGCGGCGCCAGCACGCGCTGGAGCGGGTTCACGGCCATCATTTCCATGGCCGACAGCTGCTCGCCGGCCTTCATGAGGCCGATCTCGGCGGTCAGCGAGGTGCCGGCGCGGCCCGCGAACAGCAGCGCGGTGACCACCGGACCGAGCTCGCGCAGCAGCGACAGCGCCACCAGCTGGCCGAGTTTCTCGTCGGCGCCGAACTGGCTCAGCGTGTAATAGCCCTGCAGGCCCAGCACCATGCCGACGAACAGGCCGGACACGACGATGATCAGCATCGAATAGTTGCCGATGAAGTGGACCTGTTCCGAGATCAGCGCCGGGCGCTTCAGGGCGCCGGGCAGCCGGCCCAGCAGCTTGAAGAAGGAGCGGGTGACGAAGCCGATGCGGGCGATCGTGTCCAGCACGAAGGCGCCGATGAAGCCGAGGAAGCGCGCGATCATCGCTTGCCCTCCAGGCCCAGGTCTTCGGCCAGCGACTTGCCCGGATAGTGGAAAGGTACCGGGCCGTCCGGCTCGGCGTTGACGAACTGTTTTACGTACGGGTCGTTCGATGCACGCATGTCTTCCGGCGTGCCCTGGGCGACGATTTTTCCGCCGGACAGGAAATACACGTAGTCGGCGATGCTGAAGGTTTCGTTGACGTCGTGCGAGACCAGGATCGAGGTCGAGCCGAGGGTGTCGTTCAGGTTGCGGATCAGGTTGGCGGTCACCCCCATCGAGATCGGGTCGAGGCCGGCGAAGGGCTCGTCGTACATGATCAGTTCCGGGTCCAGCGCGATCGCGCGCGCCAGCGCCACGCGGCGCGCCATGCCGCCCGAGATCTCGTTCGGCTTGAGCTGGGCCGCATTGCGCAGTCCCACGGCGTTCAGGCGCATCAGCACCAGGTCGCGCAGCACTTCTTCCGGCAGCTCCGTGTGTTCGCGCAGCGGGAAGGCGACGTTCTCGAACACGGTCAGGTCGGTGAACAGGGCGCCGAACTGGAACAGCATGCCCATCTTGCTGCGCAGGCGGTAAAGGTTTTTCGTGTCGAGCTGGTGAACGACTTCGCCGCCCACCGTGACCGTGCCGCGCTGGGGACGGATCTGGCCGCCGATCAGGCGCAGCACCGTCGTCTTGCCGGAGCCGGAACCGCCCATCACGGCGATCAGCTTGCCGCGCGGGAAATCCATGCTCAGATTCGACAGGATGGGGCGATCTCCATACGAAAAATGCAGATCGCGGATTTCGACAAGGTTGGACACAGTGAAATTTGGTATTTGGTGAATCTCGTATTGTAGTGCAGAAACGTTAATCCCTGCTGGAGACAGCCCAATTCCAGCGTGCTTATCGACGTGATATTACAACACTACTGAACAGTGAGTCAGATATTTTCTTAACGTAAGTATTTGTTTTAAATGAGATATGCATGCTTGAAATTGTTGCACTTTGCTAAAGATTATTAACAAATTCCCCTTGGAAACAAACACTTGGCATGCAAAGCATGCGTAACGATTCCCCCTTCGCGAGGGGGCATGGACTCCCCGGATTTTCGGGCGCATCATGGGCTTGAACTTACCCGGGAGGCCAACGTGAACGCCAAGGCCCTGATCCACATCCAGCACGACGCCATCGACATGGAAGGCATGCTGGAACTGCCCCACGAAGCGCTGGGCGTCGTCCTGTTCGCCCACGGCAGCGGCAGCAGCCGCCTCAGCCCGCGCAACAACTACGTGGCCCGCATCCTGCGCGAGGCCGGCATCGGCACCCTGCTGCTGGACCTGCTCAGCGAGGACGAGGAAGCCGATGCCTATCACCGTTTCGACATCGCCCTGCTCACCCTGCGCCTGCGCAGCGCGGCGCGCTGGCTGGCGCGCGAGCCGGCGACCGCGAAGCTGCCGCTGGGACTGTTCGGCGCCAGCACCGGCGCCGCCGCCGCGCTGCGGCTGGCCGGCGAGCCCCACCTCGGCGACCCCTACCTGGGACAGCCGCATCCCGGCCCGCCGTATTTATCGATTGCCGCCGTGGTCTCGCGCGGCGGCCGGCCCGACCTGGCCGGCATCGCGGCCCTGCACGGCGTGACGGCGCCGACCCTGCTCATCGTGGGCGGCAACGACGACGGCGTGATCGACCTGAACCGGCAAGCCTTCGCCCAGCTGCGCTGTCCGCGCGAGCTGGCCATCGTGGCCGGCGCCACCCACCTGTTCGAGGAGCCGGGCGCCCTGGAGGAAGTGGCGCGGCTGGCCGCCAACTGGTTCGGCGGGCATTTTGCCCGCGATGTGAAGTAGGCCCGCCCGCGCCGCTCAATCCTGCTTGATGTGGGTGGCCAGGTAGTCGATCAGCAGGCGCACCGCCGGCAGCAGGCCGCGGCGCGACGGGAACACCGCGTGCACGATGCCGCCCTTGGGCGCCCATCCGGGCATGACGTCCAGCAGCGCCCCGCTGCGCAGGTCTTCCTCGACCACCATGCAGGGCAGCTGCACGATGCCGACCCCGCCCAGGGCGGCCTGGCGCAGGGCCGTCATGTCATCCGTGATGTAGCGCGGCCGGTGGCGGACCTGGGCCTCCTCGCCTCCGGGACCGACCAGCTGCCAGACGTGGTCGCGCGGCGGCCCCCAGTCCAGGCTCGTCAATCCTTCCAGCGCCGCCATCGACGGCGGCGCCGCGGCGGGCATGCCGTGCCGCGCCAGGAAGGCGGGCGAGGCCACCAGACGCTGGACGCTCTGGGCCAGGGAGCGCATCGCCAGGCCGCTGTCTTCGAGCGGCGGGAAGCGCACCCGCAGGGCCAGGTCCAGTCCTTCGCCGAGGACGTCGACGCGGCGGTTGGTCGATTCGAGCCGGACCTCGACTTTCGGATAGGCGGCCATGAAGCCGGCCAGCAGGTCGCCGATGCGGTATTCGAGCAGGGCGGTGGGACAGCTCATGCGCACGATGCCCTGGGGCTCCGCGCGCTTGCGCTCGATGACTTCGCGCGCCGCTTCCACTTCCACCAGCACCGACAGGCAGTGCTGGTAGAACTCGTGGCCGGTTTCCGTGACCGAGAAATGGCGCGTCGAGCGTTGCAGCAGGCGCACCTCGTAGCGCTCCTCGAGGGCGGCGATCCGCCTGCTGAGCTTGGACTTCGGCATGTTCAGCGCGCGCCCGGCCTGGGTGAAGCCGCCGTGCTCCACCACTTTCACGAAATAGAAAAGATCGTTCAGGTCATCCACAGTGTTCCCGAAATAGGACAGTGATTTCCAGATCATACGTCTACCGGTGTACCAGGCCCACATCCATACTGTGTGTGTCGATTCACATATTTACGCAGCCTCAGGGGGAGTCATGAAAAAGATCATCGGCATCGAAAGCGCACCGCGCCAGCACTGGGTCGGCGACGGTTTTCCCGTACGTTCCCTGTTCTCCTACCACGAGCATGGCGAGCGCCTCGACCCCTTCCTGCTGCTGGACCGGGCCGGCCCGATGGATTTCACGCCCACCGGCGGCGCGCGCGGCGTCGGCCAGCACCCGCACCGCGGTTTCGAGACGGTCACCATCGTCTACCGGGGCGAAGTCGCGCACCGCGACTCGACCGGCCGGAGCGGCGTGATCGGGCCCGGCGACGTCCAGTGGATGACGGCCGCGTCCGGGATCCTGCACGAGGAATTCCACTCGGACGCCTTTTCCCGCGACGGCGGCACGCTCGACATGGTGCAGCTGTGGGTGAACCTGCCCGCGAAGGACAAGATGTCGCCGCCGCGCTACCAGGCCATCACGAACGACAGCATCCCGGCCGTGCCCCTGCCCGGCGGCGCGGGTACGGCGCGCATCATCGCCGGCAACTACGACGGCCACGCCGGCCCGGCGCGCACCTTCTCGCCGATGAATGTCTGGGATATCCGCCTGAACACCGGCGCCAGCGTCACCCTGCCCGCCCGGGAGGGCTGGAACACCGCCGTGATCGTGCTGCGCGGCACGGTGACCGTCAACGACGAGGCCACCGTCGGCGAGGCGCAGATGGCCGTGCTGGACCGCGCCGGAAGCGGGCTGGAACTGACGGGCGACAGCGACGCCATGCTGCTCCTGCTGAGCGGCGAACCGATCGGCGAGCCGGTGGTGGGCTACGGCCCCTTCGTCATGAACAGCCAGGAGCAGATTTTGCAGGCGATCGCCGATTTCAACAGCGGACGCTTCGGCGCCATGGCTTGACCCCGGACGCATGCACGCATGCGCCCTTTTTTACCACCCGAAGGAGACCAAGATGACCAGCGAAGCAATCCGCGACCCGCGCCAGGACCACCTGCTGACGCCCCAGAACGCCGCATTCATCATCATCGACTACCAGCCGGTGCAGGTGAATTCGATCGCCTCGATGGACCGGCAGCTGCTCGTGAATAACATCGTCGGCACGGCGAAAGCCGCGATCGCCTACGGCCTGCCCATCGTCCACTCGACCGTGAACGTCAAGACCGGTCTGAACAAGCCGCCGATCGGCCAGCTGCGCAAGGTGCTGGGCGATTTTCCGACCTACGACCGCACCAGCATCAATTCCTGGGAAGACGTCGAGTTCAAGAAGGCGGTCGAAGCCACCGGCCGCAAGAAACTCATCATGACGGCGCTGTGGACCGAAGCCTGCCTGACCTTCCCGGCCCTCGACGCGCTGCAGGAAGGCTACGAAGTCTACGTGGTCGCGGATGCCGTCGGCGGCACCTCCGTCACCGCCCACGACATGGCCCTGCGCCGGATCGAACAGGCCGGCGGCAAGATGATCAGCGTGGCCCAGCTGTTCTGCGAACTCCAGCGCGACTGGCAGCGCAAGGACACCGTCCCCGCCTTCATCGACCTGTTCATCGAGACCGGCGGCACGGCCGGCATCCAGTTCGGCTACGACCGCGCGGAGTAAGCGGCATGGATGCGCACCCCGCGCCGCTGCGCCTGTTGTTCGGTGGCGACCTGATGCTCGGGCGCCTGGCCGGCGAGGCCATGCTGCGCGAGGGTGCGCATCATCCGCTCGGCGCGCTCGCGCCGCTGCTGCGCGAGGCCGACCTCGCCGTCGCCAACCTCGAGTGCGCGATCTGCGAACCGGGAGAGCGCTGGCACGGCGCACCGAAAGCCTTCTATTTTCGCGCGCCGCCGCTCGCCGGCGAGGCGCTGCGCGATGCGGGCGTCGGGCTGGTGAGCCTGGCGAACAACCACATCCTCGACTACGACGTGCAGGGTTTGCTGGAGACGGTCCGCATCCTCGACGCCAACGGCATCCTCCACACGGGCGCCGGCGCCGACCTAGCGGCGGCATCGGCGCCGGTGATCGTCGAGCGCAAGGGCGTACGCATCGGCATGGCGGCCTTCTGCGACCACCAGGACGATTTCGCCGCCACACGAGACCATCCCGGCATGGCCTGGATCGGCCTGCACGACGAGGCCGCCGCCATCGACGCCTTCGCCCGCGCGCTGGCGCCGCTGCGTGCGGAAGGGGTGCGCTGGCCGATCCTGTCGCTGCACTGGGGGCCGAACATGGCGAGCGCGCCCGACCAGCGCCAGCGCCGCCTGGCGCGGGCCGCGATCGAGGTCGGCTGGAAGATCGTGTTCGGCCACAGCGCCCACGTATTCCAGGGCATCGAGCTGTACGAAGGCTGCCCGATCCTGTATGCGGCCGGCGACCTGGTCGACGATTACGCCGTCGACCCGGGCTTTCGCAACGACCACCAGCTGCTGTTCGCGCTCGAGTTCGGCGAAGACGCGCTGGAGCGGATCGTCATGTACCCGCTGTTCATCCGGCATTGCCGGGCGTTCCCGGCGAACAGCGCGCAGCGGACCTGGATCGCCGAGCGCATGGGTGAGCTGTGCGCGGCCCTCGGCACCACGGTCCAGGTCGAGGACGATCGCCTGGCGGTCTACCTGAGCACCACCCGCGCGACGACCGGGAAGTGGTCGGAGGGATAGCGCCTGTCGAAGGAGTCGCCCAGCACCGCGTACTTGAGGACGTCGAAGTGGCGGTCGACGAAGATGTAGTCGATCCGATCGGTGGCGAGCCTGTCGATGTGAAAATCGTTGAAGGTGCCGGCCGGGCCGTAGGGCGGCGTCCTGCTGGCCTGGTAGGCGTCGCGCAGCGCGGCCGACATGGTGCGGATCTGCGCCGTGTCCGGCGTCGAATTGAAATCGCCGACGCAGATGGCCGGCTCGCCGCGGGCGATCGCGGCGATCTTCTTCAGCATCAGATCGGCCGAGGCGCGGCGCGCCTGTTCGCCCTCATGGTCGAAATGCACCGAGAAGACATACAGCACGCGCGAGCTGGCGCGGTCGCGCAGGCGCGCCCATGAGGCGAGGCGATGACAGCACTTGGCGTCCCAGCCGAAAGAGGGCCGGTCGGGCGTTTCGCTGAGCCAGAAATCCCCCTTGTCCAGCAAGGCAAAGCGGCTCTTGCGGAAGAAGATCGCCGAATGTTCGCCGGCGTCCTTGCCGTCGTCGCGGCCGACGCCGACATGCTCGAATTCGTCCATCTGCGCGAGGTCGGCGATCTGGCCGGACAAGCCTTCCTGGGTGCCGAGGATGTCGAACTCGTGGTAGCGGATCAGCGCCTTGACCATCTCCTTGCGCGCCGGCCAGGCGTTGGGACCGTCGCCGGGATTGTCGTAGCGGAGGTTGTAGGTGGCGACATTGTAGGTGGCGCCATTCGGCGTCACCGCGGCCTGGGATGCCGCCCACGCGGCGGGCCCGCAGAGCATGGCGAGCAGCAGGAGGATTGTTCTCATGCGCAGAGTTAAGCACATCCTGCCGCCGATGGCGCGGGAATGGCCGGACGGACGCGCAGTTTATCGCCCTCCACTAAACGCCACTGAACGACGAAGCGGCCCCGCAGGGCCGCTGTTCACGTGCGCCCGATACCGCCGCTCAGCGCGGCAGGTCGGAAGAACCCATCAGGAACTCGTCGACGGCGCGCGCGCACTGGCGTCCCTCGCGGATCGCCCACACCACCAGCGACTGGCCGCGGCGCATGTCGCCGGCCGCGAACACCTTCGGCACCGTGGTCTGGTACGAGGTCTCGCCATCGACCGTCGCACGGGCATTGCCGCGCGCATCCTTCTGCACGCTGAAGGCATCCAGCACCTGCTGCACCGGCGCGACGAAGCCCATGGCCAGCAGCACCAGGTCGGCCTTCAGTTCGAACTCGGTGTTCGGCACTTCGATCATCTTGCCGTCCTTCCACTCGACGCGGCAGGCGATGACCTTCTCGACCTTGCCGCCCTTGCCTTCGAAGCGCTTGGTGGCCACCGCGAAGTCGCGCTCGCAGCCCTCTTCGTGCGAGGACGAGGTGCGCAGCTTGGTCGGCCAGTAGGGCCAGACCAGCGGCTTGTTTTCAATCTCGGGCGGCATCGGCATCAGTTCGAACTGGGTGACGGACGCGGCGCCGTGGCGGTTCGAGGTGCCGACGCAGTCGGAACCGGTGTCGCCGCCGCCAATCACGACCACGTGCTTGCCGGTGGCCTTGATCTGGTCCTTCACCTTGTCGCCGGCGTTCACGCGGTTCTGCTGCGGCAGGAAGTCCATCGCGAAGTGCACGCCCTTCAGCTCGCGGCCCGGCACCGGCAGGTCGCGCGGCTGCTCGGCGCCGCCGGCCATGATGACGGCGTCGAAGTCCTTGACCAGGTCTTCCGGGAAGATGGTCTCGCGCGCCATATTGCTGACCGTGGTCGGGAAGTCCTTGCCGATCAGGGTGCTGGTGCGGAAGCTCACGCCTTCCGCCTGCATCTGCTCCACGCGGCGGTCGATCAGGCCCTTCTCCATCTTGAAGTCGGGGATGCCGTAGCGCAGCAGGCCGCCGATGCGGTCGCTCTTCTCGAACACGGTCACGTCGTGGCCGGCGCGCGCCAGCTGCTGGGCCGCGGCCAGGCCGGCGGGACCCGAACCGACGATCGCCACCTTCTTGCCGGTCTTGACGGCGGCCGGCTGCGGCACGATCCAGCCGTTTTCCCAGCCGGCGTCGGCGATCTTGCGCTCGATCGACTTGATGCCCACCGGCTCGTTGTTGATGCCCAGCGTGCAGGCGGCCTCGCAGGGTGCGGGGCAGATCCGGCCCGTGAATTCCGGGAAGTTGTTGGTCGAATGGAGGTTCTCGACGGCGTTGCGGTAGTTGCCGTGATAGACCAGGTCGTTCCAGTCGGGGATCAGGTTGTTGACCGGGCAGCCCGTGTTACAGAAGGGGATGCCGCAATCCATGCAGCGCGCGCCCTGCACCTTGGCCTGCTCGTTGGTGAGCGTCAGCGTGAATTCCTTGTAGTTCTTCAGGCGCGCGGCGGGTTCCAGGTGGTCTTCTTCCTGGCGCTGAAATTCCATGAAGCCGGTGATTTTACCCACAATATTTTCCTTATCAATTCCGTCGATTCAGCCGTCGCCCCCGCGCAGGCGGGGGTCCAAGTTTGCACGCGTATCGTCAGCGCTCGCAGAACTTGGATTCCCGCCTTCGCGGGAACGACGGTATTCAGGCAGCCAACTCGATCTTGTCGTTCGCCTCTTCCATGCTGGAGTTGTGCATCTCCTCCAGCGCGCGCTTGTATTCGGTCGGGAAGACCTTCACGAACTTGCCGCGGCTGGTGGCCCAGTCGTCCAGCAGGTTGCGGGCGCGGGTCGAGCCGGTGTGCTTGAAGTGGCGTTCGATCAGGCGCTTCAGGATCGCTTCGTCCGACTCGCGCTCGCCGTGGCGGGTCTGGGCGTGCCAGGACGACTTGTCGCCCTGCTCCTTGGTGGACAGCACGCGCTCCAGGTTGACCATCGTCGTGTTGCACTTTTGCTCGAACTCGCCCTTCGGGTCGTACACGTAAGCCACGCCGCCCGACATGCCGGCTGCGAAGTTGCGGCCGGTGTCGCCCAGCACGACCACGGTACCGCCGGTCATGTATTCGCAGCCGTGGTCGCCCAGGCCTTCGACGATGGCCGTCGCGCCCGAGTTACGCACCGCGAAGCGTTCGCCGGCCACGCCGTTGAAGAAGGCTTCGCCGGCGATGGCGCCGTACAGCACCGTGTTGCCGACGATGATGTTGTCGACCGCCCAGCCGCGGAACTCGGTATTCGGACGCACGATGATGCGGCCGCCCGACAAACCTTTACCCACGTAGTCGTTGCCCTCGCCCACCAGGTCGATCGTGATGCCGGCCGCCAGGAAGGCCGCGGCCGACTGGCCCGCCGTGCCCTGCAGCTGGATGTGGATGGTATCGTCCGGCAGGCCGGCATGGCCGTAGCGCTTGGCGACTTCACCCGACAGCATGGTGCCGACCGTGCGGTTGACGTTGCGCACCGGCGAGATGAAGGACACGCGCTCGCCGCGCTCCAGCGCCGGCTTGGCCTGGGCGATCAGCTTGTGGTCGAGTGCCTTGTCGAGGCCGTGGTCCTGGCCTTCGCTGTGCAGCAGGGCCTGCGGGCTGGCGGCCTTCGGCTGGTAGAAGATATTGCTGAAGTCCAGGCCCTGCGCCTTCCAGTGGGTGACGGCGCGGCTCTGGTCGAGCAGGTCGGCGCGGCCGATCAGCTCGTCGTAAGTGCGGATGCCCAGCTGGGCCATGATCTGGCGCGCTTCCTCGGCAACGAAGAAGAAGTAGTTCACCACGTGTTCCGGCTTACCCTGGAACTTGGCGCGCAGCTCCGGGTCCTGGGTCGCCACGCCCACCGGGCAGGTGTTCAGGTGGCACTTGCGCATCATGATGCAGCCCTCGACCACCAGCGGCGCGGTGGCGAAGCCGATTTCGTCGGCACCCAGCAGGGCGGCGATGACGACGTCGCGGCCGGTGCGCATCTGGCCGTCGGCCTGCACGCGGATGCGGCTGCGCAGGCCGTTCAGCACCAGGGTCTGCTGGGTCTCGGCGAGGCCCAGTTCCCACGGCGTGCCGGCATGCTTCACCGACGACAGCGGCGAGGCGCCGGTGCCGCCGTCATGGCCGGCGACGACCACGTGGTCGGCCTTGGCCTTCGAGACGCCGGCGGCAACGGTGCCGATGCCGACTTCCGACACCAGCTTCACCGAGATCGACGCGTTCGGGTTGGCGTTCTTCAGGTCGTGGATCAGCTGCGCCAGGTCTTCGATCGAGTAGATGTCGTGGTGCGGCGGCGGCGAGATCAGGCCGACACCCGGCACCGACACGCGCAGCGACGCGATGTACTCGGACACCTTGTGGCCCGGCAGCTGGCCGCCTTCGCCCGGCTTGGCGCCTTGCGCCATCTTGATCTGGATCTGGTCGGCCGACGCCAGGTACTCGGCGCTGACGCCGAAGCGGCCGGAAGCCACCTGCTTGATCTTCGAGCGCAGCGAATCGCCTTCCTGCAGCGGGATGTCGGCAACCACGCGGTCCGAGCCCAGGATCGAGGCCAGGGTCTCGCCCTTGGCGATCTTGATGCCCTTGAACTCGCCCATGTAGCGGCGCGGATCTTCGCCGCCTTCGCCGGTATTGCTCTTGCCGCCGATGCGGTTCATGGCGATGGCGAGCGTCGCGTGGGCTTCGGTCGAGATCGAACCGAGCGACATCGCACCGGTGGCGAAGCGCTTGACGATTTCCTTGGCCGGTTCGACTTCGCCCAGCGGGATCGCCTTGGCCGGGTCGATCTTGAATTCCATCAGGCCGCGCAGGGTCAGGTGACGCTTGCTCTGGTCGTTGATGATCTGGGCGTACTCTTTATACGTGTTGAAGTTGTTGGCGCGGGTCGAGTGCTGCAGCTTGGCGATCGCGTCCGGAGTCCACAAGTGGTCTTCGCCGCGCACGCGGAAGGCGTATTCGCCGCCGACGTCCAGGCTGTTGGCCAGCACCGGGTCCTTGCCGAAGGCCAGGTGGTGCAGGCGCAGCGCTTCCTCGGCCACTTCGAACAGGCCGATGCCTTCCACCGTCGACGAGGTGCCGCGGAAGTATTTGTCGACCAGCGACTTGTTCAGGCCCACGGCTTCGAAGATCTGGGCGCCGCAGTAGGACATATAGGTCGAGATGCCCATCTTCGACATCACCTTCATCAGGCCCTTGCCGACCGCCTTGGTGTAGTTGTAGGTCGCGTCCTGCGGCGACATCGCCTTCGGCAGGTGGGCCGCCAGGTCGACCAGGGTCTCCAGCGCCAGGTAGGGGTGCACGGCTTCGGCGCCATAGCCGGCCAGCAGGGCGAAGTGG
This sequence comes from Massilia sp. 01N417, assembly GCF_056399645.1. Lineage (NCBI taxonomy): Bacteria > Pseudomonadati > Pseudomonadota > Betaproteobacteria > Burkholderiales > Oxalobacteraceae > Massilia > Massilia sp. 01N417. The sequence goes on along the minus strand of NZ_JBFTRS010000009.1, from coordinate 40,264 downwards.
TGGGTTTCGCGGGCCGAACCGGTTTCGACCACCAGGCCGGTCGAGGCGCGCAGGCCGCGCATCACCAGGTGCTGGTGGATCGCCGAGGTGGCCAGCAGGGCCGGGATCGCGACCTGCTCGGCCGACATCGCGCGGTCCGAGACRATCAGGATGTTGTGGCCGGACTTGACCGCGTCCACGGCTTCCGCGCACAGCGAGGCCAGCGAGGCTTCGATGCCCTCCTTGCCCCAGCTGGTCGGGTAGCAGATGTTCAGCTCATAGGACTTGAACTTGCCGCCGGTGTGCAGGCTGATCGAGCGCAGGCGCGCCATGTCGTCGAAACCGAGGATCGGCTGCGAGACTTCGAGGCGCATCGGCGGGTTCACGTTGTTCGTGTCCAGCAGGTTCGGCTTCGGGCCGATGAAGGACACCAGCGACATCACCATGCTTTCGCGGATCGGGTCGATCGGCGGGTTCGTCACCTGCGCAAACAGCTGCTTGAAGTAGGAGTACAGCGGCTTGAGCTTGTTCGACATCACCGCCAGCGGCGAGTCGTTGCCCATCGAGCCGGTGGCTTCCTCGCCCAGCACCGCCATCGGCGCCATCAGGAACTTCAGGTCTTCCTGGGTGTAACCGAAGGACTGCTGGCGGTCCAGCAGCGAGATCGCCGCCTTCTCTCCCTGGGCCGGCGTATCCTTCACGCGGCTGTGGGCGAGCTGGCTGTCGGTGACCTTGATTTCGTTGAGCTTGATGCGCACCGACTTGATCCAGGCCTTGTACGGCTTGGCGTTCGAGTAGGTGTCCTTCAGTTCCTTGTCGTCGATGATGCGGCCGGCTTCGAGGTCGATCAGGAACATCTTGCCCGGCTGCAGGCGCCATTTCTTGACGATGCGCGATTCCGGGATCGGCAGCACGCCGGACTCGGAAGCCATCACCACCAGGTCGTCGTCGGTGACGACGTAGCGCGCCGGACGCAGGCCGTTGCGGTCGAGGGTGCCGCCGATGTGGCGGCCGTCGGTGAAGGCCATCGCGGCCGGGCCGTCCCACGGCTCCATCATCGCGGCGTGGTATTCGTAGAAGGCGCGGCGGTTCTCGTCCATGGTCGCATGGTTTTCCCACGCTTCCGGAATCATCATCATCATCGCCTGGGCGATCGGGTAGCCGGCCATCACCAGCAGTTCCAGCGCGTTGTCGAAGCAGGCGGTGTCCGACTGGCCTTCATAGATCAGCGGGAACAGCTTGTTCAGGTCTTCGCCCAGCACGGCCGACTTCATCATGCCTTCGCGGGCGCGGGTCCAGTTGAAGTTGCCCTTGACGGTGTTGATCTCGCCGTTGTGGGCGATCAGGCGGTAGGGGTGGGCCAGCGGCCATTCCGGGAAGGTGTTGGTCGAGAAGCGCTGGTGCACCAGGGCCAGGGCCGAGACGCAGCGCGGGTCCTGCAGGTCGCGGTAGTAGACGCCGACCTGGTCGGCCAGCAGCAGGCCCTTGTAGACGACGGTACGGGCCGACATCGAGGGCACGAAGAATTCCTTGCCGTGGATGAGTTTCAGGGCCTGGATCGCGTGGCCGGACGATTTGCGGATCACGTACAGCTTGCGCTCGAGCGCGTCGGTGACCATGACGTCGGGACCGCGGCCGATGAAGATCTGGCGGATCACCGGTTCCTTGGCGCGCACGGTCGGCGACATCGGCATGGTCTCGTCGACCGGCACGTTGCGCCAGCCCAACACGACCTGGCCTTCGGCGCGCACGGCGCGCTCGATTTCCTGTTCGCAGGCGATGCGCGAGGCGTGTTCCTTCGGCAGGAAGATCATGCCGACGCCGTATTCGCCGGGCGGCGGCAGCTCGACGCCCTGCCTGGCCATCTCGTCGCGGTAGTACTGGTCGGGGATCTGGATCAGGATGCCGGCGCCGTCGCCCATCAGCGCATCGGCGCCGACCGCACCGCGGTGGTCCAGGTTCTTCAGGATCAGCAGACCCTGTTCAATAATCGAATGACTCTTGTTGCCCTTGATGTGGGCGATGAAACCGACGCCGCAGGCATCGTGTTCATTGGCGGGATCGTATAAACCTTGGGCAATCATGAGGGACTCCACGGCATTTTTGAAGAAGTGAAGGCCGAGAATAGAGCAGAGTCAAGTAAACATCAATCACAACAATTAGGGTCGGAGTCGAATTAAATTTGGAAACTTTTACCTTCAAAATAAATAGGGACATAGTAATAACGCGTACACCAGCGGCATCTCCGCTACCAAAATGCTTTTTAAATCAATGGATTGCTGGAAATCGACGACTCAGTCGAGCAGCTCTTCCGGCTGCCTGGTCTTGAAGGGGCGTCCACGCTTGGCTGGCAGAATCTGCCGTTTGGTCTTTTTTTCGAGCTCAACCTTGAAGGCATGGGAGCCCACCGGCGCGCCCTTGGCCAGCGCGCCGCCGATCAGTTCCCCCTCCTCGCTGCCATAGCCCTGCTGCACCAGTTCGATGTAGGCGGCTTCGCGCTGGAAGGGCGTGTTGCCGAGTCCCCAGTACAGCATGTGGTCGGTGACCAGGGTATCGGACCGCAGGCCGGCGTGGTGGGCATAGCTGGACCAGCGGTAGTCGGCCGGTTCCGGCGCCAGCTGGGCGAGCACCGGCGCCAGCTCGAGGTAGCGGCTTGCCGCCAGCAGGTAGTGCGGGGCGTCGACCAGCGAGGTGCGGAAGCGGCCCTGGAACAGCGTGCCCGAGCGGCCGTACTTGCTGTTGAACCAGGGAACGTAATGGCGGCCGACCTTCTGCATCATCAGCGCCAGGCCGTCTTCGTCCGCGGGTGTGGCCAGCAGGATGACGTGATTCGGCATCAGGACCCAGGCGTGGACCGCCACCTTGTACAGCCGCGCGCACTCCTTCAGCCAGTCGTGGAAGCGCTCCTGGTCTTCGTCGTCGCGGAAGATGGGCTGGTTGTCGTTGCCGCGCTGGAGGATCAGGTGCGGCTGGTTCGGCAGGATCAGGCGGGGTTGGCGGGCCATGGCGGTATCGGGATTTGACTATGTCCCCGATTATATCCGCGCACACGGAAAAAATGCATTACCATGTCCCTAATTATCGGATTTTCTTGAAAATGCCGTCGAAAGGGGGCTCCGGCCATACCAGGCGCCAGGTTTCGCGGCTCTGCAGGTGCAGATACCAGACCTCGACCAGCACGATGCCGCCGCCGCCATCGCCGTGGCGGTAGGGAACGGCCACCGGCACCTGCCTGGCCAGGCCACCGCTGACCTGCCCGGTCATCCAGCATTCGAAGCTGCGGAATTCGACCAGGCTGGTGAAACCGTCGACTTCTTCCCAGGGGCAGGGAAACTTCATGGCGGATTGCCTCCATGCGCGCGATCGGCAGCCTAGGGTATCAGGGTCGGCTGAAGATGACCATGCAGTCGAGCCGGGCCAATTTCCTGGCGCTGTCGAATTCGACGCGGACATCCTCGCGCCGGCTGACCAGGAAACCGGTTTCCCTGAGCCTCACGTACAGCCGGCGTGTATCGTCGGCGTCGTACCCCGGCAGCGGTTCGGGCGCCTCGTAGCGCAGCTTCCTGTGCTGGATTTCCTTCACGACCTCGGGATAAGGCATCCCCGGCGCAAGCGAGGCCATGAACTTTTCCGTCGAAGCGCTGCAGGTTGACGGATTCCCGTCAGCTTCCTGGCGCAGCGACTGCCAGGCCAGCAGGACGCCGGCGCCAGCCGCGCATGCAAGCAGGAGCCAGGTCTTGCGCCTCATGCGCTCGAGGGTTTCAGGCCAGCGTGAAGCCGGCCGACAGGCTGTAGCCTTCGCCGTAGGCACTGCGCAGCGGCAAGTCCTGGCCGAGGCCGGTGCGCGCCTTCTTGCGCAAGCGGTAGACCAGCATGTCGACGCGGCGGCTGGCGTCCGGATCGTCGCCGCCCATGCCGGCCACGATCACCTGGCGCGGCACCGGCCGGGTGTTGATCGTCAGCAGGTGCAGGAAATTGCACTCCTTTTCCGTCAGGTCGATGACCTTGCCCATCAGCTCGAGCTGGCGGGCGGACACGCGCAAGGTCCACTTGCTCGGCGCCGGGGCCGGTTCTTGCGGACGCACGCGGCGGTCCAGCGCCTCGATGTGGGCGGCCAGCTCGGGGAACTTGATCGGCTTGGTGAGGTAGTGGTCCGCGCCCAGGCGCAGGCCGAGGATGCGGTTGTCGAACGCGACCCGCCCGGTCAGGACCAGCAGGCCGATCTCCGGATACAGCTGGCGCATCCGCGGGATGACGTTGAACCCGTCTTCGTCCGGCAAGCCGAGGTCGAGCACCACCACGGCGGCGGGCGTGCGGGTCAGCGCCGCCCACATGTCGCCGGCGGTGGTCGCGATCGTGACGTCATGGCCAAGTTCCTTGAGGAAGTCGGCCATGTCGCCGGCGTATTCGCCATTGTCTTCAACAATCAGTATTTGCGTCATGGGTTGGCCATGTCTTTATTTGTTTTTCCCGGTCTCTTTTTGGTCGGGTGGCTACCCGTAGGCCGTCCCGATTATCACTGCTGGTCTGTCAGGAAGCAAGACCTTTCCCCGGCGCATCTTGTACCGGGAGCCACAGGCGGAATTCGGCCCCGCCTTCCGGCGCCGCCGCATGCTCCAGCGTGCCGCCGTGCACTTCGACGACGGAGCGCGCCATGTACAGGCCCAGGCCGCTGCCCGGCAGGCCGGCGGCATTGCTGCCGCGATAGCCCTTGTCGAAGATGCGCGGCAGGTCGGCCGGCGGCACGCCCGCCCCCGCATCGCGCAGCGCCAGCTCGACGCCGTTCCCCGTGCGCCGTCCCAGCACCGTGAGGGCGGTATCGGCCGGCGTATAGCGCAGCGCGTTCTCGAGCAACATCTTCAGCGCCAGGCGCAGGCCGGCGGGCTCGCCGCGCAGCTGGGCCGGCAGCTCGTCCGCCTCCAGCGCCACCTTCCTGCCGGCCACGCGCGCCTGCGCCACCACTTCTTCCAGCAGCAGGCGCGGCGCCACCGATTTTTCCTGGCGCTGGCGCCCCAGTGCCGCCATCCGTTCCGGCGACAGATAGTCGTCCAGCATCGCGATCAGGCGGTCGGTCGCGGTCGCGATCTTGCGGTAGCGCTGGCGCGTCGGCTCGTCGGCTTTCGTATTGGTCGCTTCCAGCCGCTGGATGGCGCCGTCGATGGTCGACAGCGGCGTGCGGAACTCATGGTTCAGCATGCTGGCGAAGCGCTTCTGCTCGCGTTCGCGCTCCCGCCGCGCGGACTGGTCGCGCACCAGGCCGGCCAGCGCCTGCGCCCTGCCCGCCTCGTCCAGCAGCAGGGTCGAGATCACTTCCACCGGCACTTCCCGGCCGTCCGGCCGCAGGATGTCGAACTCGCGCACCACGCGCAGGCGCGAACCGTCGCCCGCGGCGAAGCGGCGCAGGCGCTCCTGCAAGCCGGCGCACAAGGCTGCCAGCGGACCTTCCATATTTGTTGATAAATGTTCATGAACATCCAGAACGCCATAACCCAGCATTTCGTTGACGTTTGGACTGATATAGACAGGCAGACCGCTGGCGCAATCGAGGATGAAGGCCAGGTCGCCGCCGAGCTCGGCAATGCTACGGAAGGCCTCGGCCGTCGCCAGGGTGTTCGCCGGCTCCGCACGGCCAGACAGAGGAAGGTGGGCGTTGCGGGCCATGGAACCCTTCACCAAAGTATGTTCAGTCGTGAAGTATAGTGCCCTGTTTAGTCATTTGTATAGAACAGTGACTCTAAGATGTTGCTTTTGGGTATTCGCGGTGCATAACGACGCAGAAACGCCGCAGAAACAACGTCGTCCCCGCGCAGGCGCCTCGCTGCGCGAGGCCCCAGGTTCTGCTTGCGCTATCGAAACGCGTACAAACTTGGGTCCCCCGCCTACGCGGGGACGACGGTATTTTTAGTCTTCCAGCGGCGCAAAAATCGCCTGCAAGTCTTCCTGCGTCAACGCCATCTTCTGCGACTCGCCTTCGGACAGGATCGACTGCGCCAGTTCCGACTTCTTCTGCTGCAGCAGCTGGATCTTCTCTTCCAGCGTGCCTTTCGCAATCAGCTTGTAGACGAACACCGGCTTGTCCTGGCCGATGCGCCAGGCGCGGTCGGTGGCCTGGTTTTCGGCTGCCGGGTTCCACCATGGGTCGTAGTGAATCACGGTGTCGGCCGCGGTCAGGTTCAGGCCGACGCCGCCGGCCTTCAGGCTGATCAGGAAGATCGGCACCGCGCCCTGCTGGAAGGCGGCCACCTGGGCCGAGCGGTCGCGGGTTTCGCCGGTCAGCAGCGCATAGCGGATGCCGCGCGCTTCCAGCTCTTCCTCGATCAGGGCCAGCATGCTGGTGAACTGCGAGAACACCAGGATCTTGCGGCCCTCGCCCAGCAGGTCGTCGATCATCTGCATCAGGTCGGTCAGCTTGGCCGATACCGCCGCCGTGTTCTTGCGCGACGGCATGGCTTTCACCAGGCGCGGGTCGCAGCAGACCTGGCGCAGTTTCAGCAGCGCTTCCAGGATCACGATCTGGCTGCGCGCCACGCCCTTGCGGTCGATCTCCTCGCGCACCTTCTTGTCCATCGCCAGGCGCACGGTCTCGTAGAGGTCGCGCTGCGGACCGCTGAGCTCGATGCGGCGGATCATCTCGGTCTTTTCCGGCAATTCCTTGGCCACGTGGTCCTTGGTACGGCGCAGCAGGAAAGGCCTGATGCGGCGATTGAGGAGGGTGCGGCGCACCGGATCGTCCTGGCGTTCGATCGGATGGCGGAACTGGCTGTTGAAGGTCTTCTCGTCGCCGAGCAGGCCCGGCAGCAGGAAGTGGAACTGCGACCACAGCTCGCCCAGGTGGTTTTCCAGCGGCGTGCCGGACAGGCAGAGACGGTGGCGCGCGTTCAGCGAGCCGGCCGTCTGCGCCGCCTTCGAGCGGGTGTTCTTGATGTAGTGCGATTCGTCCAGGATCACCAGGTGATACTGGTGCTCGCGCAGCTTTTCCTCGTCGCGCGGCAGCAGGGCGTAGGTGGTCAGCACGATGTCGGCGCCGTCGATCTGGTCGAACAGCTCCATGCGTTCCTTACCTTGCAGCAACAACACCTTCAGGCTGGGGGCGAAGCGCGCGGCTTCTTCCATCCAGTTCATCATGAGGCTGGTCGGCGCGATCACCAGCGCCGGGCTGGTCAGGCGGCCCGCTTCCTTTTCCGTCAGGATGTGGGCGATGGTCTGCACGGTTTTACCGAGGCCCATGTCGTCGGCCAGGATGCCGCCCAGGTCGTATTCGCGCAGGAATTGCATCCAGGCCAGACCGTCGAGCTGGTAGTCGCGCAGGGTCGCCTGCAGGCCTTTCGGCGCATCGACTTTCTTGACCTTGCCGAACTGGCTCAGCTTGCGGCCGGTCTCGCGCAGGCGTTCGCCGCCGGTCCAGGTGAACTCGGCGCCGCGGGCCAGCTCTTCCAGGCGCGCCGCGTCCAGGGTCGACAGGCGCACCCTGGACTTGATCTTGTCGTTGAAATACAGCTCGCCCAGGGTCGACAGGATGGGCTTCACGCGGCCCCAGGGCAGCGCCACGCGCAGGCCGTCGGGCAGGGTCGCCAGCATCTGGTCGGCCTCGGTGTGTACCGCCAGCACTTCCGGATTGAAATCCAGCGGTGCGCTGCGGATCAGCTGGACCAGCACCGGCAGCAGCGGCACCCGCTTGCGGTTGACGACGATGCCCAGCTCCAGCTCGAACCAGGCATTGCCGGCCTCGATCGGCTCGTCGATGTCGGCATACCAGTCTTCGACCGGCACCACGTCGTAGCGGTACTTGGCCGATTTCTGCACCTGCCAGCCGAGATCGGTCAGCGATTCGAGGTCGTTGCCGGCAAAGCGCAGCCACTGCGCCTGGCCGTCCAGCAGCAGCGCGCCGGACAGCGAGCTCAGCGGCGTCGTGGCCGGCTTGCGGAAGCCCATCTTGTTGAGGATGTCGAGCGCCTTGGCCTCGGCGGCTTCGTCGCGGGCGATGATCTCGGTGACGTCGCCGATCTGGCGCACCACGCGCTGGGCCGGGTCGAAGGAGATGCGCTGGCCGTCATAGTCGAAGGACAGGACGGCGAAGTCCTGCCAGCGCTGGCCATTGCCCTCGGCCACGGGAAGCGCGTCCAGCAGCAGGTGGGGCACCGGCTTGACGTCGTCGCGCAGGCGCTGGGTGAGCGGCTGCGGCAGCGGCATCAGCTGTTGCAGGCCGTGCGCCAGCAGCAACTGCGAGACGCGCTTCTTGTCGTTGCCGCCCAGCGCCGGGGCTTGCGCCACCAGGGCCTGCAGCTCGGCCAGCGAGATGTCGATGCCGCCACGGTTCAGCTCGAGGGGACCGCAGGACAGGTTGTCGATGTACCACGGCGGATCGGTCGGCAGCATGTAATCGACCAGGTCGGCGCCGGCATGGGTCGCGCCCTTGGCCGGCTCCACCGACCAGCCGAGCTTGGCCGTACGGCCCTCGTCGCGCCAGGCCAGGCTGGCCTTGCGTACCGGTCCCTGCTGCAATGGGTACAGCAGGCCGTTGGTCATGTCGGACCAGGAGTTCGCCCACAGCAGCTTGCCCTGCGCGAGCAATTGCTCCAGCAGGATGGCGCCCACTTTGCCCTTCGGCTCGGTGGCGCTGGTGCTCTGGTTCGACCCGCTGCGCATTGCAATAAAGAAACGAACCAGGTCTTCGTCGTCGCCCTCCAGGTAAGCCGGCGGCGCCGACAGCAGGGAAAACACTTCGCCCACCGGGCTGGCGGCGGCCACGTCGCCGTTCGGACGCAGGCGCGCCTTGCACAGGCACACCGCGACGTGACGGCCGCCGCTGGTCGGGGCCATGACATAAACGAATTTGTACTGGACAGCTTTGGGGTCGGCGACTTCCGCGGTCAGCTTGGGCTGGGGATGTGCTGCCGCTTCGACCCTTTGCAGCCAGCTCAACACCGGGGCAGGCAGGGCTGGCGCGCGTGCTGGCGCTCTAGCCGGAGGTGCCTCGCTGGTGTCGTCGCGATGAAGATCAACTGTGTGCATGGGTCTCACGAGTCTGTATGAAAAAAAACAACAACCGATATTATCCTTCATGCGGTCCGTTCTGTTTTGTTCGGAATCGCACCTTGCCGAGAAATCTTTACCGGCCGAAAGAAAGCAAAAGAGAGAAAAGTTACACGCTTCCGCGCTTTTGCACCACCCCCACACGAACGAGCACGGCCAATAATTTGGTGGACAACAACTGTCAAGACTGGCGCATCCGTCGGGTTTGCGTATCATTGCCTGTCTGACCCACTGATTTCCGTACCATGCTGCCTTCGATCGAACAACGCCTCGCCCAAGAACTGTCCGCCAAACCGGTCCAGGTGGCTGCTGCCGTCGCCCTGCTCGACGAAGGCGCCACAGTCCCCTTCATCGCCCGCTACCGCAAGGAAGCCACCGGCGGCCTCGACGACATCCAGCTGCGCCTGCTGGAAGAGCGCCTGCGCTACCTGCGCGAGCTGGAAGACCGCCGCGCCTCGGTGATCGCCTCGATTACCGAGCAGAACAAGATGACGCCGGAACTGCTCGACGCCATCACCCATGCGGAAGACAAGACCCGCCTGGAAGACCTCTATCTGCCCTACAAGCAGAAACGCCGCACCAAGGCCCAGATCGCGATCGAAGCCGGCCTGGCCCCGCTGGCCGATTCCCTGCTGGCCGACCCGTCGCAGAATCCGGAAGAAGTGGCCACCCAATACCTGCGCGAAGCCTTCACCAATGCCGACGGCGTCAACAATCCCGGCGTGGCGGACAGCAAGGCGGCGCTGGACGGCGCACGCCAGATCCTGATGGAGCGCTTCGCCGAGGATGCCGAACTGCTGCAATCGCTGCGCGAATACGTGCAGGAACACGGCGTGGTCGAATCGAAAGTCGTCGAGGGCAAGCAGGAAGAAGGCGAGAAGTTCGCCGACTACTTCGATTACTCGGAACCGCTGTCGACCGTGCCCTCGCACCGCGCGCTGGCGCTGATGCGCGGCCGCCGCGAAGGCATCCTGGACGTCACCCTGCGCCTCGACAGCGAAGAAGAAAAGCCGAAATGGGACGCGCCGCACAATCCCTGCGAGAGCCGGATCGCGGCCCGCTTCGGCATCAAGGGCGCCGGACGTCCGGCCGACAAATGGCTGCTCGACACCGCGCGCTGGACCTGGCGCGTGAAAAGCTTCATGTACATCGAGACCGAGCTGATGGGCCTGCTGCGCGACAAGGCGGAGAGCGATGCCATCCACGTCTTCGCACGCAACCTGAAGGACCTGCTGCTGGCGGCGCCGGCCGGTCCGCGCGCCACCATGGGCCTGGACCCGGGCCTGCGTACCGGCGTGAAAGTGGCCGTGGTCGACGCCACCGGCAAGGTGGTCGACACCGCCACCATCTACCCGCACGCGCCGCGCAACGACTGGGACGGCTCGCTGCACGTGCTGGGCCAGCTGGCCGCCAGGCACAACGTATCCCTGATCTCGATCGGCAACGGCACCGCCTCGCGCGAGACCGATAAACTGGCCCAGGACCTGATCAAGCAGCGTCCGGAACTGAAACTGACCAAGATCGTGGTGTCGGAAGCCGGCGCCTCGGTATATTCGGCTTCGGAATTCGCCTCGCGCGAGCTGCCGGAGCTGGACGTCTCGCTGCGTGGCGCGGTCTCGATCGCGCGCCGCCTGCAGGATCCGCTGGCCGAGCTGGTGAAAATCGATCCGAAATCGATCGGCGTCGGCCAGTACCAGCACGACGTTTCCCAGACCCAGCTGGCGCGCCAGCTCGACGCCGTGGTCGAGGATTGCGTGAACGCGGTCGGCGTGGACGTCAACACGGCCTCGGCGCCGCTGCTGGCGCGCGTGTCCGGCTTGTCAAGCAGCGTGGCCCAGAGCATCGTCACCTATCGCGACATGAAGGGTGCGTTTTCCTCGCGCGCGGCTTTACGGAATGTTCCGCGCCTGGGCGACAAGACCTTTGAACTGGCCGCCGGCTTCCTGCGCGTGATGAACGGCGACAATCCACTAGACGCCTCGGCGGTGCACCCGGAGTCCTATCCGGTGGTCGAGAAGATCCTGGCCGACATCAAGCGCGACATCAAGAGCGTGATCGGCGACGGCTCGCTGGTCAAGACCCTGAACCCGGCCAAGTACGCGGACGAGAAATTCGGCGTGCCGACCGTCAGCGACATCCTGAAGGAACTGGAAAAGCCGGGCCGCGACCCGCGTCCGGAATTCACCACCGCCACCTTCAAGGAAGGCGTGGAAGAGATCTCGGACCTGCGCCCGGACATGATCCTGGAAGGCGTGGTGACCAACGTCGCCGCCTTCGGCGCCTTCGTCGACATCGGCGTGCACCAGGACGGCCTGGTGCACATCTCGGCGCTGTCGAACACCTTCGTCAAGGATCCGCACACGGTGGTGAAGGCCGGCCAGGTCGTGAAAGTGAAAGTGCTGGAAGTCGACGTCAAGCGCAAGCGCATCGCGCTGACCATGCGTTTGTCGGATTCCGCACCGCAGGCAGGCTCGCAGCCGCAGCAGCGCGGCGACCGCGACGATCGCAAGCGCCTGGCCGATCACCAAAACAAGCACCAGCAGCGCCAGGAACGTCCGGCGGCGCCGGGCGGCGGCGCGATGGCGGCGGCGTTTGCCAAGCTGAAGAAGTAAGCCGCGCGTGTTCGCCGTCACGCCCGCCGATCCGGACAGCCCCGAGAGCGGGGCGCTGCGGCCGCTGGCCGATGGCGTGGCCGAGTTGAAGCGGATGTATGCGCGGCCCGGCAGCGGCGCCGGACGCTTCGTATTGGCGGCACTGGAACGGCAGGCTTTAGCCTTCGGCTACACCGAAGCCTGGCTGGAGACGCGCAGGGTAAACGGGCGGGCAGTGGGGTTTTACGAGAAGCATGGCTATCTTGTCATTCCCAACTATGGCAAGTATGTCGGCAAGCCCGAAGCCGTCTGCCTCGGCAAGCACCTTGTAGGGTGGGCACCCCGTGCCCACGCGTGACCTCTGCGTATTCTTACCCGCGCGGGCACGGAGTGCCCGCCCTACATACGTCCGGCTTTTCTTATAAAATGCCGCCATCCACCCCATTTCCTACCGAAGGCAAAACCAAATGAGCGACGTACAAAACTGGATCAAAGAAACCGTGACCAACACGCCGGTCGTGCTGTTCATGAAGGGCACCGCCCAGTTCCCGCAATGCGGCTTTTCCGGCCGCGCCATCCAGATCCTGAAAGCCTGCGGCGTCGACAACATCGCCACCGTGAACGTGCTGGATGATGCGGAAGTCCGCCAGGGCATCAAGGAATTCTCGAACTGGCCGACCGTCCCGCAACTGTATGTGAACGGCGAATTCGTCGGCGGCTCGGACATCATGACCGAGATGTACGAATCGGGCGAACTGCAGGCCCTGCTGAAAAAGAATGGCTGATCGCCCCCGCCGCGGTGGCGACCGGCGGATCATCGTCGCCATCACCGGCGCGACCGGCGCGGTCTACGGCGTGCGGCTGCTCGAGCGGCTGCGCGCAATTCCCGGCGTCGAGACCCACCTGGTCATTTCCGACGCCGCTTCCCTCACCCTGCATCAGGAAGTCGGCCTGCAACGGCGCGACGTGGAAGCGCTCGCCCATGTGGTGCACAAGAACCGCGAGATCGGCGCCTCCATTGCCAGCGGCTCCTTCCAGACCGACGGCATGGTGATCGCACCCTGTTCGATGAAGACCCTGGCCGCGGTGGCGCATGGGCTGTCGGACAATCTGATCGCACGCGCGGCCGACGTGATCCTGAAGGAACGCCGGCGCCTGGTGCTGATGGTGCGCGAGACGCCGTTCAACCTGGCGCACCTGCGCAATATGACGGCCGTCACCGAGATGGGCGGCATCGTGTTCCCGCCCCTGCCGAGCTTCTACAACAACCCGGGCAGCATCGCCGAGATGGTCGACCACACGGTCGCGCGCGGCATCGACCTGCTGGGCATCGAGAACGAGCTCGCGCCGCGCTGGGCGGGCATGAAGAACGACGCCGCCTGACTACGTACTCAGCGGGGTTCTCCGTAGCGCTCCTGCTCTGCCTTCCTTGCTTCTCTTGCGTCTTCGATTTTTCTGCGCTGCTCGTTACGTTTGCGCATGATTTCTGCGTGTTGTGCCGCCGTCATCGGCGGCGCTGTCATGAGGTCTTTCAACTGCGCGGTACTGCTGTAGTTATTAATCATGAGGGCACTGCATCCTTATATGACCGATAACGCTGGCGGGCGCCAGTAGCAGGTAGATTATGCGCGAGACTCGGCAGTTTGTGCCGTCCCGTTGAAGAAAAATTGCAGTAGAGAATAAATAGACAACGGCCCGGCCGGATCTGCTCCGGGCGGGCCGCGATGCCGTACAGGCAGGGCTTACTTCGGCTGGTGGTTCATGCGCACCAGCATGCGGATGAACTCGCGTGCCAGCTGCTTGTGGTGCTCGTCCAGGCGCTGCAGGTCGGCGATCAGCTTGACGTCGGCCGATTCGAAACGGGCCGATGCGTCGGCGCTTTCGCCGCCGGCCGGGGCGTTTTCGGAGCCGCCGAAGCGCAGCCAGTCGGCCGGCACGCCCAGCCACTGGGCGATCATGCGCAGTTTTTCCTGGGTCGGGATGGCTTCGCCGACCAGCCATTTGCGCGCGGCGTGGACCGTGATCGGCCGGCCTTCGAAGCGAATGTTAAATTCGCGCGCCAGCCGCGTCGGGCTGTCCGGCGAGTAATGGGCATTCTTCAAGGCTTGCTGCAGACGTTCGCTGAAGCTTTCGCGCTCGTTGGTCGAATTCATCGGTGGTACTAGTGGTTCATGCAGGGCCGTCATGGTTTCTCCATGGTTCAGACCTTGTGTAACAGATGAAAAGTCTGAAAGTAACAAACATGTGAGTATTGACCAATTCTCACAGTGCTGTCCAGCAATTATCGCGCTTTGGGCCAAGAGAATAGGTAAGTGTGAAAAATATCCTACAGGAAAAAGAAAACGTTTGCTTGTACGATTTCAGTCGTGTAAACGAAAAAGGCAAGCCCAAGGCTTGCCTGCAATACATCATATAAGCGAAATGGGGCCGAAATCAGGCCAATCCGAAGCGGATGACACCGTCGGCGCCGGTTACACGCGTGAGGATACCGGCGTACCAGAGCGCATGCAGATGGGCCAGGGCCTCGCCGATCGCAAAGCTGAGCTGGTGGGCGTCGAGCTGGCGCCGGAACATCAGCGGAACAATGTCAACTGCGGAACGCGGCTCGGTGCAGGCGGCCCGCACCTCTTCCAGCCGGGCGGCGTGGTGTTCACGCAACTGCCGGATGCGCACATGCAGGCCGCGGAAAGGTTTGCCGTGCGAGGGCAGCACCAGGGTGTCTTCCGGGAGATCGGCGAACTTGTCGAGCGAAGACAGATATTGTGTGAGCGGATCGCCTTCCGGCTCGACCGCGAACACCGAGACATTCGTCGAGATGCGCGGCAGCACCATGTCGCCGGAGATCAGGATCCTGCCCTCCTCGGCATACAGCGACACATGCTCGGGCGAGTGGCCGAAGCCCGTGATCACGCGCCATTCGCGCCCGGCCATCCTCACCCGCTGGCCATCCTGCAGCCGGGTATAGCTCGGCGGCACGGCCGGCACCAGGCTCGGATAGTAATTGCGGCGGCTCCGCATCTGCTCCAGCAGGCCGGCGTCGAGCAGGCCATGGCGCTGGAAGTGGGGAATCGCCGACGGGCCGTCCACGCCCGGCAACGCGGCCGCCATCATGCGCGCGAAGCCGAACTCGGCGGCGCTGGTCCAGAACGGCGCCGCGAAACGCTCGCACAGCCAGCCGGACAGGCCGACGTGGTCCGGATGGCAATGGGTCGCGAACACGCGCAGCAGCGGCCGGCCATCCATCGGCCCGGCGATCACCTGTTCCCAGGCGGCGCGGGTAGCGTCGGTGCCGGCGCCGCAATCGACCAGTGCATAGCCGTCCCGCTCGCCGGCGCGGTCGTCCAGCAGCCACAGGTTGATGTGGTCGAGGGCGAAGGGCAACGGCATGCGCAGCCAGCGCAGGCCGGGCGCGAGTTCGTGCACGGTGCCGGGCGCCGGGATATCGTCGCCGAAGGGATAGGACAGCTGGGATTCGAGGAGGTTCATGCGGAGAATCTTTCGTGTTGGGCGGGCGCCGCAGGCTACAATGCATACAACATTGACGTTGACGTAAACGGAAACAAGAGCGCAGACTGCGATTCTATGTGATTTTCGACTATGCAGAATAATATGGGCCCGACCTACACCATCGCCGAACTGGCACGCGAATTCGACATCACCGCCCGCGCCATCCGCTTCTATGAAGACCAGGGGCTGCTCAGCCCGATGCGCGAAGGCCAGGGCGGCCGCAACCGCGTCTACACCCCGCGCGACCGCACGCGCCTGAAGCTGACCCTGCGCGGCAAGCGCCTGGGCCTGACATTGTCGGAGATCAAGAGCATCATCGACATGTACGAAACGCCAAAGGACACCGTGGCCCAGATCAACCGCTTCCTCGGCGTCCTGGCCCACCAGCGCGATACCCTCGAGCAGCAGCGCGCCGACATCGAGATGTCGCTGGCCGAGATCGCCGTCCACGAGGACGAATGCCGGCGCCTGCTGGCCGAGGCGGGCACGGCGCCGCAACCAGCCGATTCGCAGCGCGACGCCGCCTGACAAAACGTCCTGCTTGCGGCTAAACCTTGTCGTCATGGAAAGAGCAACGCCATGTGCCGCTTGACGTTTACGTTAACGTCACTCCGCGCTATCATCCGGTCTAGACATCGGCCATCCAGCCATAACGACACACGAGACACGAGAGGACGACATGCTGCATCTGCCAGGCTTGACCTTTGACCACGGCGAAGACATCGCCGCGCTGCGCGAAGCAGTGCAACAGTTCGCGGCGAGCGAAATCGCCCCGCGCGCGGCCGAGATCGACCGTACCGACCAGTTCCCGATGGACTTGTGGAAGAAGATGGGCGAGCTGGGCCTGCTGGGCATTACCGTGAGCGAGGAATACGGCGGCGCCGACATGGGCTACCTGGCCCACATCGTCGCGATGGAAGAAATCTCGCGCGCCTCGGCCTCGGTCGGCCTGTCCTACGGCGCCCACTCGAACCTGTGCGTGAACCAGATCAAGCGCAACGGCAACGAAGAGCAGAAGCGCAAGTACCTGCCCAAGCTGATCTCGGGCGAACACGTGGGCGCACTGGCCATGTCCGAGCCGAACGCCGGTTCCGACGTCGTCAGCATGAAGCTGCGCGCCGAGCTGAAGGGCGACCGCTACGTGCTGAACGGCACCAAGATGTGGATCACCAACGGTCCGGACGCCGACACCCTGGTCGTCTACGCCAAGACCGACATCGACGCCGGCCCGCGCGGCATGACCGCCTTCCTGATCGAGAAAGGTTTCAAGGGCTTCTCGATCGCGCAGAAGCTGGACAAGCTGGGCATGCGCGGCTCGCACACCGGCGAACTG
This sequence comes from Massilia sp. 01N417, assembly GCF_056399645.1. Lineage (NCBI taxonomy): Bacteria > Pseudomonadati > Pseudomonadota > Betaproteobacteria > Burkholderiales > Oxalobacteraceae > Massilia > Massilia sp. 01N417. The sequence continues at coordinate 23,821 of NZ_JBFTRS010000009.1, read as the reverse complement.
GTGTTCCAGGATTGCGAAGTGCCGGTCGAGAACGTGCTGGGCGGCGTCGGCAAGGGCGTCAACGTGCTGATGTCGGGCCTGGACTTCGAGCGCACCGTGCTGTCCGGCGGCCCGCTGGGCATCATGTCGGCCTGCATGGACGTGGTCGTGCCGTATATCCACGAAAGAAAACAGTTCGGCCAGGCGATCGGCGAATTCCAGCTCATGCAGGGCAAGATCGCCGACATGTATTCGACCATGATGGCTTGCCGCGCCTACGTCTACGCGGTGGGCCAGGCCTGCGACCGCGCCGACAACCCGGCCGCCGTGCGCGCCCTGCGCAAGGACGCCGCCGGCGCCATCCTGTACAGCGCCGAGAAGGCAACCTGGATGGCCGGCGAAGCGATCCAGACCCTGGGCGGCAATGGCTACATCAACGAGTATCCGGTCGGCCGCCTGTGGCGCGACGCCAAGCTGTATGAAATCGGCGCCGGCACCAGCGAAATCCGCCGCATGCTGATCGGCCGCGAGCTGTTCGGCGAGACGGCTTGATTCACTAAAGGCTTCAACGCAGAGAGCGGAGAGGAGACGCGGGCTGGCGCATAGAGTCGAAACGACCGCTGCCAGCCCGCACCCCGAATACGTCGTCCTCGCGGCTCATGAACGTCGTCCCCGCGAAGGCGAGGATCTAGGTTAGTAGCACATCAACCAAACTTGGGTTCCCGCCTGCGCGCGAACGACGGCTTTAAAGCTAACGGTCATAGTAGAAATACCAGGGTCCTCCCACGACCAAAACCGCAGCCTTACAATATCCCCGTCCACCCTCCACCGCGCAGAAAACCGATGACCCAGGCAAGTTTCCCCAAACTGCTCTCGTCGCAGATCGCCTTCGACATCGCGCGGACCATCCTGGACGGTTTCGACCGCCATTACTCGCTGTTCCGCCAGGCCAGCCAGGCGGCCAAGGGCTATTTCGAGAAGGCCGACTGGCGTACCGCCCAGCGCGCCGCGCGCGAGCGCATCGACTTCTACGACAAGCGCGTGCAGGAATGCGTGCACGTCCTCGAGGACGCCTACGCGCCCGCGGACTTCAACGACGAAACCTGGCGCGAAACCAAGCTCCACTACATTGGCCTGCTGACCGGCCACAAGCGTCCCGAGCTGGCGGAAAGCTTCTTCAACTCCGTCAGCTGCCACATCCTGCACCGCCGCTACTACCGCAACGAGTTTCTGTTCGTGCGCCCGGCCGTCTCGACCGACTATATCGAGACCGAGGAACCGCAGCCGACCTACCGCGTCTACTATCCGCGGGTGGACGGCCTGCGTTTCGCTTTGCGCCGCATCGTCACCAATTTCCAGCTGGCCTGCCCGTTCGCCGACCTCGACCGCGACGTCGCCCTGGTCGAGCGCCGCATGGTCGAGAAGTTCGGACTGGACCAGGCGGAGCCGAACCAGCAGCTGCAGGTGCTATCGAGCCTGTTCTTCCGCAACAAGGGCGCCTACATCGTCGGCCGCGCCATCAACGGCGCGCGCGAAGTCCCCTTCGTCATTCCGGTCCTGCACGACCGCGCCGGGCGGCTGGTCCTCGACACCGTGCTCACCGAACCCGAACAGGTGCTGATCCTGTTTTCGTTCACGCGCGCCTACTTCCTGGTCGACATGGAAGTCCCGTCGAGCTATGTGCAGTTCCTGCGCAGCCTGATGCCGAAGAAGCCGAGGAGCGAGCTCTACACCGTGCTCGGCCTGCAGAAACAGGGCAAGACCCTGTTCTACCGCGACTTCCTGCAGCACCTGAAGCACAGCTCGGACGAGTTCCGCATCGCGCCCGGCATTCCCGGCCTGGTGATGCTGGTGTTCGAGCTGCCGTCCTTCCCCTACGTGTTCAAGGTGATCAAGGACTGGTATCCGCCGCCGAAGGACACCACGCGCGCCCAGATCAAGGAAAAATACCTGCTGGTGAAGCACCACGACCGCGTGGGCCGCATGGCCGACACGCTGGAGTACTCGGACGTCGCCTTCCCGCTGGCGCGCTTCCCGGAGCAGCTACTGGACCAGTTGCGGCGCGACGCGCCCTCGCTGCTCGAGATCGAGGGCGACCGCGTCGTCATCAAGCACCTGTACATCGAGCGCCGCATGGTGCCGCTGAACCTGTATCTGCAGGAGGCCGAGCGCAGCGGCGACGACGCCCGCCTCGAGCACGGCGTGCGCGAATACGGCAACGCGATCCGCGACCTGGTGGCCGCGAATATCTTCCCCGGCGATATGCTGTACAAGAATTTTGGCATGGTGGGACAAAACCTCCGCCACGGCCGCGTCGTGTTCTACGACTACGACGAGATCGAGTACCTCACCGACTGCAATTTCCGCGACATCCCGGCCCCGCGCAACGAAGAGGACGAGATGGCGGCCGAGCCCTGGTACCCGATCGGCCGGCACGACGTCTTTCCCGAGCAGTTCGAACGCTTCCTGCTCGGGAACCCGAAGATCCGCGCAGTCTTCATGCGCCATCACGCCGACCTTCTCACGCGCGCATGGTGGCAGTCGCACAAGGAGCGCATCCAGGCCGGCGTGGTCGAGGACGTGTTCCCGTATCCGCAGCAGATCCGTTTTCACCCATTTAACCCGGCGGCCAGTCCGCCATCTTCCAACTTGGAGACCTTACAATGAATGATCCAGTCGTTATCGTCGGCGCAGCCCGTACCCCGATGGGTGCCTTCCAGGGCGATTTCTCTTCGAAGACCGCAAGCGACCTGGGCGCGGTGGCGATCAAGGCCGCCGTCGAACGCGCCGGCGTCGACCCGTCCAAGGTCGAACACGTCTACTTCGGCAACTGCCTGATGGCCGGCCAGGGCCAGGCCCCGGCGCGCCAGGCGCTGATCAAGGCCGGCCTGCCGATGTCGACCGGCGCCGTGACCCTCTCCAAGATGTGCGGCTCGGCGATGCAGGCCGCAATCTTCGGCTACGACGCCCTGAAGGCCGGCAGCGCCGACGTGATCGTCGCCGGCGGCATGGAGTCGATGACCAATGCCCCCTACCTGATCCCGAAGGCACGCGGCGGCTACCGCATCGGCCACGCGCCGATGTTCGACCACATGATGCTGGACGGTTTAGAGGACGCCTACTCGCGCAACGAAAAGACCGGCGAAGGCCGCTCGATGGGTACCTTCGCCGAAGAGTGCGTGGCGACTTACCAGTTCTCGCGCGAAGAGCAGGACAACTTCGCGATCGAGTCCGTCAAGCGCGCGCAGGCCGCCAACAACGACGGCAGCTTCGCATGGGAAGTCGCGCCGGTGACCGTCGCCAACCGCCTGGGCGAGCAGGTCATCGAAAAGGATGAGGGCCCGCTGAAGGCCAAGGTCGACAAGATCCCGTCGCTCAAGCCCGCCTTCAAGAAGGACGGCACCGTGACCGCCGCCTCGTCCTCGTCGATCAACGACGGCGCCGCCGCGCTGGTCATGATGCGCGAGTCGACCGCGAAAGAACTCGGCCTGACCCCGATCGCCCGCGTCGTCGGCCACGCTACCCACGCCCAGGAACCGAACCTGTTCACCACCGCGCCGATCGGCTCGATGAAGAAGCTGTTCGAGAAGACCGGCTGGAAGGCCAGCGACGTCGACCTCTTCGAGATCAACGAAGCCTTCGCCGCGGTGCCGATGGCCGCCATGCGCGACCTCGACATCCCGCACAGCAAAGTCAACATCCACGGCGGCGCCTGCGCCCTGGGCCACCCGATCGGCGCCTCGGGCGCGCGCATCATCGTCACCCTGCTGGGCGCGCTGAAGAAGACCGGCGGCAAGCGCGGCGTGGCTTCGCTGTGCATCGGCGGCGGTGAAGCGACGGCGATGGCGATCGAGATGATCTGATCGTAGGGTGGGCACTCCTGTGCCCACGTTCGGCGTTTGCGTGGGCACGGTGTGCCCACCCTACGCTATGCTGACGGTTTGTTACCAATGCCTTAGGAGCTCATCATGTCCACCGTCCTCATTATTGGCGCCTCGCGCGGCATCGGCCACGAAATGGTGCGCCAGTACCGCGCCGAAGGCTGGCGCGTGATCGCCACCGCCCGCAAACCGCAGGACTGCGACGCGCTGCGCGAACTGGGCGCCGAAGCCCACCAGCTCGACGTGACCAATCCCGAAGCGATCGGCGGCCTGGGCTGGAAACTGGACGACGAGAAGATCGACCATGCCTGGCTGGTGGCCGGCGTCTACGGCCCGCGTCACGACGGCTTCCCGACCCAGCAGGAGTTCGACGCCGTCATGCACACCAACGTGCTGGCGGCGATGCGCCTGCTGCCCATCGTCGGCCCGCTGGTGGCGAACACGCGCGGCAAGCTGGCAGTGATCTCCTCGCGCATGGGCTCGATCGGCGAGCGCAGCAATGCCTCCGGCTCGCTGTACCGCGCCAGCAAGGCGGCKCTGAATTCGGTGCTGAAGGATGCCGCGCTGAGCTTCGGGCCGCAAGGCGTCACCTGCCTCACCTTCCACCCGGGCTGGGTGCAGACCGACATGGGCGGCGCCGGCGCCCCGCTCAGCGTCGAAGAGAGCGTGCGCACCTTGCGCGCCACCCTGGCCGGGGCCGACCGCTCGCAGAACGGCGCCTTCCTGAACCACGACGGCACACCGATCAGCTGGTAAGCCGTCACGAACAACGATAACGATACGAGACATATGATTCTGAGCGAAGAACACCAGATGATCCGCGACGCCCTGCGCAGCTATTCGCAGGAGCGCCTCGCGCCCAACGCAGCGCGCTGGGACCGCGAGCAGCATTTTCCGAAAGAGGAACTGAAGGAACTGGCCCAGCTGGGCGCCTTCGGTGTCGCGGTGCCGGAACAGTACGGCGGCGCGGGCCTCGACTACGTGTCGCTGGCCCTGGTGCTGGAAGAGATCGCGGCCGGCGACGGCGGCACCTCGACCATCATCTCGGTGAACAACTGCCCGGTATGCTCGATCGCGATGATGTACGCGAACGAGGCGCAAAAGGAAAAGTGGCTGCGCCCGCTGGCGCAAGGCGAGATGCTGGGCGCCTTCGCCCTCACCGAGCCGCATACCGGCAGCGATGCCGCCGCCCTGCGCACCACCGCCGTCCGTGATGGCGATGAGTACATCATCAACGGCACCAAGCAGTTCATCACCAGCGGCAAGAACGGCGACGTCGCCATCGTCATGGCCGTCACCGACAAGGCCGCTGGCAAGAAGGGCATCAGCGCCTTCTGGGTGCCGACGAATACGCCCGGCTACATCGTCGCCGGCATCGAGCACAAGATGGGCCAGCACTCGTCCGACACGGCGCAGATCGTGTTCGAGAACTGTCGCATCCCGGTGGAGAACCTGATCGGCGAAGAGGGGCAAGGCTACAAGATCGCGCTGTCCGGCCTGGAAGGCGGCCGCATCGGCATCGCCTCGCAATCGGTCGGCATGGCGCGCGCAGCCTTCGAAGCGGCGCTGGCCTATGCGAAGGAACGCGAGAGCTTCGGCACCGCCATCTTCGACCACCAGGCCGTGCAGTTCCGCCTGGCCGAGATGGCGATGCAGATCGAAGCCGCGCGCCAGCTGATCCTGCACGCGGCTTCGATGAAGGACGCGGGCCTGCCCTGCCTGAAGGAAGCGGCGATGGCCAAGCTGTTCGCCTCCGAGATGGCCGAGCGCGTCGTCTCCAGCGCGATGCAGGTGTTCGGCGGCTATGGCTACGTGGCCGACTTCCCGGTCGAGCGCATCTACCGCGACGTACGCGTGTGCCAGATCTACGAAGGCACCAGCGACATCCAGAAGATCCTGATCGCGCGGGCGCTGTGAACATCCGGCCGGCAGGTGCGGCCGACCTGCCGCCCTTCTTCGTCTACCTGGACGACCATTTGCGCGACAACGGCAGGGACGGCGCGCCGCTGTTCCAGCCGCTCTCACGGGCGCAGTCGCAGCTGCCGCCCGGCCTGAAGGTGGCCTTCATCGAAGGTCTCGCCATCCCGGTCGGCGAGCCGGGCTGGCGCCGCCTGTGGCTGGCGGTCGATAGCCGTGGCTCGATCGCTGGCCATATCGATTTGCGTGCGCGGCCCGAGCCTCTGGCACGGCATCGCGCGATGCTGGGGATGGGTGTGCATCGGGCTTACCGCCGGCGTGGACTGGGGACGCAATTGGTCGATACTGCCGTCGACTGGGCGCGCAGCCAGGATGGGCTGAAGTGGATCGATCTCGAAGTCCTGTCGGAGAACCGGCCGGCGGTTGCCCTCTACCTGCGTTCGGGTTTTGCGATGACGGCGAGGGTCGAGGACATGCTGGAGATCGATGGTGTGAGCCAGGATCTGAGCTACATGATGCGCGCGCTGGGCTGAAGCGATCAGGCTACCTGCGCACTTTTAGTTTGGGGCTGCTCTTTTCTCACGTCCTGAACAATTTTCCCGCCATGTAGGACGACAACACGCTCAGCCATGGCAATGGTTTCGGGCCGGTGTGCCACGATGATACGGGTCAGCTTGAGGCTCTGGATCGCTGCGTTGACTGCCTGCTCGTTCCACACATCGAGATGGCTAGTGGCTTCGTCGAGGACCAGCAATTGCGGGTTCTTGTACAGTGCGCGAGCGAGCAGGATTCGCTGCTTCTGTCCGCCGGACAAGCCTGTACCGATATCGCCGACGAGCGTATTGTAGGCCATCGGCATACTCATGATTTCATTATCGATGGCGGCGAGACGCGCACATTCGACAATCTGTTCCTGATTCGGAGACGTGCTGAAGAAGCTGATGTTGTCCGAGATCGAGCCGGCAAACAGCGTATCGTCCTGCATGACCGTACCGATCAGTTGGCGGTAATTCGGCAGGCCCAGATTTGCCAGCTTCACTCCGCCGATGAGAATCTCGCCACTTGTGGGCTCAAGCAATCCGAGCAACAACTTCACCAAAGTGGTCTTGCCGCTGCCCGATGGGCCGGTCAAAGCAATGCATTCGCCTGGAGTGATCTTGAGATCGAGATCTTTGATGATGTAGGGTTCACTATCCGAATAGCGGAAGGAAAGCTGACGCAGTTCGATGGATGGCGTAATCCCCGTCGGGTCAATCTCATGCGTAAAAAAATCCTGCTCGGCTTCAGTCATCACGATATCGGCCACGCGTTCACCATGCAGGCGCAGCATCCTGAACTCGAATAGCTTGTCGACCAGACTAGCCATACGCTGGCTGAACTGGTCCTTGTAGCTGATGAACGCAAACAGCATACCGACGGAGAACTTCGCGTCCATGACTGCCAAGGCAGCGAGCCAGATGACGATTACCCGCTCTACCCCAAACAGGAGTGTGTTCGCGGTCTGGTACGACAAACCCAGCCTGGCGACGCGTAATTCGGAATTAAACTGGTCTGCGAGAGCGTTCAGCCAACCGGCGCGCCGCTCGTCGTTACGGCCGAACAGGCGGACGCTCTGAACACCTCGCACCGACTCCAGGAAATGGGTCTGCTGCTTGGCCGCATGGATGATCTGCTCGGACGTCGCCTCTTTCAATGGTCTGAAGATCAGCGCGCGCAGGACGACATACAACAAGACCGCACAAAACGCTACCACTGCGAGCTGCAGGCTGTACAGGCACATCATCACGAGCGTACCCAGCACAAGCACGCCATCGATGATGCCTTCGACGAACTGAATGGTGATGCTCTTTTGTATCGTCTGAATCGACCCGAAACGCGAAACGATATCTCCGGTGTGACGATTTTCGAAGTAAGGTAGCGGCAGCTTCATCAGATGGGTAAACGCGTTCCCGAACCACTGGAAATTAAGGTTGGTCGACAGCACGGTCGTGACCCATGAACGGACTGCGCCAATCGAAGCCTGCAACATGACCAGCAGCAGGAAGCCGCAGCCGAGGACCGTCATCAGTTCGTGATCGGCTGCAAGGACGGCTTCGTCAATCACCCATTGCATATAGAACGGAGCCACCAGCGCACATACCTGCAGCGCAAGGCCAAGAAGCAGCACTTGCGCCAAGCCCCGCCACAGCCCTACCACCCGGCCCATGAGGGACAGCAGCGGAATATCCCTGCTTTCATTTTTTGGCGAGAACTCACCTGTTGGCGTCAGTTCAAGCGCGACTCCCGTGAAATGCTTGGCAACTTCATCGAGTGCCAGGTGCCGTTCTCCAATCCCCGGATCGTGGATGAACGCGTGGGAATGGGTAACCCTCTTCAGGACAACAAAGTGGTTCATGTCCCAGTGCAGTACTGCCGGAAGCTTCAACTCGGGCAGGTGCGCCATCTCGAGCTTCAAGGGCCGGGGCTGCAGCTTCAGGCCTTGCGCCAGTGCCATCAGCCCCTTCAGCGTGGCGCCCTTGAGCGAAACGGAAAACCGTTCACGCATGCTCGACAGGTCAATCTGGTGACCCCAGTAGGATGCGGCCATCGCAATGCAGGCCAATCCACACTCGGCGGCTTCGGTTTGCAGAATGATGGGAAGGCGCTTGCCGCGCCAGAATGACAATTGCAGAGATGAGGCAATCTTCATAAGCGCTCTATAGAAATAGTGACCGAACAATGCAGGATCAGTTGACGGACTGCTTTGCCTAACTACTGCGACCAGAAATACTAAACAGCGGCTCAAGGATCCATTCATACAAGCGCCGATGTTCCAAGATGATGCTGGCGTTCAATAGCATGCCGGGCTTGAGGTTGACCGGCTTTCCGTAGGCGAGCACTGATTGCTGCTTCAGCTTCAAGCGGATGCGGTACAACGGTTCGATCGTTTGGTTCGATACCGTTGCAGCACTGGGCAGCGTCAACTCCTGCGCCGACATCGATGTGCCTGCTATCTCGTGAACGACTGCCTCGTATTGACCGAATTTCTGGTACGGATATGCCTGATAGCGTAGCAGCACCTTCATCCCCGGCTTAATAAATCCGACAGCGCGAGAAGGTGCATAGATCTCCGCTTCGAGTTCGGAGCCGGTCGGTAAGATAGATGTCATGGTCGAGTCGGCGGAGATGGGCTTGCCGACTTCCACAGTAATCGCAGCGACCGTACCTGCGGTTGGCGCGGTCACCTGGATTTCCCGTCGGGCCTCGCTCTCCGCAAGATCCTGTTGGATTGCTAACTTGTTGCGCTTTAATGTCGTTTCGTCCCTCTGCGCCTGGTACCATAAATCATGATATTCGGCTTGAGCAGATACATAATCGCGCTGGCTTATTCCTTTGAGACGCTCAAGTTCAGCCAGCCGCTGACGTTGATCCAGAAGTTCTCCTTCACGTTCTTCCAGCTGCGCTGCAGAAATATAGTTAGTTGCATGCAAATCTCTATATCGTTGAAAAGCTTGTGTCACCAGTGATACACGGGATCTTTGCAACGCAATCTGGGATTCCAGACGCGCTCCTTCTTCCAGTAACGCGGCCGCCTTCCTCTGTGCTGCCAATACGCGCTGACTCGACTGCTGGCTAGCTTGCAGTAGTTCGTCACCGTAGCTGTCGCGGCGATTCTGCAACAACTCGATGACCGTTCTCTCGGCTGATCGAAGAGTGCCAATATTGCGTTCGTTAGAAAGTACGAACAATACGTCGCCTGCTTTTACTTTTTGCCCCTCCTTGACCAACACTTGATTAACGACTCCCGACTGCCCAGGGCGTACACGAATCAAACCTTCGCTCGGCAATAACACGCCTGGCGCATCGACCTTCCGTGTCGTGGTAAAGAAAATGAAAAATGTGATAATGCCAATTGCGATCGCGCAGAAGAATGCAGTCAATATTCTGTGGTTGACATAGCTCACCAAAATTATCGTTCCATACTGCCGCGTATTCGCAAAATCAACAGCTTGCTGACGGAATAGGGCCTGTACTTGGTAGGATGGCTTTTCCATCCCAAAATTTGACTCTCTTTCAACTTTATTCATTGATGGTATGCCGTTCCAAAAGCCACACCCTCATTCATTTTTTTTGCTCTGTCAAACAGAAAAATCAATCAATACAAAATCTAGTATTATTGATGACAAAAAACCATCTTTCGCATAACATTGCGTCGCTAAAACTTCATCAACAAGTCATAGAAAATTGACGATGTTCTGCCTTATCTCAATTGATCAGATGGGACAATAAAACGTCGATCAAGTTAACCCAAGATCACGAAATTCAATACTGTAAAAGACCTCTTTAGTGCAACTAAAATCGTCGCAAAAAGAATTCAATTATTCAATGAAGTCAAATATATTTGATTTATATCTATGAATGCGAATACTTGCTTGACGATTGAAAACCTAATAAATACTATTGCATCACGGCAATGAAATTAAACCGTCGACGCCGTAGGAAATAAGGAAGAAATCCTCAACCTTCCAAGCTGTGCTGAGATCCGGCATGAGATTTAGTCGGGAATACACTCTACTCAGCTGGAAGATTCAACATTTAAACGACAAAGGAAATAATCATGCGTGAATTGAATATGGTTGAAGCCAATTCTGTTAGCGGCGGTTTTCTTTTAGTGGAGATTGGGAAAACTATTATAACCAGTGCAGCCTATGACTTAGTAAAAGCTGGAGCGATGTGGGCATGGGAAAATTCATATGGAGGGCGTAATCAATTTCCGCCCGTCCCGCGCGCTGGCCATGAATAAAACCTAGGCGGAATTAATGAGCTGCAGGCACATACTCGGCTGTGCTTGCGGCTCATGTGCGTTCACCTTACGAACCCAAAAATTGAAAATCGACATCATCAAACCCACAGGTTAAAAATGGAGAAAATAAAATTTAGGTATTTAAAAATCACCGAGTTTTTCCCCAGCCAAAAAATAATACAATTTCGCAATGTGTTCTTAAAAAATATATGTGACCAAAATATCATGCATGCATCGTTGTGGCTGCTATTGTATGCATCACTTCCAACAACTTTGATCGGCGCGCTGATTACGTCCGCAATTTCTGTCTATCACCCCGAGTTGTTTCGCACAATTGGCACCGCAGCAGGTCAGCAAAACATTGCATGGTTCCCAAGTTTAATTTTCAATCCTCTATTCGAATCATTGATACTTTCGATTACGATATATGTCAGTGTTAAGCTGAAATTCAAGCAATTTTCAATTATAATTTCCTCAATATTAATATCAGGAATCCATTCATTGCAAAACCTTCTGTGGGGCATCACAGTTTTCTGCTTCTTTCTTATCCAATCCTATGCATTCTTTCATTGTTTTAGATACGATTTAAAAAGATCATATTTAATAATTTCGATCTCCCATTCTTTACACAATGCCTGGATTCTTATAATTATGGTCGTCTTGGCAAACCCCGGCTGATTCCGCCGAGGCTTAGCTTAAGGTAGAGAAGATTTAGGATTTAGTGAAAACGCATCGTTTTTAGAAAAGATGAGTTAGAAAATATAATTCTTGGCCTCACTCTACTGTTCACATCGTTGCCCGTTAAGAGAGAACCATTCGAAGAGCGAGTTGCTTGTAAATTTCAACGCGTCTTCCAAATTCTGAAAACCTAGGCCAATAAGTCGACTTCGGTCGGGCAAGTCTCTACATTTAAATCCCCTCCAGCACAATCTTCCCGCGCGCCCGCCCCGACTCGATCAGCGCATGCGCCCGCCGCAGATTCTCCGCATTGATGCGCCCGAAGTTCTCATTCGCCGTGGTACGGATCGTCCCCGCATCCACCAGCTCCGCCAGCCGATCCAGGATACGGTGCTGCTCGATCATGTCGGGCGTGTTGAACAGCGAGCGCGTGAACATCAGCTCCCAGTGCAGCGACACCGCCTTGCGCTTGAATTTCATGATGTCGAGCGGCGTGGTCGGGTCGTCGATCAGCGCGTACTTGCCCTGCGGCGCGATGGCCTCGACGACCTGGTCGAAGTGCTGGTCGCTGTGGGTCAGGCTGACGACGTACTCCGGCTGCGCCAGCCCGGCGGCCGCGATCTCCGCCGCCAGCGGCTTGCTGTGGTCGATCACGTGATGGGCGCCGAGTTCGCGCACCCATTCCTGCGTTTCAGGGCGCGAAGCGGTGCCGATGATGGTCAATTGCGTGAGCTGGCGCGCCAGCTGCACCAGGATCGAGCCGACGCCGCCCGCCGCGCCGATCACCAGCAGCGTCTTCCCTTTACCGCTATCGTCGCGCGGCACCTGCAGGCGGTCGAACAGCATCTCCCAGGCCGTCAGGCCGGTCAGCGGCAGCGCCGCGGCGGCGCCGAAATCCAGCGAGGCCGGCATGCGGCCGACGATGCGCTCGTCGACCAGCTGCAGCTCGCTGTTGCTGCCGGCGCGGGCGATCGAGCCGGCATACCAGACGCGGTCGCCCGGTTTGAACAGGGTGACCTCCGGGCCGACGGCTTTCACGATACCGGTCGCATCCCAGCCCAGCACCTTCCACTGCCCCGCTTCCGGTTTGGCGCTCTTTCTCACCTTGGTGTCGACCGGATTGACCGACACCGCGCGCACCTCGACCAGCAGGTCGTGGCCCTCGGCGACCGGATCGGGCAGCGTGATGTCGGCCAGCGATTCCGGCTGATCGATGGCGAGGTTGTTCTGGTATCCGATGGCTTTCATGTGCAGGCTCCTTGTCGAAATAACGATGCGATGGATGCCATTCTGACCAGCAGGCGCTTTTTGATAAACTGGGCAATCCGGATATCACTTTCAATGAAATCTTGAAAATCAAGAATCTGCAGGACCTGGAGACCTTCGTCGCCACCGCCGAACAGGGCAGCCTGTCGGCCGCCGCAAGAATGCTCGACATCTCGCCGGCAGTGGCCAGCGCCAGCCTGAAGCGCCTGGAGGCCGACCTCGGCGCGGCCCTGTTCATCCGCAGCACGCGCAGCATGCGCCTGACCCTGGCCGGCGAGCGCCTGCTGGCGCGCAGCAAGGTGTTACTGGACGGCCTGCGCGAAGCGGAAGACGAGGTACGGGCCGGCCAGGACACGATCGAAGGCCAGCTGCAGATCTCGATGCCTTCCGACCTCGGACGCCATGTGGTGCTGCCCTGGCTGAACGATTTCCAGGCGCGCTATCCGGGCGTGAAGCTGAAGCTGCAGCTCACCGACCGCCTCGCCAACATCTACCGCGAGCCGGTCGACATCGCGCTGCGCTTCGGCGTGCAGCCGGAATCCAGCATGGTGGCGCTGCCGCTGCTGGCGGAGAACCGGCGGGTGCTGTGCGCTTCGCCCGCCTACCTGGCGCGGCACGGGATGCCGGCTTCCCCGCGCGAGCTGGAAGACCACAACTGCCTGTGCTTCATGCTCGACGAAACCGTCAACGACCGCTGGCGCTTCCGCAAGGGCGACGAAGAGATCGAGATCGCCGTGCAGGGCGACCGCGTGGCCGACGATTCCGAGATCGTCAAACGTTGGGCGCTGGCGGGCCTCGGCATCTGCTACCGCTCGCGCATCGACGTGCATGCGGACCTTGCCAGTGGCCGCCTGCGCCTGATCCTGCCCGAGTGGGAAGGCGTCAATGCGCCGCTGACGATGCTGGTGGCGAACCGCAAGCAGGTGTCGCCGGCGGTGCGGGTACTGCGCGAATTCCTGGTGAGCCGCTGCAAGTCACTGCTGGGCAGCTGAAGCCGCCGCCAGCAGACTTGGCGCCGCCGGTGCAGAATGCTCCTTTGATCATGAAAAGGAGGCGGCATGGACGCGCAGGCGACGATGGAACAATGGCAGCGGCAACTGGAGGAAGTACGGGCGCGGGCGGAGCGGAACGGCGCGCGTGCCGGCGTGGTGCCGGCCGAGCAGGCGCGGTCGATGACGGGACTGGACATCATGCAGGCCCTGCTCGAAGGCCGCTTTCCCTACGCGCCGATCGCCGAGACCCTCGACTTCCGCCTCGTCGAAGTCAGCCGCGGCCAGGCGATCTTCCAGGGTACGCCGCAGCAGAAGCACCTGAACCCGATGGGCACCGTGCACGGCGGCTGGTACGCCACCCTGCTCGATTCGGCGGTCGGCTGCGCGGTGCAGACCAGCCTGGAACCCGGCCAGGCCTATACCACGGCGGAGCTGAGCGTGAACCTGGTGCGCGGCGCGCGCCTGGACGGCGGACCGCTGCGCGCGATCGGCACCGTCCTGCATTGCGGCCGCCAGCTGGCCACCGCCGAAGGCAAGATCGTCGATGCGCAAGGCCGGCTGTACGCGCATGCGACCACCACCTGCATGGTCTTCAGCGCGCGCTGAGGCAAAGCCTCAGCTGACCGCCGGCTCCAGCAACGTGATCGTCTGGCGCTCGGTATCGAGCGTGGCGCGCACGCCCACCGGAATCGTGAACTGGTTGCGGATGTGGCCGAAGGAATAGCCGCTCACCGCCGGCACGTGCAGGGGCTGCAGGTGCACGTCGAGCGTTTCTTCCAGGCTCAAGGACGAGCCCTGACCTTGCGGGCCGCAGTTCTCGCAGATGCCGATCATGACCCCGGCCGCCTTGTCCAGGCCCACGGCCAGGTCGAGCTGGGTCATCCAGCGGTCGATCCGGTAGGGCTCTTCGTTCACCTCTTCGATGAACAGCAGGCTGTCCCGGAAATCGGCGGCGTAGGGCGTACCGGCCAGCGCACTCACCAGCGACAGGTTGCCGCCCATGAGCGGGCCGGTGGCCACGCCGCCATGCACGGTGCGGATCGCGTATTGCGGCTCCTGCAGCGCGCGGCGCGCATTCTCGGCCGACATCGGGATCGTGTAGCTGGCGCGCGGATCCATCAGCACCGCCAGCATGTGCTGGTTCGAATAATCGGACGGCGTGCTCGAGGCCACCGGGCCGTGGAAGGTCACCACGCCGGCGTGGCGGTGGATGGCCAGGTGCAGGGCCGTGATGTCCGAGTAGCCGAGCAGGATCTTCGGGTGCTTGCGGATCAGGTCGAAGTCCAGGTGCTTGAGCAGCGAGATGCAGCCGGAGCCGCCGCGGATCGCCCAGATGGCTTTCACCTCGGGGTCGCGATACATGCCGTGCAGGTCGGCGATGCGGGCCGCGACCGTGCCGCCATAATTGCCCCAGACTTCGCGCAGGTAGTTGCCCGGCTTGACCCGGAAGCCCAGCGCTTCGATGTTTTTCACGGCCTTCTGGATCGAGGCGTCGCTGGTGTAGCCGCCCGGTGCGATCAGGCCGACCAGGTCGCCCTTGTTGAGGCGGGGAGGTTTGATCAGGTGTTTCATGGGAGAGGTGCGCGGACGCGTGGCCGCCTGGCTTGAAAGCGCTGCCGGCAGCAGCAGCGAGGCGGCTGCCAGCTTGCCGAAACCGCGCCTGCTGATTCTGCTGTGACTCGACATATCCGCTAGCGTTCGAATTAGACAATGAAAAACGGCCCGCGGGCCGGGGAGACGCGCTCCCCGGTCGACGGGCCGTTGGCGATGCGGGCGATCAGAAGAACTTGTAGTTCACCAGCAGCGTGAAGGAACGGCCACGCGGATCGGCCACACGCGGCTCCCAGGTGCTGCCCGCACCCGAGTTGCTGTCGTAGGTGATCGCGAACGGCGGGTCCTTGTCGAACAGGTTCTTGATGCCGGCCGTGATCGTGGTGTTCGGCACGCCGGTGTAGCTCAACGACAGGTGGAAGATCGAGTAAGCCTTGACGTCCGGATTGAGGTCGGCCGGATGGACGACGCCGTTGGCCACGCCCGGCAGCACCTGGTCCTTGTAGCCCGAGCGGTAGACGTTCAGCAGCGTGGTGCTCCAGTCGCCCTGCTTGTAGGTCACGTTGGCGGTGTGCTTCCACTTCAGGCCGAGGTCGCCGGTGAAGAGGAATTTGCCGATCTCGCTCGGACCGAAATCGCTGTTCTGGGTAGCGCGCGACTTCTTCTCCAGCAGGCGGGTGCCGTCGATGCCGGCGCTCCAGGTGCCCTGGCCCAGCTTGCCGTTGGCGCGGGCGCCCAGTTCCAGGCCGCGGGTGATGCGTTCACCGGCGTTCACCCAGCGCTGGTCGACGACGACCAGGTTGCCGGCGGCGTCACGCAGGAACTGGTCCTTGAACAGGTTGTAGTTCGAGGCCATGGTCGTCAGCGTGAACGAGTCGATGGTGTTCTGCTTGCGGATTTCCCACAGGTCGGCATTCATCGAGAAGTTGGCCAGCGGCTGCCAGACCACGCCCAGCGTGCCCTGCTTGGCGGTTTCCGGCCCCAGGTTGGCCTTGCCGCCGGTCCAGATGACCGGGGTGACCGATTCGCAGCCCGGCTTGGTGCTGTCGACCTTCAGGGTCGGGCACTTGGCCGGATCGGCGAAGTCCTTGCCGGCATACTGCGACTCGGTGATGCCGTTGAACAGCTGGTTGAACGACGGTGCGCGGAAGCCGGTGTTGTACGAACCACGGAACATCAGCGAATCGAAGGGCTGGAAGCGGAACGAGTACTTCGGATTGAAGGTGTTGCCGAAGCCGGAGTAATGGTCCTGGCGGCCGGCGATGTTCAGTTCCAGCGACTTGGTGACCGGGATCAGGAATTCGAAGTACAGCGCCTTGATGTCGCGGTGCTTCTCGTTCAGCGCGTTCTGGTCGTCGAACGGTGCGTTCAGGATGGCCGGACGGGCCGCGGCTGCGCGGCCGTCGCCGTTGAATTCATAGCCTTCGCGGCGCAGGTCGGTACCGATCGCGGCCATGACGGCGCCGGCCGGCAGCTGGAACACTTCGCCCGACAGCGCGGCATCGGCTTGGGTCAGGGTGGTCTTGCCGCCGTACATGGTGACGCCTTCGGCCGAGGTGCTGTTGATCAGGTCGATCGCGGCCTGGCTCTGCTTCTCGCCCGGCATCAGGAAGGGATTGATGATGCCGGTGCCCAGCGCATTGGCCAGGGCGACGGTGTAGTTATAACCCTTGCCCAGGTGCGATTCGGCTTCGCTGTAGGCCTTCGACAGGCCGACGCGGTAGTCGAAGCGGCGGCCGAACAGGGTCAGCGGGCCGTCGGCGCCGACCTGCAGGCGGGCTGCCTTGCTTTCGGTCTCGATCTCGCGGTTGCCGCACTCCATGCAGCGCCAGCGGTAGGCGATCGGCTTGCCGTAGTTGGCGGCGATGCTCGGGAATTCCTTGACCAGGGCGTTGTACACCATGTCATAGGCGGAACCGGTGCTCGGGTAGAAGGAGCTGTACGGGAAGTTGACGGTCGACGGCGAGATCTGGTTCGGCGAGAAGCTCTTCTTCGAGGTTACTTGCGAACCGACCAGTTCGGCGAACAGCTGGTGTTCGCCGCGCTGGATGGTCAGGCGCGCCAGGCCGTTATTGTTGGTGACCGGCTGTTGCAGGACGGCCGCACGGCCCGTATCCCATGCGCAGCCATAGGCGGCGCCCGGGGTATCCCACAGTTTTTCGTCGTAGGCGGCCATGCCGTCGATGCTGTTGCAGCCTTTGCCGCCCGGCAG
Source organism: Massilia sp. 01N417 (assembly GCF_056399645.1). NCBI lineage: Bacteria > Pseudomonadati > Pseudomonadota > Betaproteobacteria > Burkholderiales > Oxalobacteraceae > Massilia > Massilia sp. 01N417. The sequence continues at coordinate 6,562 of NZ_JBFTRS010000009.1, read as the reverse complement.
GTCGAGGATGCTGATGCCGTTGTACAGCGTGGTGCTGCCCGGCTTGGCCACGCCGCTGGCGTTGGTGCCCAGCAGGGTCGGACCGTAGGAGGTCGGCGACACGCCGAACACGTTCGCGAACGGCGCGCCGCGGGTATCGACCGAGACGCCGCGGTTCGGCTGGAAGGTATTGACGAAGTCGCGCTGGCTGCCTTTCAGGGCATTGTTCTCGCTGCGCGCAGCGGTCACCAGCAGGTTATAGCCATCCTTGTCGAGGTCGCCCCAGCCGCCGGTCAGGGAGGCGCGTGCGATGTTCGCACCGCCATGCTGGGTGGCGTCTTCGAAGGCCTGGGCTTCCAGGCCGTGGTAGTTCTTCTTGGTGATGAAGTTGATCACGCCGCCGATCGCGTCGGTACCGTAGATCGCCGAAGCGCCGTCCTTCAGCACCTCGACGCGCTCCACCGCCGCCATCGGGATCGAGTTCAGGTCGACCGCCGAACCCTTCATGCCGTAGGTCGCCACGCGGCGGCCGTTCAGCAGCACCAGGGTCGAGTCGGCGCCCTGGCCGCGCAGGTTGGCGCTCGAGGCGCCGTTGTTGCCGCGCTGGGCGCCGGTGGTGACGTCCGAGTTCGAGGCCAGGTTGTCCGAGCCGTTGCCGTTGACGTTCAGGTTGGCGATCAGCTGCTCGGCGGTGACGATGCCCTGGTCTTCCATCTGCTTGCGGCTGATGATTTCCAGCGGCAGCGCGCCTTCCTTGGCGATGCGCTTGATGCTACTACCCGTGATTTCGACGCGCTGGATCGGCTTATCCGCCGGCACTTCCTGTGCAACGGCCGGGCTGACGATGCCGATCAGGGCGATCATCTGTGCTAACTTCTTCAACTTCACGCGTCTCTCCTTGGGTAGTGCTGCGACTGTCTTTTGGGATTTAGTACTGTCAAGTAATGTCTTTGCATTACGTTATTTTGATTTCGAGGGTACGCGGACGTATTTGCGCGTTCCAATGAAAAATCCGGAGCTGAGTATAACTACAGGGAATGTTTAGCTAAGGAAAATCTAGCTAAAACTATCATTTCCCTCGGGTAGCGCGTGCTCTTTCCGCAACATCGACGTCCAGATAACGCCATTGCGTGAATTCGACCGGGTGGCGTTTGTAGTTTTTCAGCCACGGTTGGCGGATATCCGCCGAGAGCACATGGGTGAGAGGCACCCATGGGTTATAGGCGTGGATCAGCTGGTTCATCTCGAAATACAGCTTTTGCCGCTCGGGGCCGTCGTGCAGGGCACGCGCCTGCTCGTAGCGCTCGTTATAGGCCGGCAGGTTGAAGCGCGCATAGTTCGCGCGGCCGGCGTTGGGGCCGTAGAGCAATTGGTAGAAGTTGTCGCCGTCGGGGAAGTCGGCCACCCAGTTACTCTCGAACATCTGCACCTTGCCCAGGCGCGAAGCCTTGATGATCTCCGGCTTCTTGTCCGACTTGAACACCACGCGCAGGCCGATCGCGTTCAGGCACTTCCGCCACAGCTCGTCGCGCAGGCGGCCGCCGACCGTGGCTTCGCTGCTCATTACCAGGGTCAGGGGTTCGCCGTTCGGCTGGCGTCTAAAACCGTCCGGGTCGCGCTTGGCGTAGCCGTAGCGGTCCAGCAGGGCATTCGCCAGCGCCGGATCATAGGGTACCGGGCTGCGGTAATCGGGGTCGTAGCCCAGCACGCCGGCCGGCAGCGGCGAATCCGCCTTCATCGCAAAGCCCTTCTTCAGCAGGGCGATGTCCTCGGCATTGTTGTAGCTGAGGGAGATGGCGCGGCGCAGCGCGATCTTGTCCTTGGTATAACCGCCGACGACCGGGTCCTGCATGTTCATCCACATATAGTAGGTCTGCAGCACAGGGAAGCGGGTCAGCTGCATGCCGCGCGCGCTCAGCTCGGGCTTCAGCTTGCCGTCCTGGATCACCATGTCGGTCATCGATTCCGGCACCTGCTCGAGGTAATCGTATTCGCCGTTCAGGAAGCCCAGCATGCGGCCCTGGAATTCCTCGGCAATCTTGACCTCGACGCGGTCCACGCGCGGCAGCGGCCGGCCCTCCAGCGCCGCGGCCAGGGTTTTATCGCCGGCATCGTTCTGCTCGCCCAGGCTGGTGTGGAAGACGGCGCTGGAGGCCGGATTCTTCAGCAGTACGATGCGGTCGCTGTGCTTCCAGTCGCCGATCATGAAGGGACCGGTGCCGACCGGGTGGTTGCCGGCCTGGCCCGGGTAGGCTTCCATCACCTCGCGCGCGACCACCGACGCCGCCGGCATCGCCATGTAGAACAGGAAGTTGTTGTCGGGCTCCTTCAGGCGGATGCGCAGGGTGTAGCGGTCGACCGCCTGCAGGCCCGGGATCTCGGTGGCGTAGCTGAAATTCTTCTTGAGCGCTTCGTCGCCCGCCAGCTTGCCGTCGAAGATGTAGCCGAAGGGCGAATGCAGGGCCGGGTCGTACAGGCGCTTGAAACTGTAGACGTAGTCCTGGGCCGTGACTTCGCGCTTGGCGCCCTTGAAGGCCGGGTCCGGCGTGAAATAAATGCCGGGACGGATCCGGAAGGTGTAGGTGCGGCCGCCGTCGTCCACCGCCGGCAGGCCGGTTGCCGTATTCCCCTGCAGTTTGACGGGCCGCGCCAGGTAGTCGTAGCGCAGCAGCGGGTCGAACAGGTTTTCCAGCAGCGACAGGGTGGCCAGGTCCGAGCCGACCGCCGGGTCGAGGCCGGCCTCGCTGGTCGACAGGAACATGTGCAAGACCTTCGTCGGCTCGCCGGCTGGCGCGGCCTGGACCGGCGAGTGCAGCAGGGCGAACGAGAAAGACAGGGAGGCGGCGGCGGCGAGGAATCGGGGTATCGGCATGGCAGGGTCCTGAAAGCGTTGCGTATCATAGGCCCAGGCCTTAGCGATAAGCAATACGCGTCAGCGGAATTGCGCGGTGGAGATGTCGAAACGCTTCAGCTTGTCGTACAGGGTCTTTTTCGGGATGTTCAGGCTTTGCGCGGCATCGATGATGTTACCGCCATGGCGGCGCAGCGCTTCTTCGATGATCGAGCGCTCGAAGGCGTCGACCTGTTCCGCCAGCGAGACTTCGCGCCGGGCTTCGGCCGGCGCCAGGCTATCGTCGAGCAGTCCCAGCACGAAGCGGTCGGCCACGTTCTGCAGTTCGCGCACATTGCCGGACCAGCGATGCGCCATCAGCGCATGCAGCAGTTCCTCGCCCACCAGCGGGGCCGGCTGGCCGTAGCGCCGCGCCGCCTGCAGCACGAAGAATTCGAACAGCAGCGGAATGTCTTCGCGCCGGTTGCGCAGGGCCGGCAGGGTCAGGCTGGCCACGTTCAGGCGGTAATACAGGTCGGCGCGGAAGCTGCCCTGCTCCGCCAGCGCCGCCAGGTCTTCCTTGGCCGCGGTGATGACGCGGAAATTCACCGGAATCAGGCGGTTCGAGCCGAGCCGCTCGACCTTGCGCTCCTGTAGCACGCGCAGCAGCTTGACCTGCAGCGCCAGCGGCATGCTTTCGATCTCGTCCAGGAACAGGGTGCCGCCGTTGGCATACTCGATCTTGCCGATGCGCTGGCGCTGGGCGCCGGTGAAGGCGCCCTCTTCGTGGCCGAACAGTTCCGATTCGAACATCGACTCCGGCAGGGCGCCGCAATTCAAGGCCACGAAGGGGTGCTGGCTGCGTTCGCTGAATTCGTGCAGGCAGCGCGCGATCAATTCCTTGCCGGTGCCGGTTTCGCCCAGGATGATCACGTCGGCATCCTTGGGGGCCAGGTTCAGCACCAGCTGGCGCACCCGGGTCATCGCGCTGCTGCGCCCGATCACCCGGGCTTCGATGCCGGCGCGGTTGTCCAGCTGGCGCCGCAAGTCCAGGTTCTCCAGCACCAGGCGCCGCTTGTCGAGCGCACGGCGGCAGACTTCGAGCAGCAGGTCGGTGGAAAACGGCTTCTCGATGAAGTCGTAGGCGCCCTGGCGCATCGCGTCGACCGCCATCGAGACGTCGCCATGGCCGGTCACCAGGATCACCGGCAGGGTCGCATCCTTGTCGACCGCCATCTTCAGCAGCTTCAGGCCGTCGATGCCGGGCAGCCTGACGTCGCTCAGCAGGATGCCGCGGAAGGCCGGCGACAGGTGCGGCAGCGCCTCTTCGGCCGTGGCGCAGGCGACGACGTTCAGGCCGGCCAGTTCGAGCGCCTGGCGCACGCCCTTGCGGACCACGGCATCGTCTTCCACGTACAGCACTTGCATGCCGTCGGAGCTGGTTTCAAGCATGGGATTCCCTTTGGCAGGTGAAGCTGATGATGAACTGGGCGCCGCCGCCTTCGCTGGCGGTGCGGTTGCGGACCGTCAGCGCGCCGCCGGCGGCGCGGACGATGCCGGCGCTGATCGACAGGCCGAGCCCCAGTCCCTGTTCCTTGGTGGTGTAGAAGGGTTCGAAGATGCGGTCGATGAGGGATACCGGCACGCCCGGACCGTTGTCGCTGACCTCGATCGTGACTTGCTCTCCCTCCTGCCGGACGACGACGGCAATATGCACTTCGCCCGGCGCCGCCACCGCCTCGATCGCATTCGACACCAGGTTGGTGAACACCTGTTCGAGCCGGATCGGATTGCAGGGCACCAGTACGTCGTGGCCGGGCCATTCCTCGGTCAGCACCAGGCGCTCGCTGCCCGGACGGGTGCGGATCTGCAGCATGGTCTGGGCAAAGGCGGTGCGCACGCTGGCCGACTGCTTGCCGTCGTCGCTGCGGCGGGCAAAGCCCTTCAGTTGCGAAGTGATGTAGCCGAGCCGCTTGACCAGGTCGGAGATCGTATTCAGGTTGTCCAGCGCGTCCTCGATGCGGCCGCGCGCCAGCAGCACCCGGGTATTGTCCGAGAAGGTCTGCAGCGCCGCCAGCGGCTGGTTGAGTTCGTGCGTGACGCCGGCCGCCATCTGGCCGATCGCCGCCAGCTTGCCGCTCTGGACCAGTTCGGACTGGGCATAGCGCAGGGTCCGCTCGGCGCGCTCGCGCTCGCTCACCTCGGCCTGCAGGCGCAGGTTGGCGCTTTGCAGGTCTTCGGTGCGCTGGGCCACCTTGACCTCGAGTTCGGCGTAGGCCTGGGACAGCGCCTGCTGGGCGTTCAGGCGGTCGCGGATGCGGCTGCGGCGCTGGCCCGCGTACAGGGCGCCCAGCATCAGCAGGGCCCAGCCGAGGGCGGCGGCAAACGCCGCATTCCTGGCCGCCGCCCGCACCTGGTCGAGTTCGGCGAGCACGGTGATGTCCCACTCCAGCGGCGCCAGGCGATGGCTGACCGCCAGGTAGTCGGTGCGATTGTCGAAGGAGAGCACCGAGGCGCCGTCGGCAAAGCGCTCCCTCACCTGGTGCGGCAACAAGCTCAGGTCTTCGCGGTAGAACTGGCGCTGCTCGCGGATGCTGCGCTGGGCGGCCTCGGACAGCGGCGCCTCGAGCTTGAACTTGAAGCCCTCGAAGGAAGACAGCAGGATCACGCCGTTGCCGTCCTTGACCAGGATCTGCTCGCTGCCGCCGTGCGAGCGCCACGAGCGCTCCAGCCAGTCGAGATTGACCTTGGCGACGGCCACGCCGATCACCCGCTCGCGCCGCCACACGGGTTGCGCAATGAAATAGCCGGCCTCGCCGGTGGACACGCCGATGCCGTAATAGCGGCCGGTGCCGCCGCCGGCGGCCTGCTTGAAATAGGGACGGAAACCGTAGTTCTGGCCGACGTAGGAAGTCGGCTCCTTCCAGTTGCTGGACGCCAAGGTGGTGCCGTCGAGGCCGATCACATAGACGGCGAAGGCGCCGGCGCGCCGGTTGATGCGTTCGAGGTAGTGGTTCACCTCGCCGGCGGACACGCCGCCCTCATGCTCCAGCAGGGCGGACACCAGGTCGCTCTGGGCGATCGCCAGCGGCAGGAATTCGTAGCGGTCGATCACGCCGCCGATGGTGGAACCGTAGACCTCGGCCCGCGAGGCCAGGGTACGGTGCAGTTCGTTCAGGTGGCGGCTCTTGACGATCGCGTAGGCGGATACGGTGACGAGCACCAGCGTGCATGCCGCGAAGGCGGCACCGAGCTTCCGATTCGATCTCCAACTGCGCAAAGCCATTGCATTCCTGTCCACATGACTCCCGGGTCAGCGGTCCCGGGCGAGCGCGCAGTATCTCATGCGTGCCCGCCCGGAAGGCAAGGATCAGAACGCCGCGATGCCGGTCTGCGCACGGCCCAGGATCAGGGCGTGGATGTCGTGCGTGCCCTCATAGGTGTTGACCACCTCGAGGTTGACCATGTGGCGGATGATGCCGAACTCGTCGGAGATGCCGTTACCGCCCAGCATGTCGCGCGCGACGCGGGCGATGTCCAGCGCCTTGCCGCAGGAATTGCGCTTCATGATCGAGGTGATCTCGACCGCCGCCGTACCTTCGTCCTTCATGCGGCCCAGGCGCAGGCAGCCCTGCAGGCCCAAGGTGATCTCGGTCWGCATGTCGGCCAGCTTCTTCTGCACCAGCTGGTGCGCAGCCAGCGGCTTGCCGAACTGCTTGCGGTCCAGCACGTACTGGCGCGCGGTGTGCCAGC
>NZ_JBFTRS010000008.1:0-218089 GCF_056399645.1 Massilia sp. 01N417 | reverse complement strand
GCCGGCAGCACCTGCACCGCCTGCGCCGCCGGTGCCGGCCGCGCCGCCGCTGGTGGTGCCGGCGGTCGAGCTGTTGGCGCCCGAGCTCACGGTGCCGCCGGTCGCGGTATGCGAGCCGCCGGTAGCAGCGCCGCTGGCGCCACCGGTGCCCGGGTTGGTGTCGGTGCCGCCGGCTGCGCCGCCTGCGCCGGTCGAGGCCCAGCCGCCGCCGGCACGGGTATTGCCGTTCGAGGCGCTGTTGTCGCCGGTCGACGAGCCGGCATTGCCGGCGTTGCCGCCGGCACCTGCGTAGCCGCCATTGCCGCCTCCACCGCCGGTGCCGCCGCTGCCGCCTGCCGCACCGCGACCGCCGTCGCCGCCCGCACCGCCGTTCGCCATGCCGGTACGGCCGCCGTTACCGCCGTCGCCGGCCCATGCGCCGCCGGCGTAGCCGCCGTTGCCGCCCGAGTTGCCGCCGGCATAGCCGCCATTGCCGCCCGAAGCCCGGCCGCCGTTGCCGCTGTCGCCGCCGTAGCCGCCGTAGGCCGACGAGCCGCCGCCGGCCGCACCCGCGCCGCCTGCRCCGCCGTAGCCGCCCGAGCCGCCCGAACCGCCGGCGCCGGTGGTCGATGCCGCGCTGCTGCCGCCTGCGCCGCCGGCGCCGGAGGTCGAGCCGCCCGAGGTGGCGCCGCCGGCAGTGGCCGAGCCGTTGGTGGCATAGCCGCCAGCCGCGCCGCGGGCGCCGTTGGCATTGCCTGCCGAGGCACCCGCGCCGCCGGTGGCGGTCACGCCGCCAGCCGAGCCCTGGGCGCCGGAACCGCCGTCGCCGCCGGCGMCGTTGGCGTCGCCGGTGTTCCTGGCGACGTTGCCGATGCCGTTCACATGGTTGTTAGCCACGGTGCCGGTCAGATTCGAAGTAGCGTTCGCGGTCGAGGTGTTATAGGCATTCGACAGGTTCGAAGTCGCGTTGCCGGTATTCGAAGCAGCAGCGCCCGCAGCCGAAGCGCGTGCGGCGCCGTTCCTGCCGTTGCTCTGGTCGCGGTTGTCGTGCGTGCTGTTGTCCGAATTGTCGGTGGTGCTCATGTCGCGGTTGTCGTTATTCGAATTACGCATGCTCATGTCGCGCGAATCGCTCGTGTTGTTCGAGTGATTCGTGCTCATGTTGCGGTTGTCGTTGTTCGAATCACGGGTGGTGTTGGTCGTGGTGTTGGTCGTGGTATTACGAGTGCGGTTGGTGCTGTTGTTGCTGCTGTCGCTGGAGTTGTTGCTGTTGTTGGTGCTGTGGTTGCTGCTGTCGCTGGTGTTGGTGCTGTTGTTGCTGTTGTCGGTGCTGCGGTTGCTGTTGTCGTTTTGCGACCCATTGAGGCTGCTGTTGCTGCGATTGCTGCTGTCGGTATTCGTTTGCGTCCACTGGCTATTGTCCGTGTTGTTCGTCGTGTTGGTACGAGTCGTAGTCTGCGTAGCAGTGCTACCGCCGCGGGCCACAACGGAATCATCGGCCTGCGCGCTCAGCGAGAAAGCGAGCGAGATGGCGGTTACGAGCAAAGTCTTGTTCATTCGATTTCCCCTCTGGGTCTGATTGGTTGGTGACAGGTCGGCCGTATCGCCGACTCATTTGTCTAATGCACAACCAATGCCAGCTTTACTGTAGTGTTCGCTAAGTCTCTGTTTTTGTTGACTTTGTCCGTTTCGTCCTACGACGCGATCAGCTCTTCTCCGGCACGATTTGCCGAATTTGACGACAAACTGTTTCAACGTTGGTACAGAGGTGTCAACTTTGGTACGGCAACGTACCTTCCAGTGCTTACACCTGTGTCACTTCCTGTTACAGGCGTGAGGCCGTCACGGCCGCATTCCATGCTTGCTCAGCAAGCGATACATCGTGGTGCGCGACACGCCCAGGTCGCGCGCCGCGCGGCTGACGTTCTGGCCGCTGCGGTCGAGGCAGTCGCGCAGGGCGACCCGCTCCGAACGCATGCGGGCATCGTCCAGTGCGGCCGGGGTCGGCGCCGGGATGCCGCGGCTCAGGCCGAGGTCTTCCGGCGTGATCAGGCGGCCGTCGGACATCACCAGCGCGCGCCTGACCCGGTTGATCAGTTCGCGCACGTTGCCCGGCCAGTCGTGGTCGAGGATGGCGGCGATCGCGCGGTCCGAGAAGCCCTTCAGGCGCGGCGCCTTCTCGCTCGAGTACATGAGGAAGAAGTGCTCCGCCAGCGCGACGATATCCTCGCGCCGCTCGCGCAGCGGCGGCACCGTCACCGGCAGCACCGCCAGGCGGTAGTACAGGTCTTCGCGGAAGTCGCCCGCGTTCACCGCCTGCTGCAGCTGTACGTGGGAGGCGGCGATGACGCGCACGTCGACGCGGATCTGGCGGGTGCTGCCGAGCCGGCAGATGGTCTTCTCCTGCAGGAAGCGCAACAGGTTGGCCTGCAGTTCCTTGGGCAGGTCGCCGATCTCGTCGAGGAACAGGGTGCCGCCGTCGGCGGATTCGATCAGCCCGGCCTTGCCGCGGGTGGCGCCGGTAAAGGCGCCGCGCTCGTAGCCGAACAGCTCCGACTGGATCAGGGTGGGCGCGATCGCCCCGCAATTGATCGGCACGAAGGGGCCGCCGGCGCGCTCGGACTGGGCGTGGATGGCCTGGGCGGTCAGCTCCTTGCCGCTGCCGCTTTCGCCCCAGATCAGCACCGGCGCCGCCACCTTGGCCACGCGGTCGACCTGGGCCCGCAGGCGCACGATCGCATCGCAATGGCCGATCAGCGGCGAGTCGGCGTGGGCATGGTCGATCAGCTGCTGGCGGCGGCGCTTCAACATCGCCCAGCCATGGGCGTGGCCGAGGGTGTGCGACAGGCGCAGTGGATCCACCGGCGCGGTGTGGTAGTCGCACAGGTGTTCGACCACCAGGTCGCGGCACGGCGTCGACTCGAGGTCGCGCGGATTGAACACACCGACCCACTGCATCTGGCTGTGGCGGCGCAGGAAGCCGTCTACTTCGCTGGGGCGCTGCTGTTCGCGGTCATGGACCAGCAGACCGACCAGGTAGTGGCTGTTTCGTAGTTCCCGCCCGGCTTCGGCGAGGCTCGTGACGCTGCAGATCTCCCAGTCCGGCATGGTGTCACGCAGCATCGTGCCGGTATCCGTATGCTCGGGGGCGATGCACAGCAGGCGTTTATGTGCCATCTATCCTCCATGTAAGGCGGTCGGCCGGCCCGTCTCTCACCGCGGCTGACGTGCATGAAGACCGGCCCAGCTGTCCCGCCAAGTGTAACTATCCGTAAGAAATTGAGTAGTTCAATAGCCAATAGGAAATAAACTTTCGTCAATTGACGTTTATTCAATATTATGCCGCGCGTTTCTGAACGGTGGCGGACGATACAATCCACGCGTGCAGGGGGAAGAAGCACAAACTCACCAGGAGGCGAGATTTCCTGTTGGTATCTTGTGGTTACAAATCCGACCGTTGGCAGCGCGCCACCGGCCGCCGAGTTGTGAAGGAAGTGTGATGGATAAGATACAGAACGACTTCGTCCTGCGGGTGCTGGACACCGCACAGGACCTGACGCTCGCGACCATTCGCCCGGATGGCTATCCGCAGGCGACCACCGTCAGCTTCGCCCACCGGGACATGACGATCTTCGTGGGCATCGGCAAGGCCAGCCAGAAGGCGGAGAACATCCGCCGCAACAGCAAGGTGTCGCTGACGGTGAACCTGCCGTACCACGACTGGCGCGAGATCCGCGGCCTGTCGATGAGCGCCACCGCCGAGCTGCTGGACGACCCGCAGGAAGCGGCGACGGCCGCCGCCTGCCTGGAGCAGCGTTTTCCGGCGGTGGAGGAATGGTGCGGGCCGGACATGGCGCACGAAGTCGCCTTCGTGCGGATCCGGCCGCAGATGGTGTCGGTGATCGACTACTCGAAGGGTTTCGGGCACACCGAGCTGGTGAGCCCCTGAAATGGCCTCATGGCGCCCCTGAGGCTAGTGCAGGGGCTCATGATGCGCCTGACATTGCTTCAGGCGCGCGGGCGCGTGCGGTGGAACACCAGCGGGCTGTAGGGAATGGCCGAAGGCGGCGGCGAGTTCAGGATGTGCGGTTTCATCGCGCCGATGATGTGCATCTCGCAGGGCTTGCAGTCGAACTTCAGGGTATAGCGTTCCTCGCCGCTGACCAGGGTCATCGGTTCGGCCTTGACCTGGCCCTGCACGCCTTGCACGCCCTTGGCCTGTTTCGGGCAGAGGTTGAAGGAGAAGCGCAGGCAGTGCTTGGTGATCATCAGCGAGACTTCGCCCGGCTCCTCGTGCGCCTCGTAGGCGGCGGCGATCAGCTGCACGCCGTGCTTGTGGTAGAAGGCGCGCGCCTTCTCGTTGTAGACGTTGGCCAGGTAGCTGAGCTGGGCCTCCGGATAGACCGCCGGCGGCTCGGCCGGCTGGGCGCGCTCGGGGCGCTGCCAGCTCGCCAGGCGCGCCGCTTCGTGGGCGGCAATCGCGTCGCGGCGCAGCGCGTTGATGGCGCTGGACGGCACGAACCAGGGCTGCGACAACTGCAGGTCGATGCTGCGCGCTTCGAACATCGTGTTGCCGAGCTTGCCCAGGCTGGTGCGCAAGCCGGCTTCGGCCTGTTCCGCCTGCTGGGCCGGCTGCAGCGCCAGCGCGGCATCGCGATGGCTTTCGACGCCATCTTCGTCCGTAATACTCAGGCGCAGCCCGTTCGGCAATTCCGACAATTTCAGCTCGACCGCCACCCGGCGTTCCGACGATTTCTTGGTCAGCGCCGCTTCCCACTGGTGGTCGCGGTTGCGGCTGATGACGGTGCCCACTTTCAAGCCCGCCAGGCTCGATACCGGCTCGTTCGGGAACACGCGCCAGCGCTGGCCCTCGGCATCCTCGCCCAGCTTCTGCACGGTGTTCGCCTGGATGCCGACCGTCTCGCGCTTGAGCATGTAGTTCAGGCCGTCGCCATTCGCCATCGGCTCGTTGGTCACCAGGTCGAAATTGTCGCCGCCGATGCGCGCGACGGTCCCCAGCTCCACGCCCACGTACTTGGGCGTATCGAAGGCGCCGATGGTCTGCTGGCGGCCCTGGGCGAAGTAATCGGTATGGCCGCGGTGGAAGTTCTTGTCGATATCCGGGGTGAACAGCACCTCGGTCCGCCCGCTGGAGGCGCGCGCCAGTTCCGGGCGGCGCTCCAGGATCTCGTCCAGCAACAGGCGGTAGTGGGCGGTGATGTTCTTCACATAGCCCATGTCCTTGTAGCGTCCCTCGATCTTGAAGGAGCGGATGCCGGCGTCGACCAGGGCTTCCAGGTTGCGGCTCTGGTCGTTGTCCTTCATCGACAGCAGGTGCTTTTCGAAGGCGACCACGCGGCCCTGGCCGTCGGACAGCGTGTAGGGCAGGCGGCAGGCTTGCGAGCAGTCGCCGCGGTTGGCGCTGCGGCCGTTGTCGGCGTGCGAGATATAGCACTGGCCCGAGAAGGCCACACACAGGGCGCCGTGGATGAAGTATTCGAGCGGCGTGTCGACCTGCGCGCGCACCGCCTTGATCTGTTCGATGGTCAGTTCGCGCGCCAGCACCAGCTGGGAGAAGCCGACCTGGGACAGGAACTTCGCCTTCTCGACCGTGCGGATGTCGCACTGGGTCGAGGCGTGCATCTGGATCGGCGGCAGGTCCAGCTCCAGCAGGCCCATGTCCTGGATGATCAGGGCGTCGACGCCGGCGTCGTAGAGCTGCCAGATCTGCTGCCGGGCGGTTTCGAGCTCGGCATCGTGCATGATCGTGTTCATGGTCACGAAGATGCGCGAACGATAGCGGTGCGCGAACTCGACCAGGCCCGCGATGTCCTCCAGCGGATTGCTGGCATTGTGGCGGGCGCCGAAGGCCGGGCCGCCGATGTACACCGCGTCGGCGCCGTGCAGGATGGCTTCGCGGCCGATCTCGGCGGTTTTGGCGGGGGACAGCAGTTCGAGCTGGTGGGCGAGCAGTGACATGGGCTTTCCTGGCTAATGGCGCGGGTGCGGGGACCGAAAGGCGGAAATTATAGCCAGATCAAGGGTTTATGTCACCGCTGCTCGAACGCGGCGCTAGGGTTTCTTGTTCTTGCCGAGTTCGCGCCAGCTGCTCTCGTTGACCTCGACGCCGAATTTCTTGGCAGCCGCGCGGATCCGGGTCCAGGCCTCGTCCCGTTCGTGGTCGCTCACGCCCTCCACCTGGTCGAAGCGGGCAATGGCGTTGCGCACGTGGCTCGCGTCTTCCAGCGGCTCCTTGCGTTGCTTGGGAAACGCGAATTCACGGCCGGACATCTCGTTCCGGTCTTCCTGGTCCAGCTTGCTCATGATGCCTCCTTTGAATGTGCCGCTTCGATCCGCACCGCAATCGACTTGGCCGCCGGCACGAAACTCTCCTTCGCATGGTGCCACAGCGGGATCAGCGGATTGCATTCGGGATAGTAGCCGGCGATGCAGCCCGGCGGTATCGGGTATTCCATCACCTTCAGGCCATCCACGCGGCGCTCGACGCCATCGTCGGTGACGGTATGGGCGCTGACGCGGACGCCGTCTTCCAGGCCGCGCGCTTCCATGTCGGCCTTCGACATGAACACCACCATGCGGTCGCCTTCGACGCCGCGGAAACGGTCGTCCAGGCTGTAGATCGTGGTATTGAACTGGCCGTCGCTGCGTACCGTGAACAGGCGCAAGGTGCCGGGGCGGTCGGGCAGGTCCGGATCGACGGTCAGGCTGTCCGGTACCGTGAAGTTCGCCTTGCCGGTCGGCGTGTTCCACTTGCGCTTGGCGGCCGCCACCGGTTTGCGAAAGCCGCCCGGCGTCCACATGCGCTGATTGAAGTCGTGAAAGATTTCCGGGTAGGTGGCGGCGATGGCGTCGCGGATCTTGCCGTAGTCGGCCACCCAGGCGTCCCAGTCGACCTTCGGGTTCGGCTCGAGCAGCGCCTTGGCGAGGCCGGCGACGATGGCCGGTTCGGACCGCAGCGTGTCCGCCGCCGGCTCGGCCATGCCGCGCGAACCGTGCATGCAGCCGGTCGAGTCTTCCATCGACACCGCCTGCTCGACGCCGTTCTGGCGGTCGATCTCGATGCGGCCCAGGCATGGGAGGATGTAGGCGGCCTGGCCATGCACCAGGTGGCTGCGATTGAGTTTGGTCGAGACCAGCACCGTCAGCGGCAGCGCGCGCCAGGCGGCGTCCATCTTGCCGTGGTCGGGCACGGCCCGCACCAGGTTGCCGCCCAGGCTGACCAGCGCCTTGACCTTGCCGTCCTGGATGCCCTTGCAGGCCTCGACCGTGTTCATGCCCTTGTCGCGCGGCGGTTCGAAGCCGTACAGTTCCTTCAACTTGTCGAGCGGCGCCAGCTCCGGTTTTTCCGTGATGCCGACCGTGCGCTGGCCCTGCACATTGGAGTGGCCGCGCACCGGGCAGATGCCGGCGCCCGGCTTGCCGATATTCCCTCGCAGCAGGAGCAGGTTGACCAGCATCTGCACGTTCTGGACGCCGTTGCGGTGCTGGGTCAGACCCATGCCGTAGACGCCGATCACGGCATTCGAGGCCATGTAGACGCGTGCGGCGTCGCGGATGTCCGCGCGGTCGAGGCCGGACTCCTGCTCGATCTCCTGCCAGCTCGTGGCGCGCACCTTGTCCGCGAATGCGTCGAGGCCGTGGGTGTGCTCGGCGATGAAGGCGTGGTCGAGCGCCGCTTCCTTGCCCTGCTTGGCGGCGGCGTCGTCCGCCTCGAGCACGGCCTTGCACAGGCCCATCAGTGCGGCCGTGTCGCCGCCCGCCTTGACCTGGTGGTACTGGGTGCTGATCGCCGTTTCATGGTGGGTCAGCATCTCGGTCGGCGATTGCGGGTTGATGAAGCTGACCAGGCCGCGTTCGCGCAGCGGATTGAAGGTGATGATGGGCACGCCCCGCTTGCGCGCGTCCTGCAGCTGGTGCAGCATGCGCGGGCTGTTCACGCCCACGTTCTGGCCAAAGAAAAAGATGCAGTCGGTGCGCGCGAAATCGTCCAGGACCACGGTGCCGATCGGCACGCCGATGCTTTTCGGTAGCGCGACCGAGGTGCTTTCGTGACACATATTCGAGCTGTCCGGCAGATTGTTGTTGCCGTACATGCGTGCCAGCAGCTGGTACATATAGGACGTTTCCAGCGAGGCGCGGCCGGAGCTGTAGAACACCACGCTCTTCGGGTCCAGCTTGCGCAGCGCGGCGCCGATCTCGCTGAAAGCCTGATCCCAGGAAATCTCGACATACTTGTCCGATGCGGCGTCGTAGCGCAGCGGCACCGTCAGGCGGCCGGCGTCTTCGAGGTCGTGGTCATGCCAGCGTTCGAGCTCGCGTACCGTGTGGCGGGCGAAGAAATCCGCGTGGATGTGCTTGCTGGTGATTTCCCAGGCCGTTGCCTTGGCGCCGCTCTCGCAGAATTCCGCCGGATGCGGATGCGCCGGCTTGGCCCACGAGCAGCTGACGCAGGCAAAACCGTCGGGCTTGTTCTGCTTGAGCAGGAGTGCGGCGCGCTGTGGCGGCACCCTTTCTTCGAGCAGGATGCTGCCGACTTCCTTCAGGGAACCCCATCCGCCGGATGGCATGTTCGGTTCGTGGCTGCTGCCTTCCTTGTCCATTCTGGTGGCCCTCCGTGACGCGCCGTCGCACGCGCGAAGCCGCCAGCGTATGACCGTCGCGCGGCGCCGTCTGTTCGGAAGTTCACATGTCAGGGACTGACCATCGCCAGTAATTCGCTGCGATCGTCCGCACGCTGGCATTGGGCCGTGGTGCGGTCCCACAGCAGGAACATGCCGTAGGCCCAGTTGGCCACCAGTTCGCCCTCGGAAGCCGGCTTGGCGGCCGCGCCATCCGTCAGGCGCAGGATCTCGGCACGGGTGAGGGCGGTCAATTGCTCATAGTTCCAGTCGTCCTTCGGCATCATCTTCTGGCGTGCCCGGTAGCGGCGGGCCCGCTCGGCGTCGCTGAGCTTGTCGGCCTTGGGCGGGCGGCCGCGCTTGCGGGCCGTGGCGGCCTCGAGAGCCAGTTCGATGGTGCGTTGGTCTTCCGCTTGTTTCATGGATGTGAGCGCTTGACAGAAAGATCGGATTATTCGTGATGCGTTACGTTAAGGCAAGCTGCACTGCGACATTCCGTGACCCGTCACGATCGCACCGCAGTACAAGGCATGCGTGATGCGTTCCTGGAAGCGCGCCTCGGACGAGAAGCGGCCGGGCTGCCGGTCCGGATCGGCGCCGACGCCGGTACTCACGTAGATCATGCCGTCATTCGTCGTCGGGTCGAAGACGAATAGCGCATTCAGGCCCCAGGACCAGCCGAGATGGCCGACACCCTTGAAGCCGCCGCCCTCGACCAGGCGGTCGCCGCCGGCATGGCCGTCCTTGACGATGCTGGTATCGGTAAATTGCTGGTTGCCCAGTCCCCAGGCGTGGTAGAGGCCGCGATAGCTGCCGCCGTCGCCGTTGGCGCTGCCGTTCGCGCCACCCGCATGCAGGGTCCACTGGCGGCTGAACATGGTGTCGATCGTCTGCGGCGCCAGGATCTGCTTGCCCTTGAACTGGCCGCGCCGCATCAGCATCAGCATGATCTGCGCCAGCTCGCCGGTCGAGATCCGCAGGCTGCCCTGCGGACCGAAGATCGTGCCGTTGCCGCCTGCCTTGTAGGCAGCGAGCCCCGGCGGCGCGGCTGGCGCTTCGTTGCCGAAATCGTCGGCCTGGGCAATCCACGGACCTGTCGGGTCCCAGGCCTCGTCGCCGTCTTTTTCGCGCTTGCGGTACAGGGTCGCGACGTCGTCGATCCTCGCCGGGGCAAAATCGGCCAGGTAGAAGCCGGCCTTCAGATCCATCGGATCGAAGACCAGCCTGCGCATCAGGCGGTCGAAACGCTCGCCGGTGGCGGCCTCCATCACCGTCGCGATCAGGCCCCAGTTGAAATTCACGTACTCGAACCAGGCGCCGGGCGCATGCGCGCCGTCCCACATCGCGCCCTTGCCGTAATGGCGCCCGCCCGGCAGCAGGACCTCCTTCAGGTCGACTTCCGGCGCGAACTTGAAGCCGCCGTCGTCGCGCAGCGAGGACGTGTGCGTGAGCAGCATGCGCAGGGTGATGGGCTGGTCGGGAAAATGCGGATTGCGCAGGCGGTAGCCGAGGGTGTCGCCAATGTCCGCGTCGAGCTGGAGCTTGCCTTGCTCGGCCAGCTTCATCGCGCCCAGCGCCGTCACGAACTTCGAGACCGAGGCGACGCGGAACAGGGTGTCGTCGTCGATCGGATGGGCGGGCTTGCCGGCGCCGGCGAGACGCTTGCTGCCGAAATGCCGGCGGTAGACGATCTCGCCGTGGCGGATCGCGACCACCGACAGGCCCGGGAGCGGCATGGCGGGATCGTCCGCAATGGCTTGCAACCGGCGCGTCAGGGCCGCCGCCTGGGGTTCGGGCAGCGGCGCGGCCGGTGCGGAACCGGCGGCAAGCGTCAGGGAGGCGGCAAGCATGGCGGCGATGTTCTTGTGATGCATCACATTAATTCTTCAGGATTCGAAAGGAATCACTTCATCGTCCGACATCGGTGTGCATCCCGGCCCCAGGGCTTCCCAGCCGCGGTGCACGACGATGTGGCGGCGGTCGTGGCACAGCTCGATCCTCCGGGCTTGCGGCGCACGGCGGCGAACGAAGTCCTCGATCGACGAGGGCACGCTGACGTGCAGTGCCAGCGCATAGATATCCTCGACCGGGTGGTCGTCCACGTGCAGCAGCGGCACGAACTGGCCGGCGAACATCAGCCAGTGCGACGGCACCTTCACCGGCCCGGCCGTGTAACCCTGCTCGCGCAGCCAGGACTGGGCACGTTCGCGCGCGGACTGCCGCTCGCGGAGCCCGCCCCAGGCGCTGGCCAGGATCTCGGCCACCCACTGGTTGCAGTTCTGGTAGCGGGTGCCGAAGGCGTAGGCATTCGCGCTGTAGCGCCCGGCCAGCAGGGCCAGCGCCAGCGGCTTGTCGCGCGCGGCCTGCTGCAGCCGCGCGCCGTTGTCGCCGTCGAGGAAAACCAGCGAGACGTGACCCTGCCCCGGCGCGTCGGCGCCCAGCGCGAAACCGGCCACGCCCTGGTCGAACAGGCGCGGACGCGCTTCGTCGCAGGCGTAGTACAGCTGGCGCACGGTCCAGGCGCCGTCCGCGTCATCCTTCAGCGCGACGCCGGCGTGCGAATACAGCAGCTTGAAGCGGCTCAGGTCCAGGCCCGCACGCGATATCAGCGCGACGCCTTCACCGGAGTTTTCCAGTTCCCGCTTGACGGTACCGGCAAAGCGCAGCACGCGGTCCTGGTCGGCGGCGCCGACTTCCTTGCCGCGCTCGCAGAACACCGGCATGCCGGCCCAGGCGCTTGCGCTCGCGCCCAGGCTCAACGCGGCCAAGGCTGCAGCCGCGAGCCGAGAGAACATCAGATGGTGACCTGGCGCGAACCCAGTTCGCGGTACCAGTCGTCCTGCAGGGCCAGGAAGAAGGGCTGCCTGGTATCCGCGTAGGCGAACTCGTAGCCGTACACGCGTTCGTTCACGTGGACGATGGCGCCGGCATCGACGGCACGCGCAGCCAGGGCGCGGTTCGGCACGTCGAGGGTGAATTCCTGGGCCGGCGTACCGGCGACCGGACGCAGGGTCAGGCGCGTGGTCTCGGACTTGCCTGGCGCCTGGGCGATGTCGATCACCTTGTAATCGCCGGCGGTGACGCGGCGGTCGCGGTTCGAGCTGTTGCTGGAGCCGCCGATCGAATCGGAGATGCTGGCGCTGGAGGCCGAGCCGGCGCTGGAGGCGGAGGAAGTGACGCTGTCGGCGTGGGCGGGGATGGCGCAGGCGGCGGCGAGTGCGGCGATGGCGAAAGCGTGGCGGAACGGGGAGCTGATCATGGCTATTCTGAAATCGGTTTGAATAGCGCATATCGTACATGCATAAGGCCGAGCTGCCCAGCGTGCGGCTCGTCATTTTCGTGACGCATCACGGCATGTTGCGCCGGCCTTACGTTTCCGCCATCACTGTGCCGTCACTGCGCCGTCACTGCGCCGTCAGCACCGGCGGCACCGCCCTGGCACCCCACCATTTCCTGTAGTTGGCGGCGTACGCACCGGACTTGATGTAATCCGCCACGAACCCGTTCACGAACTTCAGCATCGCCGGATCGCCCTTGGCCATCGCAATCCCGATCGGCGTATTGCCGTACATCGTCGGCAGGGTCTCGAGCTGCTCGTTCTTGCCGGCCAGGTAATCGAGCAGCGAGGCATCCTCGATACCCGCGTCGACGCGCTTCTGCTGCAGCAGCAGGACGCCGTCCGGCGCGAAGTTGTCGGTATAGACCGGCACGGCTTGCGGCGCCGATTTGCGCAGGAAGGCGTCGGCCGTGGTGCCGCGGCCGACCACGACGCGCTTGCCGTTCAGGTCCGCCAGCGTCTTGACGTGGGCGCTCTTCTGCGCGATCACGCGCAGCCCGGCCACATTGTAGGGGACCGAAAAATCCACCACGCGCGCGCGTTGCGGCGTGATCGAGACGTTCGCGACCACCAGGTCGAGCTGCTTCGACATCAGCATCGAGATGCGGGCGTCGCTGGAGACGTCCGAGAAGCGCACCGGCACCCCGAGCTTGGCGGCCAGCGCCTTGGCGACGTCGACGTCATAGCCGACCGGCTCATTGCTGGCGTTGCGAAAACCCACCGGTTCGCCGCCCAGCGAGACGCCGATGCGCACGTAGCCGCGCGCCTTGATGTCTTCGATGCGGCCGGCCATGGCGGCGCTGGCGGCCAGCATCAATACCGCGGCGGCGGCACAGCGTGTCAGGATTGGCTGCATGTTCTGTCCTTTCAGGGTTTGAGGATGGACGCGACGCGCAGCTCCGGCGCGCTCATGCGTTCGTCCCAGTACCAATAGCGTATCTCTTCGTCGCAGCGGTAGTTGACCACCTGGTGATTGCCTTTGGCGTCCATCGCGTGGATGACGACGCCGGCCAGGAAGCCGGTCTTCAGCTCCGCCAGTTCCTCCACCGCCAGCTTGACCGCGTCCTCCAGTCCGTGGCCGAGGCGCAGCGCCAGCACGATGCTGCGCGAGGTCCCGCAGCGCATCGTCATTTCGCCGGTGTGGGTGCAGGCCGCGGCGCCGTAGCGGCTGTCCGCGTAGAAGCCGGCGCCGGGAATCGGCGAATCGCCCAGGCGCCCCGGATACTTCCACGCCCAGCCGGAGGTTGAGGTGACGACGCCGATATTGTCGCCGGCGTCGCGGCCCAGGAAGACCGTGGTGTCGCGCACGCGTTCGGGATCGGTGATGGTATTGCTGAGCGGGGCCAGCGGAATATCGGGAAAGGCGGCCAGCTGTTCCGGCGTCATCTCCTTCTGCAGACGCTCCCACCAGACCCGCTTGCTGTCCGGGTGCAGGACCTCGTCGACCTCGAAGCCGCGTTCGGTGGCGAAGCGGCGGGCACCTGGACCGGTCAGCATCACGTGCGGCAGGTGCTTCATGACTTCGTGGGCCAGCCTGGAGACGGGCAGGGTGCCCGGGACCGCGCCGACCGCGCCGACGTCGCGCGTGGTGCCGTCCATGACGCCGGCGTCGAACTCCATCTCGCCGATCATGTTCGGCCAGCCGCCGTAACCGACGCTGCGCACCCTGGCTTCGCGCTCGACCCTGGCGATGCCGCCGACCATGGCGTCGATGCTTCCCTGACCCTGCTTCAGGAGATCGACCGAGGTCTCGAAGCCGGGCCAGGCTTCGGCGTTCGCTAACAACATTCTCATGACTTGCTCATTTTCGATAAAAATTGGGCGATGCGCGGCCGCGCCAGACCGCCGTCCTCGGCGAAGAATTGCGCCGTCGGCAGGTCGGCCAGCAGCCGGCCACGCTCGAGGAACACGATGCGGCTGGAGATCCGGCGCGCGAACTCGATTTCATGGGTCACGAACAGCATCGTCGTCCCGTTCGCCGCCAGTTTGGCGAGGATGGACAGCACGTCGGCCGTCATTTCGGGATCGAGCGCGCTGGTGACTTCGTCCAGCAACAGGTAGCGCGGCTTCATCGCCAGCGCGCGGCAGATGCCCACGCGCTGGCGCTGGCCGCCGGAGAGCTGGGCCGGATAGGCGTCCGCGCGCTCGAGCAGGCCGACGGAGGCCAGCAGCGCGCGCGCCTCGTCCTCGGCCTGGCGGCGCGGTACTTTCAGGACTTCGATCGGCGCCAGCGTGATGTTCCGCAGCGCCGTCATGTGCGGGTAGAGATTAAACAGCTGGAACACGGTGCCGCAGCAGCGGCGCGCAAGCTGCAGCTGTTTCGGATCGTCGACCCGGTGTCCGTCGACGGAAATCATGCCGCCATCGAGCTTTTCGAGGCCGTTGATGCAGCGGATCAAGGTCGACTTGCCGGAGCCGCTGGCGCCGAGGATGGACACCACTTCACCCGGCGCGATGCGCAGGTCGACGCCGTCGAGTACCGTGTTGCCGCCGAAGCGCTTGGCCGCGCCTTCGATATGAATCACGCTATAAACCCTTCCATTCACTATGCGCGCGCAGGCGCGTCTCGACGCGGGCGCAGGCCTTGGCGATCAGGCGCGCGATCAGGTAGTACAGCAGGCCGATCACGGTCCAGACCATGAAGGGCTTCAAGGTGCGCAGGTTCAGGATCGCGCCCGCCTTGGTCAGGTCGACCACGCCGATCACCGAGATCAACGAGGTCACCTGCAGCTGGTTGACCAGCAGCCCGGTCAGCGGACCGAGTGCGAAAGCGGCCGCCTGCGGCGCGACGATGCGGCGCAGGATCTGCCAGCGGCCCAGGCCGAAGACGCGCGCCGCCTCCAGCTGGTCGCGTCCCACCGATTCGATGGCGGACACCGCGATCACATAGATGAAGGCCGCCGTATTCCCGGACAGCGTGATGAGGGCGGCCTGCACCGGCGTCAGCTCCGTTTCCAGCAGGACCGGCAGGCCGAAGAACACCAGGAAGAGCTGCACCAGCACCGGCGAATTCTTCAGCAGCTCGGCAAGCAGGGCGGCCAGGGGCGACAGCAGCGGCGTGCGGTAATAGCGCAGCATCGCCCAGGCGAGGCCGATCGCCAGGCCGATGGCGGTGGTGGCGGCGAACAGCGCGACCGAGACGCCGAGGCTCTGCAGCAGCAGGACCAGGTCATGCGGGGTGAAATCGGTGTGTCGCATCAGCCCCGCTTTCAGTTCATTCGCCGATTCAGGCGCCGGTGCAATGCCGCGCTGGACAGCGAGACCAGCCAGGTCATCACCGCATAGATCAGCAGAAGAACCGCATACACCTCGAAGGGCTGGAAGGTGTCCGAGGCGACGATCTTGGCGCTGCCGGTCAGCTCATTGAGGGTGATCGCCGACAGGATCGACGAGGTCAAGACCAGGTTCACGAACACCGATCCGAGCGGGCGCACGGCGCTGCGCAGCGCAATGGGCAGCACGATGCGGCGGTAGATGGCGAGCCGCGACAGGCCGCCGACCTGGGCCGCCTCCAGCACGCCCGGTTCGATCGCCAGGATGCCGGAACGGATCACATCCGACGTGAAGGCGCCGCCCGCCAGCGACAGCGCCAGCACGCCGGTGCCGAAGGCGCTCAGCCGGATGCCGATCTCGGGCAGCCCGTAGAACAGGAAGAACAGCTGGACGATGAAGGGAACGTTGCGGAACACGTCGACGTAGATGTCGGCCGTGCGCCGGACCGGCGGCAAGGCTGACGTGCGCATCAGGGCGGCGACGATGCCCAGCGCCAGGCCGCCGGCCAGGGCCAGCGCGCAGGCGAGGGCGGTCAGCCGTGCGCCGGCTGCAAGGTCGCCAATATACGGTGCCAGTGGTGCAAGATCGAACGTCATCCGGCCGAGTGTCACACAGGCGGCCTTGCATTTCAAGCAAAAGACCGGATCAGGCCTGCAGTTTAGCGCTCAAGGCGGCGACTTTAGTGCGGCTGGTCTGGCGGCGGTTGCCGGAATCGAAACCGAAGGCGAGAACTTGCGGCGACGCCGCGGGCAGCGGCTCCGAACAGGATGCGTGGACGTCGGTCAGCGGCAGCCGCTCGCGCAGCAGGTGGACATTGTCGGCGGAGATGCCGGCGCCGGGCATGATGGCGATACGATTGGCTGCAGCCTCGAAGCAGCGCTGCAAATCGTCCAGTCCTTCGGGCGCGCTCCTGGCACCGCCGGAACTCAGGATGCGTTCGAAGCCGAGATCGATGGCCTGGCGCGTGGCCAGCGCCAGGTCCGGGCACAGGTCGATGGCCCGGTGCAGGACGCAGCGCAGGCCATGATCACGGGACCGGCGCACCAGCTTTTCCAGCGTCGCCTGGTCCAGGCGGCCGTCGGGCATCGATGCGCCCAGCACCACGCCTTGCAGGCCGGCCACGGCGACGGCGTCGATCTCGTCGAGCATCAGCCGGGTTTCCGACTCGTCGAAACAGAAGTCGCCGCCGCGCGGGCGGATCATCGCGACCACCGGCACCGGACTGCGCGAGGCGGCACGCAGCAGGCCTTGTGTCGGCGTCAGGCCGCCGATATCCAGCGCGCTGCACAATTCGATGCGGTCGGCGCCGCCGTCAAGGGCGGCGGCCAGGCCGTGGACGTTGTCGACGCAGACTTCCAGCGTAATTTTCTTAGCCATGCCGGCCGCCGAGCTTTTCCAGACCCAGCCAGGCCGCGCCGATCAGGCCCGGTTCCGCGCCGGACTGGCCGGGCACGATGATGGGCGTATCGGTCTTGCGCAGGATGGCGGCGCGCACGGCCCGGTCGAGCCTCGCGATCAGCGGCGCGCTGTTGGCCAGGCCGCCGCCGACCGGCAGGATCGACGCGCCGACGGTATTCACCAACATGGCCAGCGGTCCGCAGAGCAGGCCGGTCCAACAGGCGACCGTGCGTTCGGCATGGGCGTCGCCGGCCTCCCAGGCGGCGATGATGTCGCGGCTGTCCAGGGTTTGACTGTGCAGCGCCAGGTGCAGCCGTTCCAGGCCGCGGGCGCCGCCCACCGTGTCCAGGCAGCCGGTCTGGCCGCAGCCGCAGGGGAAGCGCATGAAATCGGACTGCGCCAGCACCGGGCCATGCCCCCATTCGCCGGCGAAACCGCCAGGACCGCCGATCAGGCGGCCGCCGATGACCAGGCCGCCGCCGACGCCGGTGCCGAGGATCAGGCCGAACACATTGGCATGGCCGCGGCCGGCGCCGGCCTGGGCTTCGGCGAGGGCGAAGCTGTCGGCATCGTTGATGATCCAGACCGGCAGTCCAAGGGCGGCGGAGAGCTCGTCCGCCAGCGTGCGGCCGTCGATGCAGGGAATGTTCGCGCATTTGATGCGGCCGTCGGCCGGATCGATGACGCCGGCAATGGAGATGGCGACGCCGCGCGAGGGGGCGCCGGCATCGATCAGCGCCCGCATGGCGGCACTGAAGGCGGTGAAGTCGTGGGCGGGCGTCGGCACGCGCTGGAGTTCGCCGATTTGGCCGTCGGCGCTGGCAACCGCGCACTTGATGGCGCTGCCGCCGATATCGAAACAGGTAATCATGGCGGGAATGATAAAGGGAAATCATCTGATAGAGTGCCGATTCTCGCCATAAACATTAGAGACGCAAATGATGAATGAGCAGCTTTGGGTGGAACCGGTAGGCGATCTCATACTGGCGCGCGTGCGTGGACGATGCGACGAGGCCGTGTTGACGGAGTGCCAGCGCCGCGTTTTCGAACTCGTGAAGGATACGCGCCAGGTCAAGGTCTTGTATGACGCGCTGGAGCTGGAAGATCCGACGGTGGACATGGCGCTGTTCCAGGACAGGATGGACGCCGAAGCACACGAACGGCTGGCGCCGATCGTGTTGCGCAGGGCGATCCTGGTGCCGAACACGCGGATCGCGTATCTCGCGCGGATCGCTTTCGGCCAATTCGGCGAGGGTGCGTACCGGGTTTTCTATAACGATATGGCGGCGGCGATCCTGTGGCTGGAGGAAAACCCGAATCGCGCATAATCTATATTATGTAAAATACGGTACGCGTAAAGCCCCCATCAAGGGGCAGCACAGCCTCACACGATGCTCTTCCCGTTCGCCGACCGGATGATCTCGTCATGTCGCTCGTTGTCGGTCTTGTGCAGATAGGCCGCCGTGGTGGCGATATTCGCATGCCCCGCCGTGTCCTGCAGGGTCTTCAACTGCACCCCATTGTTCGCGTGGTTGGTCAGCATGCTGTGCCTTAGCCAGTGCGCCGAGGCCTGGCGCAAGGTGGCGGCCGTATCCTGGTCGCCTTGCGCGTCGGCGGCGCGGGCGGCGTCCGCGAACACCGCCTTGATCGCTTCCGACGCCGCTTCGTCCGTGATGCGCGCCGGTTCGCGCGAACGGCTCGACAGAACGAGCGGCGTGCGGTCCGTGCGGCTGGTCTGCGGCAGGAGTTCGAAGGCCTGGCGATAGGCCTGGTAGGCGTCGAGCATGTCCGGCGGCACCGGCAGGCGGCGCGGCTTGTTGCCTTTGCCGAGGACGTCCAGCCACCAGCGGCCGTTGCCTTCGGTATAGATCGAGCCCATCGAGGCGCTGACGATCTCGTTCAGGCGGGCGCCCGTGTGCGCAAAGGCGACCAGCAGGAAGCGGTCGCGCGCGCGGCGCCTGAAAGCCGCCGGCGTGTCGGCCGGGCGGCTGGAAACCGTTTCGAGCGCGAGCGCGATCGCGCCCTGAGTCAAATAGCGCGTGATCCGGCTTGCCGACGGTGCACGGACGTTGCGCACCAGTGCGCCCGGGTTACGGCGCAGGTAGCCGGTCTGCTCGGCAAAGCCCATCAGGCCCTTCACGGCGATCATGGCCTGGCGCCGGCTGGGATCGGACAGCGGCCCCGTGAATGGCCGGTAGCGCGGATCGTTGCGCGGCCATTTGGTCGTCGAGATCCATTCCGGCGGCGGATTCTTGAGGAAGTCCTTGTAGGCGTTGAGGTCGGCGACGTTCAGCTGGGCCAGGGTCTTTTTGGCTTCCTCCCGGCACCAGGTCAGGAAGCGGTACAGCTCCTTCTGCGAGTTCTGGATCGATTTCGCGCTCAGTTCGCCGTGGGCGATGAATTCCCGGGCCAGTTCGATGTCGGTGGTGGCCTCGGTGATCGCATCTTCGGCGAGGCGGTACATTTTGACGTGCAGGCGGCTGCTCGGACCGCTTGTGATCTCTTCCGGTGCTGACGGGCCCAGGTCGATTGGGGTAAAGTTCGGCATGTTTCTGGCTGCGGATGCTGAAAAGGGCTGTATCTATGTACAGTATAGCACTTTGCCTGTTCGCAAACTGAAATCGACAATATATTTGGTAATGTCGAGTTAAAGACGGGGCGAAATTCGCTCGCGGTTTCGGGCTTGCGTCCGGTTCGACGCCGTCTTGCCGTAGTCGATCGCCTCCCTCCACGCCTCACTGCGCCGATGTATGATTGACAGCTCATCCGGCTTCCCTTCTCAAAGGTATCGATGAACATCGTCAAGCGCATCCTGAAGGCCAACCAGGGACGGGACCCCGAACGCCTGGCAATGAAATACCGTGCCCTTCGCAGCGGGCCCTTCCCTTTCCTGCGCGGCACTTGCCACCTGTTCTATGACCGCCTCGCCTCCTCCGGATTCGGGGCGTCGGCGCCACCGGTCTGGTGCTGCGGCGACCTCCACCTCGAGAATTTCAGCAGTTACAAAGGCGACAACCGGCTGGTCTACTTCGATATCAACGACTTCGACGAGGCGGCGCTGGCCCCTGCCACCTGGGAACTGGTGAGGCTTGCGACCAGCATGCACGTGGGCCTTGGGTCGCTGGGCATGCCGGACCAGCAGGCATCCGCCCTCGTCGCGCGGCTCACTGCCGACTATGCCCACGCGCTGGCGGCCGGCAAGGCCGGCTGGGTCGAGCGTGACACGGCCCAGGACGTGGTGCGCGACTTGCTGGACCAATTGCGCGTGCGCAACCGTGTCGATTACCTGAACGGCCGCACACGGCTGGTGCGCAAGCGCCGCCGGTTGCTGGTCGACGGCCGCCGCGCCCTCCCCGTCACGGAAGCCGAGCGCGATGCCGTGTGCGCGACCGTGCATGCCTTCGCCGCCGGCCGGCGGGACCCGGACTTTTTCCGCGTGCTCGACGTCGGACGCCGCGTAGCCGGCACCGGCAGCCTGGGTGTCGCCCGCTACGTGCTGCTGGTTGAAGGCGATGGCTCACCCGACGGCAACTATCTGTTCGACCTGAAACAGGCCGTCCCGTCGTCACTCGGCCGGCACTTCAAGGCGCTGCAGCCGCGCTGGCCGGACGAGGCGCACCGGATCGCGGGCGTGCAGCAACGCATGCAGGCGGTGAGCGCGGCTTGCCTGCACCCGCTGTCCCACGCAGGCCAGGGCTTCGTTTTGCGCGCCTTGCAGCCGAGCGGGGATCGCTTGCCTTTCGAGCGTTTCGGCACCGAGCTCGAGCACATCGAGACTGCCGTTTCGCTGCTCGCGAGGTGCCTGGCCTGGGCCCAGTTGCGGAGCAGCGGCCGCCAGGGCTCCGCCTCCGCCGACGACTTGATCGACTTTGCCGCCAGGAAGAAATGGCAGGGCCAGGTTGCCCAGGCGGCTGCGGCGATGGCCGCCCAGGTGAACGCCGACTGGGCCGTCTTCGCCGCGGCCTACGACGCCGGACAGTTCCAGGTCGCTTTCGGAGGCTAGGCCATGGACTACCCGGACATCCTGTTGCGCCTGAGTACCTCGGTCCTGATCGGCGGGCTGATCGGGCTGGACCGTAACCTGCGCGGCAAACCGAGCGGGATCAGGACCCTCGGCCTGGTCAGCCTCGGCGCTTGCCTGGCGACCATGGCCGGGATGAACATGCTGACCGCGCATGGGCAGGTCGATACCTCGGCGGTCAGCCGCGTGATCCAGGGGCTCGTCACCGGCGTCGGATTCCTCGGCGCAGGCGTCATCGTCCACGAGAACGGCGGCGACCGCATTCGCGGCCTCACCACCGCAGCGTCGATCTGGATCACCGCCATCCTCGGCATCCTGTGCGGCCTGGGGTCCTGGCAGATCGCCTGCATCGCCCTCGCCTTCGTTTTCCTCCTGTTCGTGCTCGGCAAACCGCTGGAGCGTGCGCTGCACCGGCGCTGGCTGAACAAACCGACCGACGAGCAGCGCGAGATCAACCTGCACGACGAGTGAGGGTGTCGGTGACGCTCATTGCGGCGCCCGCGCCAGCGACCGGAAAATCGCGCCTTCGGCGGCCACCTGCTCCCCTGCCAGCACACCCGACAGCACCACGCGCATATTGCCGCATTCGGCCCCCGTGCGGATCGTCCGCCGTGTGAAACTGCGCCCGTCGCTCGTGACGAACACCGTCATCGTGTTCTTGCCGTCGGCAACTACGGCATCGGCCGGCACCGCCAGTTCGGTCACTGCGGGCCCGGTGTCGATCGTGAAGGTGACCGTCATCCTGGGATGCAGCAGGTTGTCCGGGTCACGGACCTCGGCGCACACCACGGCGCGGCGGTTTTCCGGATCCGGCGAAGAGGCGATGCCGGCGATCGAGCCGCCGAAGTTCCGGTCCGGATAGGCCTGGACCGTCGCCCTGACGGCTTGCCCCAGCTGTAGCCCGGCCAGGTTGCTTTCGTCCGGATTGGCGGTCATCCTACAGGGCCTGTCCTTTCCGGATCGCGTCACGGGCCCGCACGGCAATCGACAGGATGTGTCCGGAAAAAGGCGGAAACAAGGGCAGCTCCCGCTCCTGGTCGACGTCGACATGGGCCAGTGTCTCGAGCGTCGGCTTGCATTGCACGGATTGCACCTGCGCCAGCCGGATATTCCTGGCTTGATGAGCGGGCAGGACGAGGGTGTCGTGAGGAAGGCCGGAGGCCGGATGGGCGCCCTCGGCGGCTGCATCAAGGCTTGTCGTTTGGCATCGGGTCAGGCCGGCTGCGCCGAGTGCCCTGGAAAGCATGCCATACCAGGATACAAGTCCAGTGCGCGATCGTGGGCGGGGCATGTCGGGTAGGCCTCAACTGGTGTTAGGCAAGTGCGTCACATGGGCTGGCTTCCGCGAGCCAAGGTCGTTTCGATGGTAGCACCGCGATCTTCCCTTCCACATTACGGACTCGTAATCATTGACCCGCCTTTCGCGAGCGCCGTTCGAACCGTGTTGGCGCTCCGACCGAACGTACGGGACAATACCTCCGAGCGAACGGACGACACGAGGAGCGCCATGAACATCACGGTAAAGAACACGACCCCGGACACGACCCGCATCACGCTGGTCGGCGAACTGCAGGACGGCAGCTTCAAGGCCAAGGTGATGCCGGAGACCGACGTCCCCTACACGCCGTACTGGGAGCACCAGCTCGAACAGCGCATGGTCTATATCCAGCCGGATCCCGAGCAGCTCAAGGCGATCGTCGCGGCACTCAACGACCGCCGCCTGACGCTGGACCAGTTGCAGAGTTTCGGCAGCGCCGGCGGCGGCGAATCCCAGATTCCGGTCTGAAAAAGGAGGTTTTATGAGCACGCAACAGGGCAAGAGCAGCGATGCGCCGACCATCGGCGTCGGCAATCTCACCAGCGGCGAAGCCGGCGCCACGCCGGACCACGAAACCATGGCCGAGACCGGCGGCAGCGGCGGCGAGGCGCTGACCAAGCCGCACAACGAAGAGACCGAGGGCCACTGGCAGTCCGGCGAGCCGATCAAGAACCAGGGCGACGCCTTGCAGCACGCGGTGGACACTGCGTCGGACAGCGAGGGCGCGGGCACCGCCGCCACCGCGAGCACGCGCGGCGCCCAGGACACCCACAGCCGGCAGGCCGGCATCAATCCGACGGGCCTCGGCACGCCGGAGACCGGCGGCAACCAGTCCGAGGGCGACCTGGCGCCGCCCTACCAAAAGTAACTAGACCCTGCCGATCATGGCTTCGCAGGCCTCGGCGCAGCGCGTGCAGGCCTGGGCGCAAGCCTGGCAGTGCTCCATCTGGTGCTTGCCGCACTCGGCGGCGCAGGCCGTGCAGATTTCGGCGCAGAGCCGGCACAGCTGGACGGCGAAGTCGCTGCCGCGCGCCATATAGGCCGCCGCCATCCGGCAGATGGCGGCGCAATCCATGTCGAGCGCAATGCAGCGCGCCATCATCTTGACGTCGTCCTCCTGCAGGCAGGCGGTCGAACAGTTGTCGCAAGCCGCCGCGCAGGCGTAACAGGCGTCGATACAGGCCTGGTATTCCGGGTGCTGAAAATTGGACATCGCATCCTCCATCGGTGGGTCGGCTTTCAGATTACCACCCGATGGAGAATGCTTTCGTATGAATGGACCGGCGCTCAGCGGGCTGCCTGCGCACCCTTCACCACCGCCCCGCCCTTCATCACGAACTTCACGCGGGTGAGCTCGGCCGGGTCCTTCAGCGGGTCGCCGGCGACGGCGATCAGGTCCGCATACTTGCCTGCCGAGACCGAACCGATACGGTCCTTCCAGCCCAGCAGGTCGGCGGCATTGATGGTGGCCGCCTGGATCGCCTGCATCGGGCTCATGCCGTACTGGACCATGTAATGGAACTGGCGGGCGTTGTCGCCGTGCGGGTAGACGCCGGCATCGGTGCCGAAGGCCATCTTGACGCCGCCCTTGAAGGCCTTGCGGAAGTTGTCGCGCTGGAGCTGGCCGAGGGCGCGTTCCTTGTCGAGCGACTCCTGCAGCATGCCGGCCTTGGCGCCTTCCTGCAGGATGTAGTCGTCGTTATAGATATCCATGACGAAGTAGGTGCCCTTCTCGCGCGCCAGGCGGATGCCTTCGTCGTCGACCAGGCTGGCGTGTTCGACCGAATCGACGCCGGCCAGGATGGCGTCGCGGATGCTGCTGGCGCCATGGGCGTGGGCGGCCACGCGCCGGCCCAGCTTGTGCGCTTCCTCGACGATGGCCTTCATCTCTTCCAGCGTGAGCTGCTGGGCGCCCGGCTCGTCGCCCTTGGACAGCACGCCGCCCGAGGCGCAGATCTTGATCACGTCGGCACCATACTTCGCCATCTCGCGCACCTTGGCGCGCGCCGCCCACGGACCGTCGGCGACGCCGTTCTCGGTGTAGTGGAAGTCGTGCGGCAGCAGGTTGTTGTCGCAGTGCCCGCCCTGGATGCCGATCGCGTAGCCGGCCGTGCGCATGCGCGGACCCGGCAGTTCGCCCTCGTTGATGGCGTCGCGCAGGGCAACGTCGCCGAAGCCGCTGGCGCCCACGTTCCGCACGGTGGTGAAGCCGGCGTTCAAGGTCGCCTGGGCCGAATGGGCGCCGTACAGGGCGGCGCGGATGTCGGACACGCCCAGCGACTGGTAGCCGTGCTGGTGCGGATCACCGGTCAGGTGGGTGTGGGCGTCGATCAGGCCCGGCAGCACGGTGGCGCCGGACAGGTCGACCACCTCGGCGCCGGCCGGCACCGCGATGCTGCCGCTGGGGCCGACCGCGGTGATGCGGTCGCCGTTGATCAGGATGGTCTGGTTGTCCAGCACCTTGCCGGCGACCACGTCGACCAGCTTGCCGGCGCGCACGGCCACCACATGCTGGGCGGCGCCGCTGGATTCGGCGTGGACGGAGGCGGCGATGCCCAGGATGGCCAGCGAGGCCGCGACTGCTTTCAGTTTCATGGACGGATGCTTTCGGTGGGGATGCTATCGGTGGATGGAAGCGCGGCCAGCTTGTGCCAGTTGCGCCAGGAAACCAGGGCGTTGATCCAGAAGCCGGCATACAGCACGGCGGTCAGGTACAGCCCGCGGCTGAAATACAGCGGCGTGGCGATTGTATTGACGAGCAGCCAGAAGACCCAGTTTTCCACGCGGCGCTGCATCATCAGCATCTGGCCGATGATGCTGAACACGAGCACGGCGGAATCGGGGAAAGGCGCGTAGGCGTTCGTGAAATGGTGGAGCATGGCGCCGTAGGCGACCGTGGCGCCCACGCCGAGGGGCAGGATGCGCAGCATGCTGGCCATGCCCGCGTGGGTGACGGGCAGCGCTTCGCCGTGCCGGCCGCGCAGCCACTTCCACCAGCCGATCAGGCCGGTGACCACGAAGAACAGCTGCAGGGCGACGTCGGCGTACAGCCGGTTCTGCGCGAACAGCAAGCCGAACAGCAGAGTGCCGACCACGCCGGTCCACCAGGTATGGATATTGTTGCGGCCGGCCAGCACGATGGCGACGGCCGTAAACACGTTCGCCGCCAGTTCGAGCGGCGCGGTCGCGCTCAGCGCCGTATAGACATCGGCCGCCAGTTCCTGCAACCCGATCATTGCTCCCGGCCCTGCCCTTCCAGTTCCATTGCCGCCCCTTCGTGAAGAAGCGTGTACTGTACGTCAGCGGGCCGGTTTATTGCAAGAGTGGAATTTTCTGGCGCTTAATCCAGGCGGATGGATTTGTGTTCGCTGTCCAGGTCCGGCTTGTCGCCGGTGATCGCGGCCTTGGCCATGGCGAAGATGCGGACCATCTTGCTGTCGTTCGAGTCCCAGTACTCGGCCGAGTGCGGATCCACGCGGATCAGTACCACGTGCTCGTCCTCGGGGCCGGCCGGGAACCAGGCCTGGACGCCGGTATTCCACATGGCGCGGATGCGTTCGCGGTCGACCACGCGCTCGGCGGTGCCGCTCACCGACACGTACAGGCTGTCGTCCTGGTCGGCGAAGCCCAGGTTGACCTGGGGGCGGTGGGCGATGCAATCCCACAGCGCGGTCAGGGTCGAGGTGTAGAACCAGATGCCGCCATCGGCATCGACCTGCTGCCGGGTCATCGGCTGGCTCAACAGGTGTCCATGCTGGTCCTGCCAGGTGAACATCGGAAAGCGCACGTCCTTGATCTTGTCGTGCAGTTTGGCCACTTCGGCGGCGTGGTGGGTAGTCATGGGCAGTCCTCGTGAATGGCTGATGTCCGTGCATCCTAGCGCCAGCCGGATGCCGGGTCGGTGCGCAAGCGAACATCGGCGCGGCGCTTTTTTGAGACTCGTCAACCATGCCGGAAAGCGGCTAAAACCCGGGTTTCGGCGCCATATAATCACGTGTCAGCCGCCGCCAACGAGCATGGAGTCCGTCGCGAATGCCTTCCACTCACCGCCGTGCACAGCCGTTTCCGGACGTCGCCGGCCTGGGCGCGAAGCATGCCGCCGCCCTCATCGCGAATTCCTTTGCCGGTGCTGCCGAACCGGCGCGGCTGGTGGTGCACGTGGTCGAAGCGCTGGACAGCGCCCACACGGAAACCGGCCTGCTGAACCTGATCCGTCATTTGCCGGCCGAGCGCTACCGCCACGCCATCGTCTGCCTGGGCGGCCAGGGCGACTACGAAGCCGGCCTGCGCGAACAGGGGGTCGAGATCGTCAAGCTGCACCGGCAGGAGCGCGGCCTGCTTCACTACCTGCGCCTCTACCGCGTGCTGCGCATGCTGCGGCCGGACCTGATCCACACCCGTAACCGCTCCGGACTGCCGGCCCAGCTGGTGGCGGCGCTGGCCGGCGTGCGGCTGCGGGTGCATGCCGAGCACGCGCGCGACCTGGGTCCGGACGGCGCGCCCTGCTTTCGCGGACAGGCCCTGCGCCGCCTGCTGCGTCCCCTGATCGACCATTTCATCACCGCAAATGGCGACCTCGAACAATGGCTGGTGGGGGCGATCGGCGCCGAGCCGGCGCGTGTCACGCAGATCGCCAACGGCGTCGACAGCGTGCAATTCCACCCGCGCCTGGGCCCGGCGGCGGCGGTCGGGCCGGCCGGATTCATGCACGACGGCGTGTTCGTGATCGGCAGTATCGGCCGCATGGACGACAGCGCCAACCATACGCTGCTGGTCGAGGCCTTCCTGCGGCTGATCGCCTCGCCGCATCCGGCCCACCAGCGCCTGCGCCTGATGATCGTCGGCGACGGTCCGGTGCGCGCCGAATGCCAGGCGATGCTGAACCGCGCCGGCGCCGCGGCCCGCGCCTGGCTGCCCGGCGCCCGCAGCGATACCGCCCAGCTGCTGCGCGCGATGGACCTGTTCGTGCTGCCCTCGCTGACCGAGGACCGCGCGAACGCGATCCTGGAAGCGATGGCCAGCGGCCTGCCGGTGGTCGCCAGCGCGGTCGGCTGCAATACCGAGCTCGTGCATCCCGGCTTTACCGGCATCCTGGTGCCGCCGACCTCGACCGAATTGCTGGCGGCGGCGGTCTCGGATTACTGCCGCATTCCCGAGATGGCGGCCCGTCACGGCGCGCGCGCCCGCAGCCACGTGATCGCCCGCCACAGCATGCCGGCGATGGCGCGCGACTACCTGGCCGTCTACGATGCGCTGACGGGTTTCGATAGCTAGGCGGGACAGCCGATGCGCGTGCTGCACCTGCTCGACCATTCCGCGCCGCGCCGCAGCGACTACAGCCGCCGCGCCCAGGCCCTGCTGGAAAAGCTGCGCGACCAGGGCGTGCAGACCGTCCAGCTCACTGGCACCAGGCAGCCGGCGGCGGAAGCGCATGGCGGCGGCTGGCATGTCTACCGCACGGCACCCCTCGGCCGGCGTCTCCCTTTCGTCCGCACCGCGGCGCCGGATTCCCGTCTCGGTGCGGCGATGTCGACGGCGGCCCTGGCGCTGCGCCTGCGCCAGGTGGCTAGGCTGACGCGGCCGGACCTGATCCACGTCCACCTGCCGAGCGCGAACGCGGTGGCCGCGTGGCCGGTGGCGCGCCTGCAGAAGCTTCCGCTGCTGGTCGAGGCCGAGCGCCGTGGACTGGCCGCGCCGGCTTATCCCTTCCCGCGCGCGGAACGCTGGGCCCTGGGCGCGGCCCATGCGATCGCGGCCGGGACAGCCCAGCTGCGGGCCGCCTTGCGTGCGGAGGGCCTGGCCGGGAGATCGATCGCCGTGATTCCGCCGGCGCCGGACCTGGTGCCGTGCGTGCTGGCCAGCGCCAGGATGACGAACCTGGTAGGGGCGCCGCTGCTGGCCTATGCGGGCGGTCTGGAGCCGGACGACGGTCTGGCCTTGCTGCTGGCGGCCCTGGCCCAGCTGCGGCGCAAGCACCCTGGATTGCGGCTGCTGGTCGCCGCCGGCGGCGAGCGCGAGGCCTGCTTCGAGCAGTTGCTGGCCCAGCCGGGTCTGCGCGGCCACGTCGTCTTCGCCGGTCCGCTCTCTTACCGGCGTGCGGCCGATGTGCTGCCGCGCGCCGATATCGCCGTATTTCCGGCGCTGGGACTTGCACCCTCCCTGCAGCCGTCCCGGCACCTGCTCAACGCGCTGGCGCAGGGATGTGCGGTGGTCGCATCCGACCTGGCCTGCCACCGCGAGCTGCTGGTGCACGGGCATAGCGGGATGCTGTTCGAGGCCGGCAAGCGTGCGTCGCTGGTGAACGCCATCGAGCGGGTACTGGCCGAACCCTGGCGCATCGATGCCATGGGGGCCGCGGCGCGCGACTTCATGAGCACGCGGCGCAGCTGGGAGTTGACGGCGGCGCGCTACCGGCGCATCTACGAAATGGTCGTCAATAAACGTGATGCATCACGTTAAAACACGGATGATAACGCGGACCGCCGCCAATGCCGCTCCAACAAGGCCGGCGCAAATCGTCTATAGTGATGCCTCTCCACAAAACTAAAAGGGCTTGAGACCCTCGGCAGGTTGATCAAGCCTCCACCATTATGAAATTCGATGTTGTAATCGTCGGCAGCGGCCTGGCCGGCCTGTCGGTTGCCCTCCACCTGGCGCAGACCCGCACGGTGGCCATCATCTCCAAACGCGAACTCCTCGACGGCGCCAGCAACTGGGCGCAGGGCGGCATCGCCGCCGTCCTCGATTCCGGCGACAGTCACGACCAGCACATTGCCGACACCCTGGTGGCCGGCGCCGGCCTGTGCGACGAAGCCGCCACCCGCTTCATCGTCGAACACGGCCGCGAAGCCATCGAGTGGCTGATCGAGCAAGGCGTGCCGTTTACCCGCGACGAGAGCGCGGAACTCGGCTTCCACCTTACGCGGGAAGGCGGCCACAGCCAGCGCCGCATCATCCACGCCGCCGACGCCACCGGCCACGCGGTCCAGGTCACGCTGGAACAGAAGGTGCGCGCGCATCCGAACATCTCGCTGTTCGAGCACCACTGTGCGATCGACGTGATCACCTCCGACAAGCTGAGCGCCGGCGGCGTGCATGGCGGCGCCCCGAGCCTGGTCGGCCAGCCGCGCTGCTACGGTCTCTACGTGCAGGATGAACAGAGCGGCAAGGTGCTGACCTTCGAAGCGGAGCACACCGTGCTGGCCACCGGCGGCGCCGGCAAGGTCTACCTGTACACGACGAATCCGGACACGGCCACCGGCGACGGCATCGCCATGGCCTGGCGCGCCGGCTGCCGGGTGTCGAACATGGAATTCATCCAGTTCCACCCGACCTGCCTGTACCACCCCTACGCGAAATCCTTCCTGATCAGCGAGGCGGTGCGCGGCGAAGGCGGCCTGCTCAAGCTGCCGCCCGAAGCCGGTCTTGCCGCCGGTACCCGCTTCATGCCGGCCCACGACGAGCGCGGCGAACTGGCCCCGCGCGACGTGGTCGCGCGCGCCATCGACTTCGAGATGAAGAAGCGCGGCCTGGATTACGTCCACCTGGACATCTCCCACCAGAGCCCGGAATTCATCAAGGAACACTTCCCGACCATCTACRCACGCTGCCTTGAGCTGGGCATCGACATCACCCAGCAGCCGATCCCGGTGGTGCCGGCCGTGCACTTCACCTGCGGCGGCGTGGTGACCGACCTGGCCGGCCGCACCGATATTCCGGGCCTGTACGCGGTCGGCGAGACCGCTTACACGGGCCTGCACGGCGCCAATCGCCTCGCCAGCAACTCGCTGCTGGAATGCCTGGTGGTGGGCCGCGCCTGCGCCCACCAGATCGCCGCCGCGCCGCCGTCCGAGCTGCCGAGCCTGCCGGCCTGGGACGAAAGCCGCGTCACCAATGCCGACGAAGAGGTCGTGATCGCCCACAACTGGGACGAACTGCGCCGCTTCATGTGGAATTACGTCGGCATCGTGCGCACCACCAAGCGCCTGGAGCGGGCGCACCACCGGATCCGCCTGCTGAAGGAAGAGATCGACGAGTATTACCGCAACTTCCGCGTCACCAATGACTTGCTGGAACTGCGCAACCTGGTCGAGGTGGCGGACCTGATCGTGCGCAGCGCGCTGTCGCGCCGGGAGAGCCGCGGGCTGCATTATTCGCGGGATTATCCGGATACCTTGCCGAAGGCGCTGCCGAGTGTGTTGACGCCGCGGCGGCGTTAACGTCATCCCCGCGTTCCAACGTCACCCCCGCGAAAGCGGGGATCCAGACTGAGCTTCAGAATTCGGCTGATTCGCGATAATTCGGTGCGTCCGAGTTCGAATGCTCAGCATGGGTTCCCGCCTTCGCGGGAACGACGACGAAATTCATGAACCAAAAACTCACCCCCTCCACCATCCTCCTCCTGACGATCCCGCCCCTGCTCTGGGCCGGCAACGCCATCGTCGGCCGCCTGGTGCGCGAAGCCGTGCCGCCGATGACCTTGAACCTGCTGCGCTGGACGATCGCGCTCCTCATCCTGCTGCCGCTGGGCCGCGCCGCGCTGAAACCCGGCAGCGGCGTACTGGCCAACTGGCGCCGCTATGCGCTGCTGGGCCTGGCCGGGGTCGGGTTGTACAACT
The DNA here is from genome assembly GCF_056399645.1 of Massilia sp. 01N417. Lineage (NCBI taxonomy): Bacteria > Pseudomonadati > Pseudomonadota > Betaproteobacteria > Burkholderiales > Oxalobacteraceae > Massilia > Massilia sp. 01N417. The sequence goes on along the minus strand of NZ_JBFTRS010000008.1, from coordinate 187,506 downwards.
CGCTGCAATACCTGGCCCTGCAGAGCTCGACACCGATCAACGTGACCCTGGTCGCGTCCGGCATGCCGGTGTGGATGATGCTGGTCGGGCGGCTGTTCTTCGGCGTGCCGGTGCGGCCGTGGCAGGTGGCCGGCGCGGTGCTGTCCATCCTCGGCGTGCTGGTGGTGCTGTGCCGCGGCGATATTCACCAGCTGCTGAACCTGCGGCTGGTCGCCGGTGACCTGTACATGATCCTGGCCACCATCGCCTGGTCCTTCTACAGCTGGATGCTGCTGCAGCCGAAGGACGCGCCGGCGCTGCGCGCGGACTGGGCAGCCTTCCTGGCGACCCAGGTGGCGTACGGCCTGTTGTGGTCGGCGCTGTTCACGGGGGTCGAATGGGCCATCGATGCGCATGCGATCGCCTGGAGCGGCAAGCTGGCCGCAAGCCTGCTGTTCGTCGCCGTCGGCCCGGCGGTGCTGGCCTATGCGCTGTGGGGCGCCGGCATCCGCCGCGCCGGGCCCGGCATCGGCGCCTTTTTCGTCAACCTGACGCCGCTGTTCGCGGCCCTGCTGTCCTCGGCTTTCCTGGGCGAATTGCCGCACACCTACCATGGCCTGGCCTTTGCCCTGATCGTCGGCGGCATCGTCGTTTCCAGCCGGCGCTGAGTCATGCTGCGGCGCAGCGCGATCGCTGGTATCGTGTGTCCGTCCCGTCAGTAAGGGTGTTACGATCCCGAGGGAAGACAAAGAGGAACCACCACAATGGCTGAAGGTTTTACCGTCCACGACCACGCGGCCCAGCTCGCCGAATTCCTGGACCGCCACCCGCGCGCCCTGGTGCTGACCGGTGCCGGCCTGTCCACCGCGTCGGGCATTCCCGACTATCGCGACCGCGACGGCACCCGCCGCGGCCGCCCGCCCATCCATGGGCCGGATTTCCGCAAGTACGACCACGTCCGGAAACGCTACTGGGCGCGCAGCATGATCGGCTGGCCGGTACTGTCCAGGGCGCGGCCGAATGCCGGCCATGTTGCGATCGCAGCATTGGAGAAACTGGGCAAGATCGGCTCGGTGCTGACCCAGAACGTCGACGGCCTGCACGGCCAGGCCGGCAGCCACAGCGTGCTCGAACTGCACGGCAATATCCACTCGGTGGTCTGCCTGGAATGCTCGGCGCTGTTTCCGCGCGCCTTCGTCCAGGGTCAGTTGGCCGAGCTGAACCCGCACATGCTGCATGCGGACGCGACTCCGCTGCCGGACGGCGACGCTTCGGTCGAGCCGGCCGAACTGGCGGATTTCCGCCTGCCGCAGTGCGTGTGCTGCGCCGGCACCCTGATGCCGAACGTCGTGTTCTTCGGCGATAACGTCCCGCCGGCACGCACCGCCATCGCCCTCGACCAGATGGAACGAGCCGACGGCCTGCTGGTGGTCGGCTCCTCGCTGATGGTGTATTCGGGCTTCCGCTTCGCCCGCATGGCGCGCGCCAGCGGCAAGCCGATCGCTGCGATCAACCTCGGCCGCACGCGCGCCGACGACCTGCTCGACATAAAAATCGAAGAATCCAGCGAGCGGGTCCTGCCCCTCGTGGCCGAGCTGCTCGCAAGGACTGGGGCTGGATCTGAAAGAGTCACGCCATCCATTCAACTCGACGGGGGAACATTGTGACGAACAACATCAAAGGCTGGCAGATCGGCGCCGCTGCGGCCGGGCTGGGACTGGCCGCATCTTTCTTTTACGTGCGCGCGAAAACGAAACAGGCCGAGGCCGAGAATCCGCCGCAGGGACGCTTCGTGAAGGTCGATGGCGTGCGCCTGCATTACATCGAGCGCGGCGAAGGCCCGGTGCTGGTCCTGCTGCACGGTAACGGCGTGATGGCCAACGATTTTGAGCACAGCGGCCTGCTGGACCGCGCCGCCGAGCACTACCGCGTGATCGTCTTCGACCGCCCGGGTTTCGGCTACAGCGAGCGTCCGCGCAGCAAGGTGTGGACGCCGCAGGCCCAGGCCCGGCTGCTGCACCATGCCTTGCGGGAGTTGGACGTCGAGTCCGCCATCGTCCTCGGCCATTCCTGGGGCACGATGGTGGCGCTGGCGATGGCGCTGGAGGCGCCGGACTTCGTGCGCGGCCTGGTGTTGCTGTCCGGCTATTACTACCCGAGCCTGCGCGCGGACGTGCTCACTGCGGCCCCCGCGATTCCGCTGGTCGGCGACTTGATGCGCTATACCGTCTCGCCAATCGTCGCCCGCATGCTGTGGCGGCCGATCGCGAAACGGGCCTTCGCGCCGCAGCAGGTCGACGCACGGTTCCGTGAACTGCCGGTCTGGATGATGCTGAGGCCGAAGCAACTGCGTGCCAGCGCCGCCGAAACCGCCATGATGATCCCGTCCGCGACCTCGCTGGCCAAGCGCTATCCGGAGCTGAAGGTGCCGGTCATCGTCATGTCCGGCACCAAGGACCTGATCGTCGACTTCGGCCACAATTCCGAGCGCCTCAGCGAGCGCATTCCGGACAGCGAGCTGCAGTTGCAGCCCGGCGTCGGCCACATGACGCATTACGCGCATCCGGACCAGATGATGGCGGCGATCGATTCGATCGCGGCGCGGGTGGGCGAGCCGGTGCTCATGCGCACGCCGCAGGCGGAGGCGATGGCGCGGGCCAGCGAGAGCGGGGTCTGAGCTTCAAGCCCGGCGGGCGCCCAGCCAGCCGCGGAGCGCGCGGATGATCGCCGCATCGTTCGGATGCACGGCGACTTCCGCCAGGCGGGCGGCCGGCACCAGGTGTACCGCCTGGGTTTCCCAACCCATGGCCGAGGGACAGCCGCCGATGCGTTTCGCGAGGTAGTAACGGGTATAGGTTTGCGTGCGCCGGACGTCCAGCAAGAAGGCTTGCAGGCGCACCGCGAGGCCGGATTCCTCGAACACTTCGCGCACCGCCGTCTGCTGCAGGGTGCCGCCGGGGTCGACCCGGCCTTTCGGAATTCAGGCCGGGCGGCAGGATGAACCCGGGCTCCTCCACCGTGCCGCCGTCATCGGCCGGGAGCGCGCACGGCGCCAGCATAATCCCATTCAGTTCGGCCGGCATCGCGCAAGCGGGTACGGCGGTCGCCTGCGCGCCGCAGTCCGCCCAGTGCGTCAGGGCGGTGGGCGAACTGGGCCGGTGGATGACGACCGGATCGCCGTCATCGTTGCGGCAGGGATGATGAACCAAGCCGTTCAGCCGACGATCCTGAGCGAATAGTCGGTCGCCCGCACATCCTTGGTCAGGCTGCCGACCGAGATGCGGTCGACGCCGGTTTCGGCAATCGCGCGCACGGTCTGCAGATTGATGCCGCCGGAGGCTTCCAGCAGCGCGCGGCCGTCGTTGATGCGCACGGCTTCGGCCATCATGTCGAGGTCGAAGTTATCCAGCAGGATCGAGACGGCGCCGGCGGCCAGCGCTTCCTCGAGTTCCGCGATCGACTCGACTTCGACCTGGATCGTCACGCCGGCATTCAATGCCGCCGCCGCGTTCAGGGCCGGCGTGATGCCGCCGGCCGCCGCGATGTGGTTTTCCTTGATCAGGATGCCGTCGTAGAGCGCCATGCGCTGGTTGGCGCCGCCGCCCACGCGCACCGCGTACTTCTGTGCCTGGCGCAGGCCCGGCAGGGTCTTGCGGGTATCCAGGATCTTCGCCCGGGTGCCGGCGATGACGTCGACATACTTGCGGGTGGCGCTTGCCACGCCGGACAGCAGCTGCAGGAAGTTCAAGGCGGCGCGCTCGGCCGTCAGCAGCGAACGCGGCGAGCCTTCGATCGTGCAGACCACGCTGTCCGCGGCCATCAGGTCGCCCTCGGCATACTGCCAGTCGATCTCGATGTCCTGGTCGACGGCCAGCATGATGCCTTCGAACCAGGGCGCGCCGCACAGCACGGCTTCTTCGCGGACGATCACGCGCGCCTTCGCACGCGGCTCTTCCGGTACCAGCTTGCCGGTCAGGTCGCCGGTGCCGACGTCTTCCAGCAGCGCGGCTAGGAGATTCTGTTCGAACGAGGCCTGCAGCTGTTCGTTGAAAGCGCCGCCTTCTTCCGCGAACGGGTTACGTAGTGTGGTCATGCTGGTCCAATCCCGGAGAACAGTTTGCTTTCCTGCTCCAGCGAACCGGTCGGCAGGGCCTTGGCTTTCTTGGCGGCGGCGAAATCGAGCATGCGGTCGATGGCTTTTTTCGCCTGGCGGCCGGTTTCCGGATCGACGTGGATCTCGTTGCGTCCGTCCGTCGCTTCCAGCACGGCGGCCAGGTTGACCAGGCCGTTCATCGCCATCCACGGGCAGTGGGCGCAGCTCTTGCAGGTGGCGCTGTTGCCGGCGGTCGGCGCATCGATGAAGTGCTTGCCCGGCGCGGCGGCGCGCATCTTGTGCAGGATGCCGTTGTCGGTGGCGACGATGAAGGTGGTCGCATCCATGGTGCGGGCGGCGTCGATCAGCTGGGTGGTCGAGCCGACCGCGTCCGCCTGTTCGACCACATTGGCCGGCGATTCCGGGTGCACCAGGACCTTGGCGTCCGGATACTGGGCGCGCAGCAGGTCGAGCTCGATGCCCTTGAACTCGTCGTGCACCAGGCAGGAACCCTGCCACAGCAGCATGTCGGCGCCGGTCTTCTTCTGGATGTAGGCGCCCAGGTGGCGGTCGGGCGCCCACAGGATCTTCTTGCCCTGCTTGTGCAGGTAGTCGACGATGTCCAGGCCGATCGACGACGTCACCATCCAGTCTGCGCGCGCCTTCACGGCGGCGGAGGTATTCGCGTAGACCACCACGGTGCGGTCCGGATGCTGGTCGCAGAAGGCGGCGAATTCGTCGGCCGGGCAACCCAGGTCCAGCGAGCAGGTCGCGTCCAGGTCCGGCATCAGGATGGTTTTTTCGGGGCTGAGGATCTTCGCGGTCTCGCCCATGAAGCGCACGCCGGCGACGACCAGGGTCTTGGCCGGATGGTCGCGGCCGAAGCGCGCCATTTCCAGCGAGTCCGAAACGCAGCCGCCGGTTTCCTCGGCCAGGTCCTGCAGGTCGGCGTCCACGTAGTAGTGGGCAACCAGCACGGCCTCCTTTTCCTTCAGCAGGCGCCGGATGCGGTCTTTCAGGGCTTCCTTTTCGGCCGCCTCGACGGGCGACGGCACCCGGGCCCAGGCTTCCGAAGTCGAGCACACGCCGCCTACGGGGCGGTCGTACTCGAAGGTTTTGATTGGAGCAATGGTATTCATATCAATGTCACCATGTTGCGTGGGCACGGGGTGCCCACCCTACGATCGCGTCACGCAGGGTGGGCACGCCGTGCCCACGTTTTACGTTCGCATCACGAAAATTTATTCGAGGCCCTGGCTCTTCAGGTAATCCTCGTAATTGCCCTGGAAGTCGACCACGCGGTCTTCCTTCACCTCGAGGATGCGGGTCGCCAGCGAGGACACGAATTCACGGTCGTGCGAGACGAAGATCAGGGTGCCGGCATACTTGTCCAGCGCGATGTTCAGCGACTCGATCGATTCCATGTCCATGTGGTTGGTCGGTTCGTCGAGCATCAGCACGTTGTGACGGCCCAGCATCAGCTTACCGTACATCATGCGGCCCTTCTCGCCGCCGGACAGCACGCGCACCGACTTCTTGACCTCGTCGCCGCCGAACAGCAGGCGGCCCAGGATCGAACGCACGGCCTGGTCGTCGTCGCCTTCCTTGGTCCACTGGCCCATCCAGTCGGTCAGGTTGAGGTCGGTGGCGAATTCCTCGGTCGGATCCTGCGGCATATAGCCCGGGTTCGCGTTCTCGGCCCACTTGATGCGGCCGGTGTCGGCGTCCATGCCGGTGACTTCGTGGCCACCGATGGAACGCAGCAGGGTCGTCTTGCCGGCACCGTTGGCGCCGATGATGGCGATACGCTCGCCGGCCTCGACCATGATCGAGAAGTTCTTGAACAGCGTGCGGTCGTAGGACTTGCTCAGGCCCTCGGCCTCGACGGCAAGGCGGTGCAGCTTTTTCTCGCCTTCGAAGCGCACGAAGGGATAGGCGCGCGAGGACGGCTTGAATTCCTCGATCTTGATCTTGTCGATCATCTTGAGGCGGGAAGTTGCCTGGCGGGCCTTCGACTTGTTGGCCGAGAAGCGGCGCACGAAGTCCTGCAGCTCGGCCACTTTTTCCTTGGCCTTGGCATTGTTCGCCAGCTGCTGGTTGCGGGCCTGGGTCGAGGCTTCCATGTAGTCGTCGTAGTTACCCGGATAGACCTTCAGGGTGCCGTAGTCCATGTCGGCGACGTGGGTACAGACCGAGTTCAGGAAGTGACGATCGTGCGAGATGATGATCATCGTCGAGTTACGCTGGTTCAGCATGTCCGCCAGCCAGCTGATCGTGTGGATGTCCAGGTTGTTGGTCGGTTCGTCCAGCAGCAGGATGTCCGGATCCGAGAACAGGGCCTGGGCCAGCAGCACGCGCAGCTTCCAGCCCGGCGCCACGGCGCTCATCGGGCCCTGGTGCAGGTCGGTGGCAATGCCCAGCCCCAGCAGCAGTTCGCCGGCGCGCGCTTCGGCCGAGTAGCCGTCGTATTCGGCGACCTTGCCTTCGAGTTCGGCGGCCTTCATGTAGTCGTCGTCGGTCGCTTCCGGGTTCGCGTAGATGGCGTCGCGCTCGGCGATCGCGTTCCACAGCTCGGTGTGGCCCATCATGACGACGTCCAGCACGCGCACGTCTTCGTAGGCAAACTGGTCCTGGCGCAGCTTACCGAGGCGCTCGCCCGGGTCCAGCGACACATTGCCGCCCGACGGCTCGAGGTCGCCACCCAGGATCTTCATGAAGGTCGACTTGCCGCAACCGTTGGCGCCGATCAGGCCGTAGCGGTTGCCGTCGCCGAATTTGACGGAGATGTTCTCGAACAGCGGCTTGGCGCCGAACTGCATCGTGATGTTGGCTGTAGATAGCACTTGGTAACCTTCCTGCGGAGTTAACGCGACTTGCGCGGTTCTATTCAATTAACCGCGCATTTTACCATTGCGTAGCTACAGAGTGAGCGGCCGGCCACTATGCAGACAGGCAAATCCTCTCAGCCGGCGCGAACGGTCGGATAATCGGACATCGTCAGGTGCCAGCCGGACGCGTCCGACACCAGATGCCCCTGCGCCCCGAAGGGAATCGTCACCCGGCGCTGGATATGCCCGAATTCCAGCCCGGTCAGCACCGGACACGGCAGGGTCGCGCGCAGATAGGCCAGCATTTCGTCGAAGTTATAGCCGTTATCGGCCGGCGCCAGCCGGTAGCCCGAGAAATCGCCCAGCACGATCGCGCGCTGTCGCGCCAGTACGCCGGTCTGCATCAGCTGCAGCAGCATGCGTTCGACGCGGTAGGGATGTTCGGCGATGTCTTCCAGGAACAGGATGCCGCCGTCGATCCGCGGGAAGTAGTCGGTGCCGGCCAGCGACATGAGCATCGCCAGGTTGCCGCCCCAGACGGTGCCGTTGACGTCCAGCGCCGGATTGCCAACGCCCTGCCCCGTCAAGGTGTGGGTCGGGCCCGCCAGGCAGCGCCAGAAATCACCCAGGGTGAACTCGTCCGGCTGCGGCGCGCTGAAATCGCCGGCGAACATCGGGCCGGCGTAGCTGATCGCGCCGCGCCGGGCGTAGAGGGCCATGTGGAAGGCGGTGATGTCCGAGAAGCCGACGAAGATCTTGCCGCTGTCGGCCATGCGGTCGAAGTCGATGTGCGGCAGCAGGCGGGTCATGCCGTACTGGCCGCGCAGCGCGATCACGAGCTGCACGTCGGGATCCGCGGCGGCCGCGCTCAGCTGCGCCAGCCGGGCTTCGTCGGTGCCGCCAAAGCGCAAATGACGCTTGTCGTGCTCGTAGTAGTTATGGACCAGGATGCCCTGGGATTCGAGGCGGGCGATGCCGCGTGCTACTGCTTCGGCATCGGGCGCGTAGCCGCCCGGCGCGACCAGCGCGATGCCAATTTTCGGAGTGATCACTGTTTGACGAAAAGCCGCGGTGTTGAGTCGGGCGTCATCTTACCGTGGGCATGGGCGTCGATCAAGGCGAGCAGCCGCTCCAGCAGTTGGGTGGGCAGGTCGTGGCCCATGCCTTCGATCACTTCCAGGCGGGCGTTCGGAATCGCCTCGGCCGTGTCCGCACCGCAGGCCAGCGGCACCATCGGGTCGGCCGCGCCATGGATCACCAGGGTCGGGGCGACGATGGCGTGCAGCTGCGGCGTGCGGTCGCCGCAGGCGGCGACGGCCAGGATCTGGCGCAGCACGCCGCCGGGGCAGCAGTTGCGCCGCAGCGCGCGCGCCACCCGGCGCCGCAATTCCTTTTCCGGGGTCGGGTAAGTCGGGCTGCCGATCGCCTGCAGCAGCTGGACGCCATGCTCGACCATGGCCTCGGCATCGTTCGGCTTGGGACGGCGCATCAGCGCGCGCTTCACGGCGGGTGCCGGACCCGGCAGGCCGCGCCGTCCGCTGCTGGACATCATTGAGGTCAGGCTCAGTATGCGCGAAGGATATTTGGCGGCCATCAACTGCGCGATCATGCCGCCCATTGACATGCCGACCACGTGGGCGCGCGCCACGCCGAGGGCCGACAGGACGCCGACCGCATCGTCGGCCATGTCTTCCAGGGTGTAGGGAGGGTGGATCGGCCAGCGTACCAGCGACTTCAGCCAGGCCAGGGCCAGGTTCGGGGTGCCGGCATGCTCGAACTTGGTGGACAACCCGGTATCGCGATTATCGTAACGGATCACATAAAAGCCGAGATCGACCAGGCCTTCGACGAACCCGTCCGGCCAGGCCGTCAACTGCAAGCCGAGGCCCGAGATCAGCAGCAAGGGTGCGGCTTTCGGATCGCCCGCGGTGTCGAAGGCGATGCGGATGCCGTTGGCGTTCAGGCTAGGCATGGCGGCAACACTCGCGTCGGTATCGCCCGCGCGAAGAACGGAAACGGAGGGAGTGCCGGGCGATGGTCGAATGGTCCACGTGAGTCTCCGCGCCACTATGCGGGTGGCGTAGATTCAGCATACCATTTTCGGCAGATCGTGGGCGCTACGGGATGTGGCGGAACGCGGCGGAACTAGGCCTTGCGCGCCGCGCGGCGCTCGGCAAAGAAGCCCTTCAGCATGGCGCCGGCTTCCTCGGCCAGCACACCGCCGACGACTTCGGTGTGGTGATTCAGTTCCTCGCGTGCGAACAGGTCGAGCACGGAGCCGCACACGCCGGTCTTGGGGTCGGTGGCGGCGTAGACCACGCGCGCCAGGCGGGCGTGCATCATCGCGCCCGAACACATGGCGCAGGGTTCGAGCGTCACGTAGAGTTCGCAGCCCGGCAGGCGGTAATTGCCGAGCTTTTCGGCGGCCGCGCGCAGGGCCACGATTTCGGCGTGCGCGGTCGGGTCGTGGCGCCCGATCGGCTGGTTGAAACCGGCGGCGATGATTTCGCCATCCTTGACCACCACGGCGCCGACCGGCACTTCGCCAGCGTCCCAGGCCTTGCGCGCTTCCCGCAGCGCCAGCGCCATGTAGGCGCCGTCACCGTCACGGGCGCTTGCGCTCGGCTCGGACAGCAAGGAATCAGGCATCGGTGATCTCGGCCCAGCAGTTCGGGGTTTCGTGCAGCACCAGCTTCTGCAGGCGCAGCCCGGTACCGTAGCGGTCGGTGTAGGCGGCTTTCAGGATGTTCCAGGCGACCTGCGCCAGGTTCTCGACGGTCGGGATGCGGTCGATGACGATGGTCTTGTGGCCCGGCAGGCTGGCCAGGAAATCGCGCACCTTCTCGTCCTTTTCGTAGACCAGGAAGGCGTGGTCCCAGACGTCGACCAGGTGCTCCTTGGCGAGCGCCTTGATGTCCGAGAAGTCCATGATCATGCCGTTGTCGGAATTGCCTTCCGAATCGATGACGGCGCCGGTGAGCGTGATCTCGAGGGTGTAGCGGTGGCCGTGCAGGTTGCGGCACTGGCTCTTGTGGTCGGGAATGCGATGGCCGGCATCGAATTCCAGCTTGCGGGTAATGGTCAGCATAAATGTGGGCAATACTGGCGCGGGAGCGCTCAGGGGATTTGCAGGAGTTTGTGGGTCTGGATGCTCAGCTTCCACTTCGGATGGCGGCGGCAGGTCTCGATCGCCAGGCGGGTGTTCTGGGCGGCCAGCAGGCCATCCATGGGCTGGACGTAGAAATTCTCGAAGTCGAGGTGCTCGTAGGCGGCCAGGTCCTGGCCGGCCTGCGGGATCACCACCTTGATTTCATTACCCTTTTCGACCACCAGCTTCGAACCCATCTTCGGGCTGACGCAGATCCAGTCGACGCCTTCCGGCACCGGCAAGGTACCGTTGGTCTCGATCGCGATGGTGAAGCCGCGCGCGTGCATGGCATCGATCAGGGCCTTGTCGAGCTGCAGCAGGGGCTCGCCGCCGGTGAACACGACATACTTGCTGGCGGGATAGCTGGCCGGCCACAGGCTGTCGATCTCGTTGGCCAGCAGCGCCGCGTCCTTGAATTTACCGCCGCGCTCGCCATCGGTGCCGACGAAATCGGTATCGCAGAACTGGCAGACGGCGCTGGCGCGGTCGCTTTCGCGCCCGGTCCACAGGTTGCAGCCGGAAAAGCGGCAGAATACGGCCGGACGGCCGGCGTGCGCGCCTTCGCCCTGCAGGGTATAGAAAATTTCTTTGATGCTGTAAGTCACGGTAAAAGTCCGGTTAAGCCTCTCGTCAACCTTCCATTATACCGCGCGCGGGTGCCGCTGCAGTAGACCCCGGATTTATTGACTATCGGCAAGATCTATCCATTCGGAAAATCGTAGATTTTCATGACGGAAAGTTCCTACGACCTTAGGAGGCCGACTATGAAGACAAGCATGCAATACGCCCGCTACGCCGTCTACGCCCTGAGCGCGATGCTGCTGCTGGCCGGGCTGTGGCGTGCAGGAAGCGGGGCCGAAGCAGTGCTGCCTGAACGTCTGCGTGCGGGCGCCTTCCTCCTGCTGGGCATGGCCGTGCTGTACGCGGTCCTGTTCCGGCGGCTCCGCAGCGAAGACCGGATCGCCGGCCTCGAGGCCGCGCTCTGCCGCGAAGAATCGGCCCGTACCCGGTCCGACCAGGCCTCCGCGGAAGCCGACCTGCTGCTGGCCCGCATGGCGGCACGCGCGAGCGGCGATTGCACCGGCGATCCGGAGGGCCAGCTGGTCATCATCCAGGCCGAGCTGACCCAGATCCAGCAGCGCTGCACCGCCGACCAGGCGATCCGCAGCCGCCTGGAACTCCTGCGCACCCGCCTCGACCGTCTCGGCACCAGCCTGCGCAGCAATTCCCGCGCCGCCGAGCCCGGGTAAGCGCTGCGGCTGATTGATGTCGTGCATTTCTAGGAAAATTCCTGCTTAGAAATCTTCTTGCCATTAATCAATAAGGCGCGTCTGCCGTCCCCCACAATCGGATCTTGTCAGCAATCAATTTATTGCTCAACAGACAAATCAGGGGACGGCTTATGACAGGCACGACCACAATGCCACGGCTCATCGACGGCGCCAGCGCGAACGGCGACCGCGCCTTCGCCCACCAGCTCATGGAAATGCTGGCGATTCCCGTATTCGTGCTCGACACCAGTTGCCGTGTGATGATCTGGAACCGCGCCTGCGAGCACCTGACCGGCGTGCCCGCCAGCGAAGTCGTCGGCACCCGCGAGCACTGGCGCAGCTTCTTCGACGAGCAGCGCCCTACCCTGGCCGACATGGTGGTACGGGAGCGCACCGGTGAAATTCCGGGCATCCATCCGCGCCAGGGCTACGGCATCCCGTCCGGCCAGCCCAGCCATCTGTCGGCCGAAAGCTGGTTCGACATGCCGCGCGCCGGCCGGCGCCGTTACCTCGCCCTGGACGCCAGCCCCATCTACGACGAGCGCGGCCGCCTCGCCGCCGTGATCGAGACCCTGCGCGACCTCACCGACGAGAAGATGGCCCAGATCGCCCTCGAGCAGCTGGCCACCCGCGACGGCCTCACCGGCCTGGCCAACCGCCGCTGCTTCGACGACACCCTGCAGGCCGAATGGTCGCGCGCGCTGCGCCAGCGCCAGCCGCTGTCGCTGCTGATGGTCGACGTCGACAACTTCAAGGCCTTCAACGACGCCAACGGCCACCTCGGCGGCGACGAATGCCTGAAGCGCATCGCCACCGCCGTCGCCAGCGAGATGCGCGCCAACGACCTGGTGGCCCGCTACGGCGGCGAGGAGTTCGCGGTGATCCTGCCGAACCAGTCGCTGAAGGGCGCCGCCAGCGTCGCCGAGCGCATCCGCACCCGGGTCGAGCAGTTGCAGGTGCCGAACCGCCTGGCGGCCGGCCAGCGCGTGACGGTCTCGATCGGCGCCGCCACCGCGCTGGCGTCGCCGGATACCTCCGCATCCGACCTGGTGGCCACCGCCGACGCCGCCCTCTACCGCGCCAAGCACATGGGCCGCAACCGGATCAGTCTGCCGCAGTCGGAACCCGCCTGAGCCGCATACATACTTGATTGTCCTATATCTTTCCTTGGGAATACTCTATGCTGTCGCGCACAGTATTTTTCCCAAGGAGATCGCGTGACTCAGTTGTCCAAGTTCGTCCCGCTGGCAGCCCTGCCCATGGCCCTGTCCATGGCGCTGCCGGCCCTGGCCGCGCCCGCTTCGGCGCCATCGAAATCCGACGTCCTCCCGTTCAAGGCCACTGAAAAACAGCTGCCGAACGGCCTGAAGGTGATCGTGGTGCCGACCGGCTTCCCGAACCTGGTCTCGGTCACCATTCCGGTGCAGACCGGTTCGCGCAATGAAGTCGAGCCGGGCAAGTCCGGCTTCGCCCACTTCTTCGAACACATGATGTTCCGCGGCACCAAGGCCTATCCGCCCGAGAAGTACCAGGAAATCATCACCAAGGCCGGCGCCCGCCAGAACGCCTACACCAGCGACGACCTGACCAACTATTACACGACCTTCGCCAAGCAGGACCTGGAAACCGTCCTGAAGGTCGAGGCCGACCGCTTCCAGCACCTGGATTATGCCGAGTCCGCGTTCAAGACCGAATCGCGCGCCGTGCTGGGCGAGTACAACAAGAACAGCGCCAACCCGATGCAGAAGCTGTTCGAGGTCCAGCGCGACGCCGCCTTCAACACCCACACCTACAAGCACACCACGATGGGCTTCCTGAAGGACATCGAGGACATGCCCAACCAGTACCAGTACTCGAAGGTCTTCTTCGACCGCTGGTACCGTCCCGAGCGCACCACCATCATCATCGCCGGCGACGTCGATCCGAAGAACGCGGTGGCGCTGGTCGAAAAATACTGGAGCGGATGGAAGCGCGGCTCCTACAACGTCGCGGTCCCGGCCGAACCGGCCGCCCAGGGAGCGCAGTACCGCCACGTGAGCTGGCAGAGCCCGACCCTGCCGCTGGTGACGGTGGCCTTCCGCGCCCCGGCCTTCTCGGACACGAAGAAGGACCAGGCGGCGCTGTCGATGCTGTTGTCGCTGTCGTTCGGCCGTACCTCGCCGCTGTACAAGCGTCTGGTGCAGGACGAGCAGAAGGTCGACCAGCTGTTCGACTACACCCCGGCGCGCGTCGACCCGTCGCTGGTGACCATCGGCGCGCGCGTCAAGAAGCCGGAAGACGCGCTGTACGTACGCAATGCCATCCTCGAGACGGTGGCGAAGCTGCGCGACGTCCCGGTCACGAAGCAGGCACTGGAAGATGCCCAGTCTTCGGAAAAGTACGGCCTGATCCGCAGCCTGGACAACACCGACACGATCGCCCAGACCCTGGCGTCCTACGTCCACTACGACCGCTCCTACGGCACCATCAACCGCTACTACCGCCTGATCGACACCCTGACCCCGGCCGACCTGCAGGCGGCGGCGCGCAAATACCTGGTCGACGACTCGATGGTGGTGACCACCCTGTCGCATGACGCCCTCCCGGCCGGCATCGAGGCCCTGCCGAAGCTGGCCGACATGGCGCCGAAGGCGGCCGACGCGAAATTCGACGTGCTGGTGCAGAAGACCGCCCTGCCGCAGGTGCGCTTCAAGCTGCTGTTCGAAGCGGGCTCCAGCCAGGACCCGGCCGGCAAGGAAGGCCTGGCCGCGCTGACCGCGGCCATGGTCGCGCGCGCCGGCTCTACCGAACGCAAGTACGACGAGGTGACCAAGGCCCTGTTCCCGATCGCCGGCGGCTTCGGCGAGCTGACCGACAAGGAAATGACCACCTTCACCGGCACCATCCACAAGGACAACTGGAACCAGTTCCTCGACGTCGCCCTGCCCCAGCTGCTGGCCCCGGGCTTCCGCGAGGACGACTTCCGCCGCCTGAAGGACGCCCAGAAGAACGCCCTGGTGCTGGACCTGAAGGACAATAACGAGGAAGAGTTCGGCAAAGAACGCCTGCAGGCGAATATCTTCGCCGGCACGCCCTATGGCCACCCGGTGCTCGGCACGGTGAAGGGCATCGATTCGATCACCCTGGACGACGTGAAGAACTTCTACCGTCAGGCCTATGCGCAAGGTGCGCTGCACGTCGGCATCTCGGGCGACGTCAGCCCGGAGATGACTACCCAGCTCAAGACCCGCCTGGCCGGCCTGCCGGAAGGCGCCGGCCTGCCGCGCATCGCCAAGCCGCAGGGCCACATGCCGCAGGGCCTGGAAGTCGAGATCATCGAGAAGAACACCCGCGCCACCGCGATCTCCTTCGGCCTGCCGATCGAGGTCAACCGTGCGCACCCGGACTTCGCGGCCCTGTGGCTGGCCAAGACCTGGCTGGGCGAGCACCGCGCCTCGAACTCTTACCTGTACCAGCGCATCCGCGAAGTGCGCGGCATGAACTACGGCGACTACGCCTATATCGAAGCCTTCCCGCGCGGCATGTTCGGCTTCTTCCCGAGCCCGAACCTGGGCCGCAAGTCGCAGATCTTCGAAGTCTGGATCCGTCCGGTCGCGCCGCAGAACGCCCACATGGCGCTGCGCATCGCGCTGACCGAACTCGGCAAGCTGATCGACCAGGGCCTGACCCGGGAACAGTTCGAAGCGACCCGCGACTACCTGATGAAGAACGTGTTCGTGATGACCGCCACCCAGGACGCCCAGCTCGGCTACGCCCTGGACTCCCAGTGGTACCGCACGCCGGAATTCACGCAGATGATGCGTGACGGCCTGTCGAAGCTGAGCGCAGCCGACGTCAACGCCGCGATGCGCAAGCACCTGTCGGCGAAGAACCTGTCGGTGGTCTTCATTACCAAGGATGCGGCCGGCCTGAAGGACAAGCTGGTGAGCGATGCCTTCTCGCCGATCAGCTATGACGCGACCAAGCCGCAGTCCCTGCTGGACGAGGACAAGGCGATCGGCGCGATGAAGCTGGGCATTCGTCCGGAGGCGGTGAAGATCACGCCGGCGGTGCAGGTGTTTGCGCAGTAAGCGCCCCCCGTTCGGACGAAAAAAACGCCGGCCTCAGCCGGCGTTTTTCATGGGACTACCTCCCGATCACGAAGTGACCTTGTCCCAGCCGTGGCGCACTGCCGCCTTCATCTTTTCCCAGGTCGACACGCCGTTGCGGCTGTAGCGGGTATCCCAGTCGCTGCGCAGGTCGGATTCGACCTCGTCCCAGTTGCGGCCCTGGTAGCGGGCGTCGCCGCGCATCTGGGAGCCGTAGCGGTAGGCCGGCGCGTAGTCGTCGTAGCTGCCGCCCGAGCTGGCGTAGTTGCTGTCGTAGTGGCTGCGGTAGGCGCTGTCGCTGTCCGTATCCGGGGTGATCTTGTCCCAGCCACGGCGGATGGCGGCCTTCATCTTGTCCCAGGTCGAGACCCCATTATTGCTGTAACGGGTGTCCCAATCGCTGCGCAGGTCGTTCTCGACGTCGCTCCAGTCGCGCTTGCTGTACTTCGCGTCGCGGCGCATCTCGGAACCGTAGCGGTAGGCCGGTGCGTAGTCGTCGTAGCTGCCGCCCAGGCTCGAGTAATTCGTGTTCCAGTCGTTGCGGAAGTAGCTGTCGTCGTCTTCCAGGCTGGAAGCGCGCATCGACGAGCGGTCCTTGTCCAGCGATTCGACCTGCACCTCGGTGTGGCGCACGGTGTCGCTGATGTTCTGCTGGCGCTGGGAGACTTCCTTGCCGACCAGGACTTCCTCCACCACGCGGGCGGTCTTCTGGATCAGCGGTTCCTCGGCGGTTTCGCGCATCTCGATCGTCTGCTCCTTGAAGGCGGTCGAGTCGGACGGCGAGATCGGCTGGTCGACCGGACGGCGTTCCACGTTCACGTGTTCTTCGCGCAGGTTGATGCTTTCGTTGACCGGGGTCTCGACCACGCGCGAGAACACGCGCACGCCGCCGCGCTGGACTTCACGCTTGCCGACCTTCAGGTCTTCCTGCACGACCGGAATCGCGGTGCTGCGCTGCTCGTTGAGCATTTCGCCCATGTCGCGCTGCATCGAACCGGACTGGCTGACGTCGCGCTGCACGGAACCGGTGCGGATGGTGCCGTCCAGCGAGCGAGCTTCCTCGTCCTGCAGAGGCTCGCTGCCCTGCAGGGATTCGCCGGCGCGCAGCCTCGTACCGGACTGGAGCGAGCCTGAGCCGCCCATCGGTTCCTGGTAGGTCTGGCCTCCGGGCACCATGTCGTTGTTGGTCTGGGTGGCGAACGGCGGACGGTCACTGATTTCGCCGCTCAGCGAGCCGGCGCCATAGGACGGTTCGCGGTATTCGCCCGATTGCGAGGAGATCGGCGCGGACTTCTGGATGCCGCTGCCCGCGCTGGCGCCGGCGGCCAGCATGGCCGGGTCCAGCGAGCTGGCCGAGCCGGTCAGGTCGTGGCGTTCGTCCAGGTCGACCGGACCGAAGCGCTCGAGGATGTCGGCGGCGCGCTCGACTTCCGGTTCCGATTGGGTAACGAGGGTCAGCACGTGGTGGCCGCGGGTGACGGCGTCCGAATAGCGCTCGACATGGTCGTCGTTGTCGGAGCCAAACAGGCCGGTAAAGAAGTGCTTGATCTGGGCCATGAAGCCCTCGTGCACTTCGCTGGTGTGGGGCGTGGTGCCGGTCAGGCTGTCGGTCTGTCCGGTCGGATCGGCGCTGGAGACGTTGACGTCGGTGCGGGTGAAGCCCGAGGCCAGCAGTTCGTCCATCGCATTCTGCGCGTCGCTACGGTTGTCGAATACCGCTACTAAGGTATGTTGCATGATAGATCCTCCGATTGACATATCATTCAGGTGGGCGGTCGCCGGCCTCGTCGAAGTGCTCCACGCTGACCTGCTCGGACTTGAGCATGACGGTTTCCGCGTGGTGCTCCTCGCGCCGGGTTCGGGTGATGCGGACTTCCTCCTTGATGCGCACGCGGCGTTCGACCACGAGGACTTCTTCGAGGATCGGCACCACCAGGGTATCGCCTTCGTAACGCGTGGCGGGTGCAGCGTCGAGCGGGACGATGCGGTCCACCGGGACGTGGCTGATTTCAAGCTCGTCGCGCGCCAGGCGTTCGTCGATGTGGCAGGGATGCTCGGCGACCGTCTTGTGGATGCGCACGCCGCGACCGGTATCGACAACCCGCTTGTCGACCTGCACTTCCTCGCGGACCACCGGCACCTTGAGTGGGTCCTGTGCGTTTGGTTGCGCTTGGTCAATTTGCACGGTTGATCTCCTCGAATCACGACGCTAGAGCAATCGAGGTTACCGCAAAAATTGACGGAACCCGCGCACCATTGACTATCTACAAACGTCAATCATGCGAATGGATTATCGACTGTTTCCACCGGCGGTGGCGGCAACTGGTCCGGCAAGTCCCGGCTTTCGAGGCTGGCGACGACCTGTCCCAGCAGCGCGTGCAGGCGCCGCGCCGCCTCCAGGCCGTGCTTGTCGGCGGTCAGGTCGACGTCGCCGGAAATGGTGATGCGGTCGAGGCGGTTTTCCAGCATCAGGCGGCCAATCTCGATCACATCGGCTTCGTTTGCGTAGGGAACGAAAGCGCGTGCGTCCTCGGGTTTGTTCATACTCTTGCTCATGAATTCCTCCTGTCGCCCTTGTTCTGGCGGATGTTCGGCAATTTCAGCATGCGCTCCTTCTCCTCGTCGCTGAGGGCCGGCAGCAGGTTGATGCCGATGATGCGTTCGAGTTCCGGGATCGGGATCACGTTCGGCTTGGCGTCGGCCGTGTTCTCGACGAACCAGGCGGCGCCGGCCTTCTGGCGCGGACTGTACACCAGTTTATACAGGTGGGTCGGCACCAGCACGTTGCCGACCTTGCGCAGGTTGGAGCCCAGGAAAGCGGGGCCGGTCACCACGTACAGGTCGCCTTCCTTCTTCGCCATCTTGCGCACCACGCCCTCGATGCCGGCCCACAGGTGGCGGTTGTTCTCGCCATCCTGAGGGACGATGTTGGCCAGGCTGAAGCTGTCGCGCTGGCTGTCGCGGTCGGGCATGTCGCCGTTCGGCGCCATGTGGCCGCGGTCGAAACCGCTGCGGGCATAGTCCGCGAGTTCGGCGCGCTGGCCGGCCGGCAGGCGCTGTTCAGCATGGAAGGAATTCTCGCGCGTCAGCTGCTGGGCCGATTCCACCTCGTGCGCTTCGAGGTGCTCGGCCGACCACAGCGGCGTGCGCGTGATACCCGAGTGCATCACGCTGAACACGTTGAAGCACAATTCCTTGGTCTGCGATGCCAGCTTGGGATTCTGGATCTGCGGTGCGCGGCCGTCGAGGTAATGGTCGGCGCACGACGCCGGCCCTCGCTGCGCTCCGGATTGGGAAGCGACGGGCGTGCCGGCGCGGTGGGTGTCCGCGGCGTGTCGGTCGCAGCCTCCGAGGATCAGGAGGGTGGACGATAAAACTAGCGGAGCGAACAGCTTCTGAAACATGGCGATGTACAAATATCAAACGTGCCGTCATTGTAGCCGAGTAGCTCTTGCGGGGCCTCAGAAGACCCGTGCAGCGCCGCGCACGATAGAAAACGCCTTTCCGATTGGAATGTTATAGAATGCCCGCTTTCCAAAAGCTAAAGTGCATTTGAGCAAATATATTGGTAATGGATAAATACTCCATTCCCGAGGATCTCCGGCGCTTCGTGCTGACCAGCATTCCTTCGGTACCCTTCCTGGAAGCCCTGCTGCTGATGCGGGCGGATCCGGAACAGGCATGGACCCGGGATACCCTGGCGCGCCGCCTCTACGTGCGCGACAAGGTGGCGGACGGCCTGCTCGACGAGCTGTGCCGTTCGGGCATGGCCGCGCCATGGCCGGATGCCAGCGCCAGTGCCTATTGCTACCGGCCGCGCGAAGACGCGCTGCGCGAACGCATCGATCGCCTGGCGGACGTCTACGCGAGCCACCTGGTCGAAGTTACCCACCTCATCCATTCTTCCCTCGACCGCAAGGCGCAGCAGTTCGCCGACGCCTTCAAATGGCGAAAGGATTCCTAAGTGGCGTTTACCATCTACACTCTCTGCGCCCTGACCTCGCTGGCCTGTGCCGTGCTGCTGCTGGCCAGTTATCGGCGTACCCGGCACCGCCTGCTGTTCTGGAGCGGCTGGTCCTTCGTGGCGATGACGGTGAATAATCTGTTCCTGGTGCTCGACAAGATCGTGTTCCCCGATCCCGACGTCAACCTGCTGCCGGTGCGTCTGATTTCGGCGCTCGTCTCGATGCTTCTCCTGCTGTATGGCCTGATCTACGAAAAGGAGTGACCGTGACCGACATGCTCACCGGCGCCATCGCCATGGCTTCGACCGTGATCGCGCTGTTCTTCCTGCGGTTCTGGCGCAACACCCGCGACCGCTTCTTCATGTATTTCGCCCTCTCTTTCGGCATCGAAGGCGCCCACCGCGTGTACTCGGCCCTGACTTACCAGGATGCCGAGGATTCGCCGCTGCATTACCTGGTCCGCCTGCTGGCCTATGGCCTGATCATCTGGGCGATCCTCGAAAAGAACCTGCCGCAGCGGGACAAGGACGGCGGCCGCTAGCGTGCGCCCGCACCCTCCCCCCTGCGCCATAATCGCCCGACAGTGATCGACGCGCATACAGGAGGAAGCGATGGCAGACCAGCAGAACCAGGATCAGGACCAGACGCAGAAACAGCAGGGCCGGCAGAACCAGCAGCGCGCCACGCCGGACCACAACGGCGAAGCCAGCCGCTCGGAAGACCTGCTCCCGGCCGGCGCCGCCGACAATACGGCCGACGGCCGTTTCGAGGTGGCCGAGGAAGTGAATATGGACCAGCAGTCGGACGCCACCCGCCGGGTCGGCAAGGCGCCCGAGGGCGCCGCCTCGGATGCCCTGGCCGACTCGCTGAAAAAACAAGGCTAGACCGTCAGGCCCATCTTCAGGCCTTCGATCGTATGGGCCTGGTAAATATCCTCGAGCGAGCTCACCACCCGGCACGTCAGGTGGGCGCGCACCTCTTCCGGCAAGCGGTCCCAGTAGGCCTGGGTGACTTGCAGGTCGTGCTTCTCGGCGTTGCGGGCATCCGGCGCATCCACGCCCAGCACGAACACGGGCCGCGACTGCTGCGAGCGGTTGGCGGTGCCGCGGTGGATGGTGAGCGCCGAGCGCGCCGAAATATCGCCCACCTTCGGCAGCTTGCGCTGGGCCCGGGCCTCGTAGCGCGGGTACAGTGCTTTGTCGGGGAACATCGGATCGCTGCCGGCCAGGTCGTCCCACTGGGTGCCCGGTGCGATCTCGAAGGGGCCGATCTCCTCGGTCACGTCGACGGTCGTGATGTTGAAGGCCAGCGAATTCAGGCGCCGGCCCACCAGCGTCGCTTCGGGCGCCGGGAAATCGCGGTGCCAGGGCTGGTGCATGGCGCCCGGGAAGGGAATGTCGAAGCCGGTCTCCACCACCTTGTAGTCCGGACCGAGCACGGCGCGGCACACGGCAACGACCCAGGGATGCGTGACCAGCTCGACGAAGCCGCGCACGCGCTCCGGATGCACTTCGACGTAATAGCGCTGCGGGCCGCGTTCCAGGGCGCCGCCGGGGCGCGCCTTCGCTTCCGCGAACAGCTTCTCGATGTCTTCCTTCAGCTGCGCCACCCACTCCTGGGTGAACGCGCCCTTGCAGGCGATGATGCCGTCGCCGTACAGGCCGCCCATGATGGTGCCCATATCGTATCGTTCGTCGATTCCATTGCTCATGATTCTTCCTCCTGGGTCGCCATCCTAACGCCAAGCCGGCAAGCGGCGCGCACGGCCGATGGTTGACGATGGTTGACTTTAGGTGGGACTGATCCTACATTGGCGAGACAATCGACTAAACGGACACCGCATGAATCCTGCGTCTCCCGCCGGCCGCGGCCGCATCCTGTTCGTCTGCGACGGCCCGGCGGCCGATCCGGTCGTGGCCGGCGTCGCCGCCGAACTCGGCTACGAAGTACTGCGCGTGCGCAGCGCGGATGAGGCCCTGGAATACGTCGCACCGCCCGGCTTCGCCCTGATCCTGGCCGGCTACACGGGCAGCGTGGAAGACTTCGCCGCCACCCTGAAACGTCTGCGTTCGGCCTTTCCGCCGGCGCCGCTGGTCGCCGTCGGGCTGCCGCGGCAACGCGACTTCGCGATCGAACCCCTGTACGAAGCCGGCGCCCTGTCCGTGCTGGAAGCACCGATTTCGACGCCGATCCTGCAAGCCAAGGCGCGCTTCTACCTGGACGCCTATGCCATCGCCGCCGAGCGCACCCGCACCGAACTCGAACTGCGCCGCCTGGCCGACGACCTGGCCGAACAGGACCGCCGCAAGACCGTGTTCCTGGCGACCCTGGCCCACGAGCTGCGCAACCCGCTGGCGCCGATCCGCAGCGGCCTGCAGCTGATGCGCCGCGCCAAGGGCGATCCAGGCGCGCTGGCGCGGGTGCAGGACATCATGGACCGCCAGCTCGACCACCTGGTGCACCTGGTCGACGACCTGC
The DNA here is from genome assembly GCF_056399645.1 of Massilia sp. 01N417. NCBI lineage: Bacteria > Pseudomonadati > Pseudomonadota > Betaproteobacteria > Burkholderiales > Oxalobacteraceae > Massilia > Massilia sp. 01N417. The sequence goes on along the minus strand of NZ_JBFTRS010000008.1, from coordinate 165,656 downwards.
TCGACGTCGCCCGCATCACGCGCGGCCAGATCGAGCTGAAACCGGAATGGCTCGACCTCGACGAGGTGGTGCGCGCGGCGGTCGATACCAGCATGCCGCTGATCGACTCCTCGCGCCACAGCCTGGACCTGCGTCTGCCGGCCGAACCGCTGCAGCTGTACGCCGATCCGACCCGCCTGACCCAGGTGATCAGCAACCTGCTCAACAACGCCGCCAAGTACACGCCGCGCGGCGGCGCCATCCTGATCGCCGCCGAGCGCGACGGCGACCAGGCCGTGATCGTCGTGTCCGACAACGGCATCGGCATTCCGGCCGAGTCGCTCGAATCGGTATTCGGGATGTTCACCCAGGTGCCGCATCCGACCCAGCGCGGCCAGGGTGGCCTCGGCATCGGCCTGTCGCTGGTGCGCAGCCTGGTCGACCTGCACGGCGGGACCATCACCGCGGCCAGTCCCGGCATCGACGCCGGCAGCGTGTTCACGGTGCGTCTGCCGCTGGCGGGCATGGACCGGCCGGCGCCGCCGGAAGCCCGGGCGGCGGCGGCGGCGGAGCCGACCGGCTTGCGCCTGCTGGTGGTGGACGACAACCGCGACGCCGCCGAAACCCTCTCCGCCCTGCTCGGGATCATGGGCCACACGGCGCCGACGGCGGCCGACGGCCACCAGGCCCTGCGCATGATCGCCAGCCTGCGCCCGCAAGTCGTATTCCTCGACATCGGCATGCCCGGCATGTCGGGCTATGAGGTAGCGGAGGCGGTGCGCGCCGACCCGGCGCTGGACGGTGTGCGGCTGGTGGCCCTGACCGGCTGGGGCGGCGAAGCCGACCGCCTCCGTTCCAGCACGGCGGGCTTCGATGCCCACCTCACCAAGCCGGCGACGGTGCCCGCGATCGAGAGCGTGCTGGCGCGCCTGGCCTCACCAGTCCATGCCTAGAAGCCGCTGCGCCATGCGCGGCCAGCACAGCTTCCCGACCTGCCCGCGCGTGGCCCAGCGGAAGCCATCGGTTTCCGGGGTCGGCTTGCCCGTCACGTGATGCGGGAAAAAGCTGCGGCACACCAGGTGGCCGAGGTCCGCCAGCTCGTCGCCCACCTCCACCTTGTACAGGTGCAGGCATTTGTCGCGCCGGTAGTCGAAGCGCCCCAGGTCGATGAAACGCTCGGGATCGAAGGCCAGCCCGGCCTCTTCCCACAGCTCGCGCATCGCCGCCGCCAGAGTCCCTTCGCCCGGATCCTGCAAGCCTTTGGGGATATCCCATTTCGGCGTGCCCGTCACGTGGCAGATCAGCAGGCGGCCGGCGCCGTCGACCACCAGGGTGCCGCAGGAGACCGCGAGTTCGCTCATGGCAGGCCCCGCGCGGCGGCGGCCAGCGCCTGCTCCAGCGCTTCCAGGCTGACCGGCTTGGTCAGGTGCTGGTCGAAGCCGGCTTCCTGCGACTGCCGCTGGTCGCTCTCGGAACCCCAGCCGGTGAGTGCGATCAGCACCACCTTGCGCAGCTCGGCGCTGCGGCGGATCTCGCGCGCGACGTCGTAGCCGCTCATGCCGGGCAGTCCGATGTCGAGGATGACCAGGTCGGGTACGAAGCCGCGCGCCACCTGCAGGGCCTGCACGCCGTCGTGCGCCGCCGTGGTGGTATGGCCCAGCACCTCCAGCAGCGCCACCAGGCTGTCGGCTGCATCCAGGTTGTCGTCCACCACCAGCACCCGCAGCGGGCTGTCGACCGGGCCGACGGCCGGCATGCCGTCGGCGGCCGGCAGCGCTTGCGCATGCGGGGTGCCGGGCCGCAGCGGCAGGCGCACCGTGAAGGTGCTGCCCTGGCCGCGGCCGCCGCTGAAGGCGCTCACCCGGCCGCCGTGCAGTTCGACCAGGCGCCGCACCAGCGACAATCCGATCCCGAGGCCGCCCTGGGCGCGGTCGAGGCTCCCGCGCACCTGGGTGAACATCTCGAATACCGAACCGATGCTCTCCGGCGGAATGCCGATGCCGCTGTCCGCCACCGCAATCACCGCGTGGCCGTCCTCGCGCCAGGCCGACAGCGCAATGCGCCCGCCCGCCGGCGTGTACTTGGCCGCATTGTTCAGCAGGTTGGACAGTACCTGCACCATGCGCGTGACGTCCGCCTCCAGCTCCAGCGGTTCCAGCGGCAATTCGACGCTCAGGCTGTGGCCGTGGGCCTCGATCAGCGCGGTGCTGGTCTCGACGGCGGTGGCGACGATGGTGCGCAGCAGCACCGGCTCCTTCTTCAGCTCGATCTTGCCGCGCGTGATGCGGGCGATGTCGAGCAGGTCGTCGACCAGGTGGATCAGGTGCCCCAGCTGGCGGTCCATCATGCCGTGCACGCGCTCGGCGGCTTTCGGATCGCCGGGCGTCATGCGCAGCAGGTCGAGGCCGGTGCGGATCGGCGCCAGCGGGTTGCGCAGTTCGTGCGCCAGGGTCGCCAGGAACTCGCTCTTGCGGTGGTCGGCTTCCGAGAGGTCGGCTGCGACCCGGCGCAGCTCGTCCTCGGAACGCTTCTGCGCCGTGATGTCGCGCGTGATGGTGGCCAGGCCGATGTTCTGGCCATTCGCGTCGCGCACCGCGAAGCCCTTGAAATAGACGGGGATCGGCTCGCGCCCCTCGGGCTGGGCCAGGCGCAGCTCGCCCTCCCATTCCGCCTGCTCGCCGGTCAGGGCGGCCATCATCTGGTCGCGCACGAAGGCGCGGTCTTCGCGCGGGAAGAAGTCCTGCATGCGCCAGGCCGCGATATTCGTGTCCGCCGCCAGGCCCGCCATGCGGCGCCCGGCCGGGTTCAGGTAGATGCCGCCGGCATCCGGCGTGAAGATGCCGATGAAGTCGGAAGACTGCTCGGCCACCGCGGCCAGGCGCCGGATGCCCTCTTCGGCACGGCGGCGGTCGGTCTCGTCGCGGAAGTACAGCGCCATGCCGTCCTTGGTGCCCAAGGACTCGTCGCCGCTGCCGGGCGACTCCATCGGGAAGGAGTTGATCTCGAACCAGCGCGCCTCTTCTTCGTCGTAGACTTCCATGCGGCTGCGCGTGCGCTCGAGGGCACTGCGCCGCAAGGCCTGTTCCTTCGGGCCGCCGCGCAGCTCCGGGAACAATTCCCAGAACTGGCCGCCCACCAGGTCTTCGCGGCGGCGCCGCGTCTGCGCCTCGAAGGCGCCGTTGGCATAGGTGATGCGCCACTCGCGGTCGAGGGCGACGAAGCCCTCGCTCATGCTCTCCAGGATCGCGCGCGAACGGTGTTCGGCGGCCTGGCGCTCGGCCGCCTCGTGGCGCTGGCCGATCACCAGCGAGGCGGTGTTCGCCAGCAGGGCCAGCGCCGATTCTTCCTGTGGCGCCAGGTGGCCGGCATCGCGGTAATACAGCGTGAAGGCGCCCAGCACCGCTCCGGAAGGCGCCAGGATCGGCAGCGCGCGGCTGCCGCGCAGGCCGTGTTCGAGGGCCAGCTCGTGGCGCCCGGCCCATAGCGGATCGCTGGCGATGTCGTCGGTGGCCACCGCGTCGGCGCGCCAGGCCGCGCTGCCGGCGGCGGCGGCGACAGGGCCGACGCGCACGGCGTCGATCTCGCGCTGGAATTCGAGCGGCAGCGAGGGCGCCGCGGCGTGGCGCAGGAATTCGCCGTCGCCCGCCATCAGCTGCACCGAGGCCAGCGCGGCGCCGCCGCTGTAATCCTCGGCGGTGCGGGCCAGCACATCGAGCACGTCGCCCAGCGGGGCGTCGGTGACGGCCAGCTCGAGGGCGCCGCGCTGGCCCACCGCCAGCGCATTCGCGCGGGTGCGTTCGGTGACGTCGATCCCGTGCAGCAGTACCCCGGACACCGCGCCGTCCGGATCGCGCAGCGCCATGCAGACGAAGTCCAGGAAGTGTTCGTCCAGCCCGGCGCGCGGCGCCGATGCGCGCAGCAGCAGGCGCGCATTGCTGGCATCGACCGCTTCGCCGCTGCGGTAGACCCTGTCGATCAGCTCGACGAAGTCCTGGCCTTCCAGCTCCGGCATCGCGGCTTGCAGCCGCTGCCCGGCCAGGGAACGGCCGCCGGCCAGTTCGACGAAGCGCTGGTTGGCCATGTCGACCACGTGGTCCGGACCGCTCATCACGCACATCAGGGCCGGGGCGCGCTGGAAGATGTCGCGCATGCGCTCGCTGGCCGCCTCCACCTCGCGGTACAGGCGCTCGCGGTCGGCCTGGGCCCGGCGTTCGGTACGCGCCAGTTGCTCGTCGCGGTGCCGGATGGCGGCCTGGTGGCGTTCTTCCTCGATGCGGGCAAGTTCCGCGCGCTTGCGGTGCAGCTCGATGAAGACGCCGGTCTTGGCCCGCAGCACCGTGGTGTTGAAGGGCTTGGTCATGTAGTCGACCGCACCCAGCGCATAGGCGCGCTCGATCGGGAACTCCTCGGCGTCGCCGGCGGTCAGGAAGATGATCGGCAGCGCCTGGGTGCGCGGATGCTGGCGGATCAGCTCCGCCAGCTCGAAGCCGTTCATGGTCGGCATGCGCACGTCCAGCAGCACCACGGCGAAGTCGCGCGCCAGCACTTCGCGCAGCGCCGCCTCGCCCGAGGTCACGGAAACCAGTTCCTCGGCCAGCCCGGCAAGCGTCGCTTCCAGCACCGCGAGGTTGGCGGGCTGATCGTCGACGAGGAGGATGCTGGTATGGTCGTTCGCCATGCGGAAATGACTGTTGCGGGTAGGATGATGCAAATAAGACAATGTATGCTTGACGCTTCCGAAAGTCAATTGTGCGCACCTCAGCGCCGGGCACCCCCACACTAGGACGGTATCTCGAATGTTCCCGGAGTGTATCGATGCGTTTTCCCGACCTGGCCCACCTGCGCCAGCTTGATTTCCTTGGCAATTCCCTCGAAGACTGGGCGCTGGCCCTGCTGGTCACGGTGCTGGCGACGGCCGCCATGGCCACCGTGCGCGCCCTGGTGCTGCGCCGCATGGCCGCGCGTTCGGCTGCGACCGAGACCAGGATCGACGACCTGGTCGTCAAGATGCTGTCGCGGACCTATCTGCTGTTCATCGTCGCCTTCGGCGTCTATTTCGGCAGTACCTTCCTGGAGCTGAGCCGGCCGCGCGCACTGTTCGTCTCGCGCATTGCGGTCGCCGCCCTGCTGATGCAGGTGGCGGTCTGGGGCGACGTCGGCCTGCGCGCCTGGCGCAACCAGCTCTACCAGGCCCAGGACAGCACGCGCCGCAATTCCAGCGCCATCCTCGGCTTCAGCCTGCGCCTGACCCTGTGGGTGATCGTGTTCCTGATGGTGCTCGACAACTTCGGCGTCAACATCACGGCCCTGGTGGCCAGCCTGGGCGTGGGCGGCATCGCGGTGGCGCTGGCGGTGCAGAACATCCTCGGCGACCTGTTCGCCTCGCTCTCGATCACCCTCGACAAACCCTTCGAGATCGGCGACTTCATCATCGTCGGCGAGGTGCTGGGCTCGGTCGAGCACATCGGCCTGAAGACGACCCGGGTGCGCGGCCTGGGCGGCGAGCAGGTCGTGTTCTCGAACGGCGACCTGCTGAAAAGCCGTATCCACAATCACAAGCGGATGGAGACGCGGCGGGTCGCCTTCGTGCTGCGCATCGCCTACGGCACCAGCGAGGAGCTGCTGTGCCGGGTGCCGCGCATCATCCGCGAGATCATCACGGCCAGGCAGAACGTCGACTTCGAGCGGGCCCACTTGTTCCAGTGGGGAGAATGGTCGCTGAACTTCGAAGTCGTCTACCACTTCCGCAGCCCGGACTACATCCTGCACATGGACGCCCAGCAGGACATTTTCCTGGAGATCTATCGCCGTTTCCAGGAGGAAGGCATCCGCTTCGCCCATCCACTGTCGATCGTGCGCCTGGCCGATCCGCCGGGCGTGCTGCAGCAGGCGGCGGGCGTGGCCCCCGACCAGTCGTGGCGCCACTGATGCTGCAGAGGCCGCCGGACTCATCCTACAGCGCTGCCATAAGGAGTCCTATAGCCGGGCTTATGCATGTCGCATAAGATGAACCCAACTCCTCGCTTTGAGGAACGCATGGCAACCATTCATTAAAGGAGAATGATCATGGCACAAAACAACCAACAGAACGGCAATAACGGCAACCGCGGTTTTGCAGGTATGGACCCGCAGAAGCAACGTGAAATCGCCTCGGAAGGCGGCCGCGCCGCCCACGCTTCGGGCAACGCCCACGAGTTCACCTCGGAAGAAGCACGCCGCGCCGGCTCGCAAAGCCACAAGAACGACGGCAACCAGCAATCGGGCGGCAACAACGCCGGCAACGGCGGCACCCGCGGCGGTTCTTCGGAACAGCACGCCCGTGCGGGCTCGCAGAGCCACAAGAACGACAAGCGCTGATCGCATCCCGCGATCGCGTTGGAAGGAACTGYCGGCCCAGCCGGCAGTTTTCGTTTACGCCCCTCGACATCCCCCTGTCAGTACCCGTTCTAACGCATCCAATTGTGCGATGCCGAATGGGTGATCGATGATATATTTTTGGCACGATATTGAACGCCGCGCCCCATGCAGGGCCGGCCGCGCATGCTGTCTGTGCCTGTTTCCTGTGCACTCTGCTCCGCCCCATGTTCACATCCTGCACCCAAGCATCGGGTCTTGCGGCCGCCGCAAGCCTGCGGATTCAACTCAACAGTTAGGATAAAACAGATGAAAAAAAATATCGCCATCGTCGGCGCGGGATTCTCGGGAGCCGTGATCGCCAACCAGCTCGCCCAGGCGGGCTATAACGTCGAAGTCTTCGAGTCCCGTCCCCATGTGGCGGGCAATTGTCATTCAGAACGTGACCCGGAAACCGGCGTCATGGTCCACGTCTATGGTCCGCACATCTTCCACACGGATATCGAGCGCTCCTGGGAATTCGTGACGCGTCACATGGAGTTCATGCCCTACGTGAACCGCGTGAAGGCGATCACCAACAACGCCGTCTACACCCTGCCGATCAACCTGCTGACCATCAACCAGTTCTTCGGCAAGACCATGCGTCCGGCCGAAGCCCAGGAATTCCTGGCCAAGCTGGGCGACAAGTCGATCGAGAACCCGACCACCTTCGAGGAACAGGCGCTGCGCTTCGTCGGCCGCGAGCTGTACGAAGCCTTCTTCAAGACCTACACCATGAAGCAGTGGGGCCTGCACCCCAGCGAACTGCCGGCCAGCATCCTGAAACGCCTGCCGGTGCGCTTCAACTACGACGACAACTACTTCAACCACAAGTACCAGGGCATGCCGAAGGACGGCTACACGGTGCTGGTGGAGCGCATCCTCGACGTCCCGGGCATCACGGTGCACCTGAACACCAGGTTCGACCCGGACTCGAAGGTCGACTACGACCACGTGTTCTACAGCGGCCCGATCGACTCCTGGTTCAAGCATGCCGAAGGCCGCCTGCCCTACCGCACCCTGGACTTCGAAGTCTTCCGCGCCCAGGGCGATTACCAGGGCAACGCCGTGATCAACTACTGCGACGACGCCCAGCCCTATACCCGCATCACCGAGCACAAGCACTTCTCGCCGTGGGAGCAGCACGAAGGCTCGATCATGTACAAGGAGTACAGCCGCCAGTGCGAAGAGAAGGACGTGCCCTACTACCCGATCCGCCAGGCGCGCGAGAAAGCCCAGCTGGAGCGCTACGTCAACCTGGCCAAGCAGGAAGAGAACGTGACCTTCGTCGGCCGCCTCGGCACCTACCGCTACCTCGACATGGACGTCACCATCAACGAGGCGCTGACGACCGCCGATACCTTCCTCGACGCCGCGCAGAAGAACACGCGCATGCCGGCGTTCGCGATCGACCCGCTGGCCTGACCGGCGCGACGCCCGGTGCGCCGCCTGGCTCCCTGCCGGCGCACCGGCGCCGGGTAACGGCTATACTGGTCCGATCATGCGAATTCAGCTTTTTTCGGACCTGCACCTCGAGCGCGATCCCGGCTTCGAACCCCTCATCCACCCCGGCACCGACCTGATCGTACTGGCCGGCGACATCGGCTCCTACCAGGCCAGGTCGCGCCTGCCGGACGAGGATTTCGGCCTGGCGCGCTTTTCCCCGCAACGCAATGATTTCGGCGCCGCCAGGGTAGTCTACGTCCCCGGCAACCACGAATTCGACGGCCTCGAACACGACGAGGCCTACGATCGCCTGCAACGCGTCTGCAATGTCCTCGGCATCGAATGGCTGGACCGCGAGACCATCGTCATCGACGGCGTGCGCTTCATCGGCAGCACGCTGTGGAGCGACTTCGACGCCCTCGCCGGCCAGGAACGGGAATTGGCCAAGCAGTTGCAGGCGCGCGGCAAGGCCTTCCGAGCCGCCAACTACTACCTGAGCAAGAACACCACCTTCCGCAAGGGCGAACCGGTGCTGGCCGAAGAGCAGCGCGAGATGTCGCTGGCCTGCCAGGAATGGCTGCGCGCCGCCCTGGCCGCGCCCTTCGACGGCCCGACGGTGGCAGTCACCCACTACGCGCCCAGCCTGCGCAGCGCCGATCCGCGCTATGGCCTCACGCCGGGCACGGCCGGCTTCTGCAACAGCATGGATGACGTGATCCCCTGGGCCGACATCTGGATGCACGGCCACCTGCACTGCGCCAACGACTACGTGGTCGAAGGCGCAGCAGACGGCCGGCCGCGTGCCTGCCGCGTGGTCGCCAACCCGCTCGGCTATGCGAACAAGGGCGAGCAGGCGGCGTTCCGGCCGGAGCTGGTCATCGAGGTGTGAGCGCGCCGGCGACGGCCGGTTTGTCAGCCGCAGGCGGCTCCGGATTCAACACCACCTGCACGTAGTTCCCGGTATCGAAGTAGCGCTGCGCCGCCCGTTTCACCTCGTCCGGCGTGAGCTTTGCCACCCTTTGCAGGTGGTCGAGGACGCGGTGCGGATCGCTGCCGTAGAGCTCCGCACCGGCAAGCTGCGCCGCCCAGAAAGCATTGCTGCGCAGGCTGCGCGGCCAGGATTGGCCCCAGTTCTGCTTGACCTTGTCGAGGTCGGCCGGGTCCGGCCCCGCCGTCTTGATGCGGTCGATCTCAGCAAACAGGGCCGAGGTCAGGCGTTCCACCTGGTCGGGACCGGTCGGCAGCGAGGTGCTGATCCGGTACTGCCCGGCGGGCGAGCGCCTGATGCCGCCGCTCATGCGGCCGCTGTAGATGACGCCCATCTTCTCGCGCAGGACCTCGACGATGCGCAGGTTCATGACCTCGACCAGCGCGTCCAGGCGCAGCTGCTCGTCCGGCGACCAACTGGCCGGGCCGGTGAAGTTCAGGGACACCGTGCTCTTCGGCTCTGAACCGGCCTTCACTTCACGCTTGATCACGCCGCTCGCGTAGCGCAGGCCGACGTCGCGGTAGGCCAGCGGCAGGTCCGGCGTCGGCAGGCTGCCCAGGTAGGCGGCCAGCAGCGGCCTGAGCGTCGACAGGTCGACATTCCCGACCACCACGAAGGTGAAGCCCTTGGCGCTGGAGAAGCGCTGGCGGTAGAGCGCCAGGCTGCGGTCGAGGTCGACCTTGGGCAGGTCGGCCAGTACGGTGGCGCGCGGCTCGTACGGGTGCCTGGCGTACAGGGTGTCGACCAGTGCGTCGGCAAAGCGCGTCTGTGGCAAGGCGTCGCGCTGGCGCAGGACTTCCTCCTCCTTGGCGAGGTAGGACTTGTACAGGCCTTCATCGCGGCGCACGCCGTCGAAGCGCAGCCACAGCATCTGCAGCATGGCCTCGATGTCGTCGGGTCTGGCCCCGGCGACGCCGGTCGCAACTTCGACGTCCGGAGCCAGCTGCAAGCCGGCGTGGGCGTGGCGCCCCGCCATCATTTTGCCCAGTTCGAGCGGCGTGAAGTCCTTCAGGCCCATGGCGGCCGCCAGGGCGCTGGCGTGGCGGGCGTTGACCAGGTCCTTTTCGTCGAACAGGTTCTGGCCGCCGTGACGCCAGGCCATCAACATGACTTCGTCCTGCTGGAAGTCGGTCGGCTTGACGATGGCCTTGACCCCGTTCGAAAAGGTCAGCCGGGTCACGCCCAGCGATTTGTCCTCGCTCTCGGCGACGATGGCGCCGGGCTTCGGCGGCGCTTCCATCAGGCGGCCGGCCACCGCCTTTTCCTCGCGTGCCGCTACCGGCGCCTGCTCGCCGGCCGCGGCTTCCGCCAGCAGCTGGCTTGCAGCCGGCGCGGGCACCGTTTCGCCGCCGGTGTAGACCACCAGCTTGGCGGAGTCGCCGGGAATGGTCTTGCGGGCGAAGGCATTCGCTTCGTCCAGCGTGATGGCCGGCAGCATCTCCTGCACGATGCGGTGCTCGGCCTCGCTGCCCGGCAGCGCTTCGCCGGTCAGGAAGTTGCGCAGGTACTCGGCCACATGGCTGCCGGACGAGATGTGGTTACGTTCGTCGTAGCTGCGCTCGTGGCTGCGTTGCAGGCTCTTGCGCGCGCGATCCAGCTCGGCCTCGCTGAAGCCGAAGCGGCGCGCCCGCTGCTGTTCCTGCAGCAGCGCCGCCAGCGCAGGTGCGCTGCCGCCCGCGCCCAGCACCGCGCGCGCAGTGTAGGCGCGGTAGCGCGCCGTCATCTGCCCCAGCCCGCTGCTGGCGCCGACGAAGGGCGGATTCGGCTGCTGCGACAGCCCGGCCAGCCGCTGGGCCAGCATGGTGCCGGTCAGGCGTTCGAGCAGGCGCTCGCGGTAGCCGCCGTAGGTGTTGCGCTCAGGTGCCGGAGACACCGGATAATGGACCGATACGGAATTGATCGGCAGCTCGCGGTCGGTCAGAGACAGGGCTTCGGTGACCGCCAGCGGCGCGATTTCGGCATAGGCGCGCGGGCGCGGCGCCGCCGGATTGCGCAGCGCGCCGAAGTGCGCCTTGATTTGCCTTTCGAGTTCCTCGGGTTCGACGTCGCCGACCGCCACCACGGCCATCAGCTCGGGCCGGTACCAGTCGCGGTAGAAGCGGCGCAGCGCGTCCGGCTTGAAGCCGCGGATCGAGTCGTCGCTGCCGCCGATGCTGCGGTCGGCATAGCGCGAACCGTTGAACAGCTTCGGCTGTACCAGCTTGGTGACGCGCTCGCCGACGCCCTTGCGGGTGCGCAGCTCCTCGAGGACGATGCTGCGCTCCTTGTCGATGTCGGCATCGGCGAAGGCGATGCCGTGGGCCCAGTCTTCGAGGATGGTGAAGCCCTTGTCGATGTGCTCCTGGCTGTCGCTCGGCACCGGCAGGATGTAGACCGTTTCGTCGTAGGAGGTATAGGCGTTCAGGTCGGCGCCGAACTTCACGCCGATCGACTGCAGCCAGGACACCAGTTCGTGCCGCTTGAAATGGGTCGAGCCGTTGAAGGCCATGTGTTCCGTGAAGTGGGCCAGGCCGCGCTGGTCCTCGTCTTCGAGGATGGAGCCGGCCTTGACCACCAGGCGCAGTTCGAGGCGGCGCGCCGGGTGCTTGTTCTGGCGGATGTAATAGGTCAGGCCGTTGGAGAGCTTGCCGATCCTGACCTCGGGGCCGGTCGGGACGACCGCGTTCGGGTCGAAGGCGGCGGCGGAAAGGCCGGGGGCCAGCAGCGCGGAAAGCGCAGCGGCGAGGACGGTACGGGAGAGTATGCGGCGCATCCGGTGGTTCCTTGCAGGTTTGAAAACAACCCGCAGAGCTTATCAGCCGCAAACCGCCGAATGCGCGCGGAATCTCACCTCATTCGTAGCGCAGCGCCGCCGCCGGCTGCAGGCGCGCCGCCGACCAGCTGGGATACAGGGTCGCCACGAAGGCCAGCAGTACCGCGACCCCGCCGATGCGGCCGACGTCGGTCCACTGCAGGTCGCTCGGCACCTCGCTGATGAAGTAGATGTCCTTGGCCAGGAACTGCACGCCGAACAGGTGCTCGATGGCGGGCACGATGACGTCCACGTTCAGCGCGACCAGCACGCCGAACAAGACGCCCAGCAAGGTCCCGATGATGCCGACCAGGGTGCCCTGGATCACGAAGATGCGCATGACGGAGCGCGGCGAGGCGCCCAGGGTGCGCAGGATGGCGATGTCGGCCTGCTTGTCGCGCACCGTCATCACCAGGGTCGAGACCAGGTTGAAGGCGGCCACCGCGATGATCATGGTCAGGATCACGAACATCATGCGCTTCTGCGACTGCACGGCGGCGAACCAGGTGGCGTTCACGCGAGTCCAGTCGCGCACCATGAAGCGCTCGTCGAGGCTGCGTGCCAGTTCCACCGCCACGCGCGGCGCCGCATACATGTCGGCCAGGCGCATGCGCAGGCCGGTCGGCGCGCTCAAGCCCTGCAGGCTCTCGGCATCCTCGATGTGGACGAAGGCCAGGGCCGAATCGAACTGGTAGTTACCGGAATCGAAGACGTCGGACACCGTGAACACACGCTGACGGGTGGCGATCTGCCCCGGCTGGCCGGACGCTCCGGGCGCTGCCACCAGCAGGCGCACCTTGTCGCCGGGCTTGACCTCGAGCGAACGCGCCAGTTCGCTGCCCAGCACCACGTTGTTGGAGCCGGCCGCCAGCGACGACAGGCTGTGCGACTTGGTCTGCTGCGCGATCTCGGACACCGCCGCCTCGGCCTCCGGCAGCACGCCGCGGATCACCACCGGTTTCATGCTGTCTTCGCGCAGCAGCATGCCCTGCAGTTCCGCGTAGGGCGCGGCGGCCTTGATCTCGGGATTGCGCAGCGCCTGCTGTTCGAGCGAACGCCACTCCGGCATGGCGCCGTCGGCGGCGATCACCTCGACATGGGCGAGCACCGACAGCATGCGCGCGGTGACCTCCTTTTCGAAGCCGTTCATCACGGACAGCACGACGATCAGGGCGGCCACGCCGAGGGCGATCCCGGCCACGGAGATCAGGGAAATGAAGGAGAGGAAGCGGTTGCGGCTGGCGCGCTTGCCGGCGCGGGTGTAGCGCAGGCCGATCAGCCACTCGTAAGGCAGACGGTGCAGGATACTCATCCAGCGATTTTGCCACAAAAGCAAAAATCCGCCCACGCGCATCGCTGCGCCGGGGCGGATTTATTTGAGGTCCTGCAGTTTATTCGGCTGCCTGGGCCTTGATCGGCTGCTGGTCGACGTCGACCGCCGGTGCCGCCTGCTTGACGGGCAGCGGGCTGACGTTGCCGGCGCCGGCCGCGGCGACGTCGGCCAGGTGCGCAGTCAGACGCTGTGCCTTGTTGGCCGGCTCGGTCGTCTGGATCAGCTGCTGCATCGCATTCGCGGTCTTGTCCCACGAGGTGTTGGCCACGATGGCGCGCATGCGCTCGGCCAGCGAGGCCTTCTGCTCCGGGGTCATGTTCAGCATCCGCTCGCAGGCGGCGATGAACTCGTCCGGGGTCTCGGCGATGGCGACCACGTCACCGTAAGGCACCTTGACGTCGGTGATCGGGGTGCTGACCGACGGCAGTTCGGCGGCCATGTACTCCAATACCTTGGTCGGGCTGATGAACTTGGTCGATTCGTTCATCGCGAACGGCAGCAGGCAGACGTCCCAGCCGGCCAGGAACTTCGGCAGCTCCTCGTAGGTGCGCTGGCCCATGTAGTGGATGTTGGCGGCCTGCGGCAGGTGGGCCGGATCGATCTTCACGACCGGGCCGACCAGCACGATCTGCCAGTCCGGACGGGCGGCGGCCATTTCGCGGATCAGTTCGGTGTCGAAGCGCTCGTCGATCACGCCGTAGAAGCCGAGGCGCGGATGCGGGATGTTCGCCTGGTCCGGGTGGCTGTACGAACGGTCCAGCGCTTTCTGGAAGTGCTTGGCGTCGACGCTGCTCGAGAAGCAGTGGGCGTTGTTGTGGCGTTCCTTCTTCGAGTTGTACAGGCTCGGACCGCCGGTGAAGCACAGGTCGGCGATGTTCAGCAGTGCGCTCTCGCGCTGGACCAACTGCTTCGGCGGATTCTTGAAGGCGGCCAGTTCGTCCATGCAGTCGTACACGACCAGCGAGGGCTCGAAGCTTTGCAGCAGCGGCAGGGCCATCGGGGTGTAGAACCAGACCACCGGCTTCTCGCCTTCCGGCACGAGGTCGGCCAGCAGGGTCTGCAGGGTCGGGATCTGGTCGTCATGGAAACCGGGTGCATGGATCGCGGTATGCGGCTGGCACACCGTGATGTTCGGCGCGACGGCCGTCTTCTTCAGGTGCGCCTGACCTTCGTGATACACCGGTTCCTCCACGATGAGGATTCGGTAGTGTTCCGCCAGGCGCGTCATCAGGTGCTGGGGACGCTGAAAGACAAAGTCCCAACGCAGGTGGCAAAACACGATCAGGGTTGGCATTTTTTAAGTTCCTTTCGCCTCAGGGCGTTCTAGTTGAGCTGGAATGCAACCGGCGGAACCCTTCGCATGTCGCTTGGGCGCGGCAGGATTCCGGGTGCCGGACCCGAGAATCGTAACATGCAAAATTCTTAAGATTTTCAGTTACCAATTGCAATATTAACAACGGGTAACAGAAATGGGGATCGCGCTCCCGGCCTTCCTAGGGAGGCTTGTGACTGTTAGTCAAAAATGTAGGATCACTCCTACGATTAATCAGGAAAAAACACTACGAAAATCGCCCGTGCACTCAAGCGTGCGCAGGGTTAAATAGAGAACGGAAGTGTGAAAAAAACGTCTTTACGGGGAAGGAATTGCTGGAAACGGTGGGATTGCGAGACCAATCCCGTCGTTCCCGCGAAGGCGGGAACCCAAGTTGGACGCGTTTCGGTAACGCCAGCAAACCTGGATCCCGCCTGCGCGGGGACGACGCTGCGGTGGCGGGAACGAGGTCTGACACCTTAATCGCTCAGATAAGCCTCCGCCCCCTCCGGCTGTCCACCCTCGTCGAAGCCGCGCGCCACCAGCACCCCATCCAGCCCGACCGTACTCAAGCCGTCGCACAGGTCTTCCATCTCGGTTTCCAGGTCGGCCGCCAGGTCCAGCGGCTTGTCGACGGTCGCCAACGGGGCGCCGCCGTCCAGTGGATACAGGTTGATGCGCAACGCGGCGTGGTCGCCCAGATCCACCGGCGCGACCACGGCCTTGATGCGCTCCGGCTCCACGTCCAGGTCGTCCAGGCGGCCGTTGACGTCGGCCAGGGTGGCCAGCATCGCCAGCTCGGCCACCCCCTGCTCCTTGGCGCCGTAGAACAGGTCCTGGTAGAGGAAATTCAGTTCGATCTCCGCCGGCCGCGGCGACAGGCAGCGCGACAGCAGCGGTGCGATGCTGCCGGCCCACATGCGGTAGCGCGCCATGCGGCCCTCGAAATACGCGTCCGCCGCCGCTTCGTCCTTCGGCACTTTATAGAAGGGATCGTCGGCGTTCTTGAGCGAGAAGCCGAGCAGGAAGCGCAGTTCCATCGCCTCGTCGTCCGGGCCGTAGCCGCTGGCATGCCAGCCACGCATGCTGGCCTCGATGGTGGGCGCCGCCACCAGCTTCTTGCTGCGCATGGTGGCCGCGGCTTCCTTCAGCATCTGCTGCAGCACGCTGTAGCCGATGTGATCGACCTCGTCGAGATCGTAGAGGTAGCGCACCAGGACCACGCGGCTGTCGGCGCTGGCCAGGCCGGTATGGCGGAAGCTGTCGCTCAGTTCCTCGAAGGCGGCGTCGTCCTGGAAGACCTCGGCGGCCTTCAGCCCGCCCGTGCTGCTGACGAACAGCGGGATCATGAAGGCGTCGATCTCGAGCTCGGCGCCGGCGTCGTCGCGCAAGTGGAGGGTCGCCGCCTCCTCCTCGATGTGCTCCTGCAGGTAGCGGCAGCACTCGGGATCGGTGTAGCGGGCGGCTTCGATGGCGCCGTACAGGATCTCGTCGTGCTGGCGGCGCAGCGAGCGGCGGATCAGGGTCAGCAGGTCCTGATCGTACTGCGGCCTGCGCGCGGCGGCCTGCAGGTCCTCGGGGTCGGCCTCGGTGATCTCGAGTGCGAGATCGACCAGGTTCTGGGCCAGCGCCTCGTGGTCGGGCTCCGCCGCCTGTTTCACGGTTTTGCGGGGAGCTGGGCGCTTGTTTTTCGGCATGACGGCATTCGTAAAGAGTGAACAAGGCACCATGTTATCAAATCGCCCGCCTGCGCGGCCTGCCCGCCGTCCCAGCTATCCGGCTTGCGCCACCGAGGCCCCGCTCAGGCTGACCTACGGCAATTCTAGCGCAGGGGTCGCTTGTTGAGGTGGCTCGTGAAGAACTCGGGCCGCAATTTTCGCGTAATTTCCAGCACCGGCATCACGTGGTCCAGATGCTCGCGCATCGCGGCCACGGCGGCGCCCGGATCGCGCGCCTCGATGGCCGCGACCACGGCGCGGTGCTCTTCCAGCACGCCGGCCATGCGGCCTTCGAGCGGCAGGGTCAGCTGGCGGTAGCGGTCCATCTGGGTCTTGGCCTGGAGGATGATGGGCCACACGCCGGGATAGCCGGACAGCTCCGTCAGCGTGGCATGGAACATCTCGTCGGCGCGGTGAAAGGCGCGGAAGTCATTTGCCGACGTGGCCGCCTCCTGCTCGGCGAGAATGGCGCGCAGCCTGTCGACACCCTCCGGACCGGCGCGCTCGGCGGCCTTCTCGATGACGGCCGTCTCCAGCGCATGCCGCACCAGGTTGGCTTCTTCCAGCTGGTCGAGCGGGATGCGCGAGACGAAGGTGCCGGAACGCGGGATCACCTCGATCAGGCCTTCGTCCGCGAGGCGCTGGACGGCTTCATGCACCGGCGTGCGGCTGGTGCCGAATTCCTCGGCAATATCGCGCTCGACGACACGCTCGCCGGGCAGCATGCTCATCTCGACGATGCGCTGGCGCAGGCAGAGATAGACGCGGCGCGAAGCGCTCAGGCCGGATTCGGCCAGGGTGGTTGGGGGTGTCGGAGTGTTCATGGACGAAAGTTTAACGAAACTTGCCGTAGCGTGCGGAAATCACGGTGTCCTTACGCCGGCATCGCCTCGCGCGGAATGATCGCCCCGCGATGCGTGATGACGGCCCCCGCCAGCCTGTGCCCTGCCCTTGCCGCTGCCGCCGGATCCTGCCCCGACAGCCGCGCCGCCATATAGGCCGCGCCGAAGGAATCGCCGGCCGCGGTGGTGTCGATCACGTCTTTCACAGGCACCGGTGCGACTTCATGCAGCTGGCCCTCGGCCCACACCAGGCAGGGCGCGGCGCCGCATTTCACCACCACCTCGCGGACGCCGTAGCCGCGCGTGCGTTCGACCACGTCGCGGGCGGTCTCTGCGCCGTAAATGGCATGTTCGTCGTCCAGGGTCAGCAGCGCGATGTCGGTGTGCGCCAGTACGCGGCGGTAGACGCCGGCCGCCGCCTGGGCGTTTTCCCACAGGCGCGGACGGTAGTTGTTGTCGAAGACGACGCTGCCGCCCCGCGCGCGGCACTGGGCCAGCGCGGCGATCAAGAGTTCGCGGTCGGCGTCCGACAGGATCGCCAGGCTGATGCCCGACAGGTAGACCATGCGCGCGGCCGCCAGCTGCACCAGCACCTTGCCGGCCTGCGGGGCCTCGAGCCAGTGGCGGGCCGCCGAATCCTTGCGCCAGTAATGGAAGCGGCGTTCGCCGCCGGGGTCGGTCTCGATCATGTAGATGCCCGGCAGGCGGTCCGGCAGGCGCTGCACGCAGGCGGTGTCGATGCCTTCGTGCTCCCAGCCGGCCAGCATCTCGTCCGACATGCCGTCGACGCCGAGCCCGGTCACATAGGCCACGCGCACCCTGGCCGGATCCAGCAGGCGCGCCATGTAGACCGCCGCATTGAGGGTGTCGCCGCCGAAGCGGTAATCCATGCCGGCGCTGCCCGCGCTGCGCTGCAGCTCGATCATGCATTCGCCGATCGCGTAGACGGTTTGTGCTTCCATGAGTTGTCCTTGAAATCATTCAGCTGGCCCCCGCCTGCGCGGGGGCCAGGCATCAACGGCGAGTAGCCCAGCTCGAACCAAAGTAGTTCGAGGCGCCGATCGCCGGGAAGTCGACATAGGCCTTCGAGCAGTCCACCACCTTGGCCGGATCGACGGCCTTGGTCGGCACGCCGTTCAGGACGTTGCGGTTGTCGGCGGTGGCGATCAGCGGCAGGTTCACGCCCTTGATCGTCAGCTTCGCGTCCGAGGTCGTCAGGGCGATGTCGTCCGGGCTGTCGGCGACCACGTTGTTCATGTTCATCACCAGCGGGTACTGCGGGTTGCCGAAGCCGCCGGTATTCGCCTGGAAGCCCTGCAGCTTGACCGCGGTCTTGCCCTGGATGCGGATGTTGTCCATGGTGATGTCATGGAAGTTCGGGAACAGCGGGCCGGCGCTCGGGAGCGCCTTGGTCGAGTAGTACGGCGTGAACAGCAGCGCATTGGTCGCGTCCTTGATGCAGGCGTAGCGGTAATGCACGTTGCTCACTTCGCCGCCGCGCGCATAGTCGGACTTGATGCGCAGGCCTTCTTCCGAATCCCAGAACGAGTTGTCGTACACCTCGATATTGGTCACGCCGGCGTTGGTCTCGGAACCGACCGAGATGCCGTGGCCGTAGTAGATATGGTTGTGAGCCACGACCATGCCGTACTTGCGGTCCGAACGAACGTCGCGCTTGCCGTCGATGCCGGGCAGGCCCGAGCCGGCGGGCGACGGATTCTGGCTGCCCTTGAAGGCCATGTCGTCGTCGCCGGTCGACACGTAGTTATAGGCGAACACGAAGTTCTTCAGGTAGCCGTCGAAGGACATCCTGGCGGCCGACCTGGTCGAGGAACCGGTGGCCAGGTAGTCGGAGATGGCTTTCGAGGACGAACCCGGATCGAAGGCGTCGGTGTTCTTGACGTTGTCTTCGTTGAAGACTTCGCCGGTGTACAGCGGATTGCCGTTGCCCGCCGGGTTGGCGAAGGCGGCCAGCGACGGCGTCTGCACCTTCACGCCCCACACGGTCAGGCCATCGACGCCGCTCGGCACGACGTGGAAGTTGGCGCTGTTGTTCAGGGTGATGCGGTACAGGGTCAGGTTCTTCGCGTAGTTGAACACCATCATGCGGAAGTTCGACTGCGAGCCGTAGCCGGTGGTGCCGTTCTGGACCATGTTGCCCAGGTAGGCCAGGTCCCACCAGGTCATGTTGCGCGAGGAGGACTTCGAGTTGACCACGGTGCCGCCGTCGTCGCAGGCGGTGCCGTCGGCCGCCTGCTGGCCCTTGGCGTAGGCCGCGTAGGTGTTCGAGCAGGTCATGTCGACCTTCATCAGCGGGTACAGCTTGTCCGTGGTGACGATCTCGGCGTAGCCGCGGCTGTCGATCGAGCCGTCGCCGACGACGGCCGAGTTGACCAGGTTGCTGCCGCCGATCAGCGGCAGGCAGTTCGAGGACGAACCGGCCTTGCTCGACGAGACCGCGGTGTTGGCGCAGTAGGGACCGGCCACGTTCGGCGAATAGGCCTTGGCGTCGCGGGTCGCGTACAGGGTCACGCCCTTGTCGATCCACAGGGTCACGCCCGACGGCAGAGTGAGCGGGCCGGAGATGAAACCGTCGCCGCCCTTCGGGTTGACGACCAGGCGCACGGCGAACTTCGATGCCTTGTACTGCGGCTTGGCCAGTTCTTCGCCGGACACGCCGGCGATGTTGACGTTCGGTTTGGCGGCGGCCTGCTGGGCGGCCGTCGCGGCGGCGTCGGCGGCGGCGATCTTCGCGCCCACTTCGGCGTCGACCGCGGCGCCGCAGGCGTCCAGCGCGGCCTGGATGCGGGCCTGGTCGGGATTGATCACGGCCGGGTCCTGCGCCACGCCCACGCCGGCCTTGTTCGGATCGGCTTCCGGCGGCAGCGAGCCGTCCGGACGGCGCACCAGCTTGGGATTCGCTTCCAGTACCGCGCACACCTGGGTGTCGGCAGGCAGGGTCGGTTCCGGTGGCAGGTCCGCATCGTAGGATGTGGTGCCGACCTGGTACACGCTGCCCGCGGTATAGGTGACGGCCGATTCGGTCGAACCGCCGCCGCCACCGCCGCCGCAGGCGGCCAGCGATGCGGCGATCGCCAGCATCGGTACTACCAGGCGGGCGTCCTTGGCGACGCGCGCGGCTTTCTTGTCTTGCTTGGTCATTACCTTGCTTCTCCGTGTCTCTTGTTTCTTGTCGCTGCAGCGCTCAGAAGCGTGCGATCAGGCCGATACCGAAGGCACGCGGGCTGTCGCCCGGGGCCAGGAAGGCGTCTTCCTTGCCGGCGTTGTTGCTGTACACAGGCGCCTGGCCCAGGTTCACGCTCTGCTGGGCGTGGTTGCGGATCTTGGTGTAGTAGATGTAGGGGCTCAGGTAGCGGTTCAGGTTGTAGATCGCGCCGATCGAGTACTGGTTGGCGGCGTAGTCGCTCTCCTTGCCGAAGGTCGCGCCCTTCAGGTCGAACAGCTTGCCGGCCGATGCCATGATGCTGGCCTTGCCGATGTCCTGGGCCACCGACAGCATCACCGCGTTCTGCTTCATGCTGCCGTAGGTGGTGGAGGTGTAGAAGCTGCCGGCGGTCGGCACCGAGACCTGCTCGTAGCCGTACTTGCCCTGCTCGAAGCCGAGGCCGATGGTGGTGTGGGTCGGCAGCTTGTAGCGGCCGATGACCTTGGTGAAGCTGGTGTTCACGCCCGAGGAATCGGTGGTGCGGAAGCCGTAGCCCTGGACCACGGCATCGAGATCGACCCCGGTGTTGTTCTGGCGGTCGTAGCCGACGCCCAGGGTCAGCGGACCCCGGTTGTACTTGGCGGCCACCGACCAGCGGCCGCGGTTGGTGTTGCTCTCCTGGTTCTCGTCGAAGCCGTAGGAGGCGCCGACCTGGAAACCGAAGTATTCCGGCGAGATGTAGTGGGCCGAGTTCTTGTAGCGCGCTTCGCCGCGGCCGAACACGCTGTCCGCATTGCCCGACATCTGGGCCGAGGTGTTGTTCCACACGTCCAGGCCGTGCACGGTCAGGCCGACGTTGCCGCCGAACTCGCCGCCCGAGCCGATCAGGCTGCGGTAGACGGAGTCGTTGTTACCGACCACGAAGCTGCCGAACCTGGCGCTCTCGATGCCGACATAGGAGTTGCGCGAGCTGAGTGTCGTCGATTCGCCGCGGGTGTTCACGCCGCCCTGGTCGAAGTTGTTCAGCGCGGCTTCGAGCTGCCAGATACCCTTCAGGTCGTCGGTCACGCCGATATTGCCGCGGAAGCCGAGGCGCGAGTTACCGTCCGAAACGCGGCCGCGGGTGCCGTACGGGGTTGCGCCGCCCTGGGCCTGGACCGATTCCAGTTGGCCGTTCAGGAAGCCGTAGATGGTCGTGTCGACCTTCAGCTTGGCCAGCTCGCCAAGGGTGGTTTCGGCCATCGAGACATTCGACAGGCAAGCCAG
Organism: Massilia sp. 01N417; assembly: GCF_056399645.1. Lineage (NCBI taxonomy): Bacteria > Pseudomonadati > Pseudomonadota > Betaproteobacteria > Burkholderiales > Oxalobacteraceae > Massilia > Massilia sp. 01N417. The sequence continues at coordinate 144,422 of NZ_JBFTRS010000008.1, read as the reverse complement.
GGCGGCAGCCGCCAGGAGGGTTTTCCTGGAGATGAATTGCGTCATTTTCTTACTCTCTTGCTTGGTTGCTCAGGTTTGCGCCGTCTCGATGGACGACACGACTTTCATGGGCGGACGCGGGCCGCTTTCGCGGACCAGCATCCAGACGACGATGGCGGCGAGCACATCGAAAACGGCCAGCACGACGAACATCGGGCTGTAGCCGACATGGGTGACCAGCACGCCGAACAGCAGCGTGAACAGGGTCGCGCCCAGGTAGCCGGACATGCCGGCAAGACCGGTGGCGGTGGCCACTTCGTTCTTGCCGAAGACGTCCGAGGTGATCGAATACAGCGCGCCCGACAGGGTCTGGTGGGCGAAGCCGCCGATGCACAACAGGAGGATCGCGGTATAGGGGCTCTCGACCAGGCCCACGCAGCCCGGTGCGATCATCGACAGCGAACCGATCACCACCACCCACTTTCGGGATTGGAACAGCGAGACATTGAAACGCTTGTGGATGATCGGCGACAGGTAGCCGCCCAGCACGCAGCCGATGTCGGCGGCCAGGAAAGGCAGCCAGGCGAAGGCGGCGATCTCCTTCAGGTTCATGTGACGCTCGGTGGCCATGTACAGCGGGATCCAGGCATTGAAGGTCTGCCAGGCCGGCTCGGACAGGAAGCGCGGGATCGCGATCGACCAGAAGTTCCGGCTCTTCACGATCTGGCGCCAGCCGGCTTTTTTCGCATCGTCGGCGTGCTTCGCTTCCTGGCCCGACAGGATGTAATCGCGTTCGGAATCGAGCAGCATCTTCTGGTCGCGCGGGTGCTTGTAGAAGAAGGTCCAAAGCAGGGTCCAGACGATGCCGATCGCGCCCACCACGACGAAGGCCCATTTCCAGCCGGCGTGCAGGATGCACCACACCACCAGCGGCGGTGCGCACAGGGCGCCGATCGAGGAACCGATATTGAACCAGCCGATCGCCACCGAGCGCTCGCGCGCCGGGAACCATTCGGTGGTGGCCTTCACGCCTGCCGGAATGCCGGCCGCTTCCGTCAGGCCCAGCAGGCCGCGGAAGAAGGCCATGCTCTGCCAGCCGCTGGCCAGCGCCGCACTGGCGCAGGCCAGCGACCAGGCCAGGGCGAACACCGCGAAGCCGATCTTGGTGCCGATCGCATCCAGCACATAGCCGGCCACCGGCTGCATCACGGCGTAGCAGACCTGCCACGCGACCACGATATACGAGTACTCCGCGGTCGTGATGTGGAGATCCGCCATCATGGTCGGTGCCGCCACCGACAGGGTGTTGCGTGCCAGGTAGTTGACGATCAGGCCGAGCGTCACCAGCCCCACCATCCACCAGCGCATACCTTTGAATTTCATGTCTCCTCCTGGGTGTTCTGTTTATGCGGGCAACTAAAGGGCAACTAAGCGAGCAGCTCGCGTACGCCCCGGCGCCCGATCTGTTCGAGGGCGACGGTCAGCGCATAGGCCAGGCCCGGCACTTCGTTCAGGTCCCTGCCCCACAGCGCGCGGTTGGCCAGCCATCCGGACGCCAGCTGGGCCAGCGACCACTCGCCGCCATCGACCCTGGCCCAGCCGGCGGCGAACCACTCCAGATTGGCCTTGTCGTCCGACAGCTCGATGACGCCGCCGCGGTACAGCACCATCGTCGCGGCCAGGGCCAGCACCAGCCGGCGCGGCATGCGTCCCAGGTTGATCTCGATGTAGCGCAGCAGCTGCGGCATCACGCGCGCGGCGAACTTGCTCCAGCTGTTCAGGGCAATCGAGGCCAGGCGATGGTGGATGGCCGGATTACGGAAGCGCAGCAGCACGTCCTGGGCGTAGGCTTCGAGCCCGGCGCGGTCCATGCCGAGAGCCGGGATGATCTCGTCGGAGATGGCGGCGCGCAGGAAAGCGCCGGTGCCCTGGTCCTCGACCGCCGGGCCCACCGCTTCCAGTCCGGCCAGCAGGGCCACCGGCACCAGCGTGGTATGGCCGCCGTTGAGGATGCCGACCTTGCGCTTCTTGTAGGGCGTGATGTCGTCGACCAGCTTCACGTTCAGGCCGCTGCCTTCCAGCTTCAGCGCTTCGCCGACCCATGCCGGGCCCTGGATCACGAACAGGTAGTAGTACTCGACCGCCACCAGGAACTGGTCCTGGTAGCCGAGGTCCCGCTGGATTTCCTCGGAATCGGCGGCCGGGAAGCCGGTGACGATGCGGTCGACCAGGGTCGAACAGAAGGTGCAGGCGGTATCGAGCCAGGTGTCGAAGGCCGGCGGCAGCTTCCACAGGCGGGCGAAGTGCTTCACCGCGCGCTGGAGGGCCGGGCCGTTGTGGTCGATCAGCTCGCAGGGCAGCAGGACCACGCCGCGATCGGCGGCGCCGTCGAAGGCTTCGAAGCGCCGGTACAGGAACTGGGCCAGCTTGGCCGGGAAGGCACTGGGGGGCGCGTCGTCGAAACGGTCGGTCGCGTTGACGGCGATGCCGGCTTCGGTCGTGTTCGACACCACGAAGCGCAGGTCCGGGTTCGCGGCCAGTGCCAGGTAGTCGGCATGGCCCGCGTTCGGGTCGATCTCGCGCTGCACGCATTCGACCTTGCGGTATTCCTTGACGGCTGCGCCCTGCTCATTCAGGCCGCGCACCAGCACGGTGAACAGGCCGTCCTGCACGTCGAGCAAGGGCGCCGCGCTGCCGCCGCGCGGCCGCACGATCACCACGCCGGCGTCGAGACCGGTCCGCTCGTTGAGCAGGTCGATTTGCCAGTCGAAGAAGCCGCGCATGAAGTTGCCCTGGCCGAACTGGAGAACCTTGATGGGCAGCGCGAACGGCGCGCTGCGTTTGAGGACAGGTATCGGACTCACAGCGAAATATCCCGTTTCCAGAAGATGAAGTCGTACTGCTGCAGGCGGTCGGCCTTGCAGGTGTACTTGCCGCCGGCGGTGTCGACGACCATGTCGAACAGGCCCTGCGCCACTTCCGGCAGCGGCTTGCCCTCGATGATCGGACCGCAGTCGTAGTCGATCAGGTCGTTCAACCTGGCGGCGACGCGGCTGTTGGACGAGATCTTCAGCACCGGGACGATCGGGTTGCCGGTCGGCGTGCCGAGGCCGGTCGAGAACAGGACCACGTTCGCGCCCGAGGCCACGATGCCGGTGACGGATTCGACGTCGCCGCCCGGGGTGCACAGCAGGGCCAGGCCGGCCTTGTCGGTCTGCTCGCCGTAGTCCAGCACCGAGACGATCGGCGAGGTGCCGCCCTTCTTGGCGGCGCCGGCCGACTTCATCGCGTCGGTAATCAAGCCGTCGCGGATATTCCCCGGGCTCGGGTTGTCGGCGAAATGGGTGCCGACCGCCAGCGCCCGCTGCTCGAAGTCGCGCATCATGCCGAGGAAGCGGCGCTTGTCGTCGTCTTCCACGCAGCGTTCGATCAGGTTGGCTTCGACGCCGCAGAGTTCCGGGAATTCGGCCAGGATCGAGGAGCCGCCCACGGCCACCACCATGTCGGACACATAGCCCATGGTCGGATTCGCGGAAATGCCCGAAAAGCCGTCGGAGCCGCCGCACTTGACGCCGATCTTCAGGTGCGACAGCGGCACCGGCTGACGGCGCACCTTGTTGGCTTCCTTCAGGTGGCTCAGCGTGTCCTGCAGCACCGCCTTCATCATCTTTTCTTCGCTGTCCCACTGCTGCTGTTCATAGATCAGCACCGGCTTGTCGAAGTTCGGGTTTTGCCTGGCCAGCGCCTCCTTGAACATGGCGATCTGGGCGTTCTGGCAGCCCAGCGAGAACACCGTGATGCCGGCCACGTTGGGGTGGTCGGCATAGGCCGACAGGATCTTGCACAGCGAGCGCGCATCGGCGCGGGTGCCGCCGCAGCCGCCGTTGTGGGTGATGACGCGCACGCCGTCCAGGTTGGGGAAGGGACGCACCACCGGCTTGGGCGCTTCCATGTCTTCCCCGAGCAGCTGGAAGGTCAGCGCGGCCAGGTCGTCGGTGGCGTAGCCGAGCGGACGCTCGAGTGCGTTGCGCAGGTGCTCGACGTTGCGGTTCTCGCAGAAGACCAGCGGGAAGATCAGCCAGTAGTTGGCGGTACCCACGCGGCCGTCGGCGCGGACCACGCCGTCGAAGGTGCGGCCCTGCTGGCGGCTGACGTCCGGCGGGGTCCAGGTATACGGCTCGCTTGTTTCGCTACCGTCGCCGATCTCGACCTCGGCAGCGTAGTGCGCCAGGTTGTCGGTGGTGACGGCTTCGCCCTTGCGGATCGCCTGGGTCGCCTTGCCGACCGGGACGCCGTACATATTCAGGATCTCGCCCTCGGCGAAAGCGCGGCGGGCCAGCTTGTGCTTGGTCTTGACCGGGGTCGAGACCAGGATGTTCTCGTCATTCCAGGTGACGACATCGCCCGGCGCCAGGTCGGTCAGGGCGACCAGCATGCTGTCGTCCGGGTGGATGCAGATTACTCGTTGCATGAACGTGCGGCCTTTGATCAGAGCTTGAAGTAGTTCTTGGCGTTTTCGTAGCAGATCCCGCGCACGATGGTGGCGAGTGCTTCGAAGTCGTTCGGGTATTCGCCGCCGGCGACCCATTCGCCGAGCTGGCGGCAAACCAGGCGGCGGAAGTAGTCGTGGCGCGGATACGAAGCGAAGCTGCGCGAATCGGTCACCATGCCGACGAAGATGCCGAGCACCGAATGGTTACCGAAGGCCAGGATCTGGTTCAGGTTGCCGAGCTTGTGGTCGTTGAACCACCAGGCCGGGCCGAACTGCACCTTGCCGGCCACGCTGCCGTCCTGGAAGTTGCCGATCATGGTCGACAGCACTTCGTTCATGGCCGGGTTCAGGTTGAACAGCATGGTCTTCGGCAGCTGCTTGTTCGCGTCCAGGTTCGAGAGCAGCGCCACCAGGCCGTTCGAGGTGGTCATGTCGCCGATCGAGTCGAAGCCGGTGTCCGGGCCGAGGGTCTCGAGCATGCGCTGGTTATTGTTGCGCATGGCGCCGATGTGGAAGCACATGGTCCAGTCGTATCTGGCGTAGACGGCGCCGATGTGCTCCAGCAGGCCGCGCAGGTACTGGGCCTGTTCCAGGTCGCCCAGCAGCGCGCCGCCAAGGCGCTTGGCGAACATCGCCTCCAGCTGTTCGGCGCTTGCCGCGACGGTCGGGATCGGCATGTCGATCGCGTGGTCGGAGATGCGGCCGCCGCGCTCGTGGAAGTAGCCGACGCGCCTGGCCAGCGCTTCGATCATGGTCGCGAAGGACGTGATCTTCAGGTCCGCCACGTCCGACAGGCGCGCCACGTAATCGATGAAACCCGGGTTATTGATGCGCATCGCCTTGTCCGGACGGTAGGCCGGCAGCACGCGGGTCGAAAGTTGCGAGTTGGCGATCTCGGCGTGCTGCAGCAGGTCGTCGGCCGGGTCGTCGGTGGTGCAGGCGATTTCGACCTTGGCCTGCTCCAGGAAGGTCCAGGTGTCCATGGTCGCCAGCTTGGCGTTGGCCTGTTCCCAGATCGCTTCGGCGTTCTTTTCGTTGATGACCAGGTCGATGCCGAAGATGCGGCGCAGCTCCAGGTGGCTCCAGTGGTAGATCGGATTGCCGATCGCCAGCGGCAGCACCTTGCAGAAGGCCAGGAATTTCTCTTTGTCCGAGCGCTCGCCGGTGCAGTATTCCTCCGGCACGCCGGCGGTACGCATCAGGCGCCATTTGTAGTGATCGCCGCCCAGCCACAGTTCGGCGATGTTGCGGAAGGTCTTGCGTTCCGCGATTTCGCCCTGCTGCAGGTGCGAATGGTAGTCGATCACCGGCAGGTCGGCTGCTACCTCGTGGTACAGCTTCTTGGCGACGTCGGTGGTGAGGAGGAAATCCTTGTCCATGAATGCGGTCATGCTTTGTTGCTCCTTGCGTGGCGAGGCACCGGAATGGGCGCCTCTGATATATCAGAATGGTATGCCTAATATATTACTCACGCAAGATCTTTTGCTGCTTTTGGTCCGACCAATTTGTTTCGCTGATGTTTCCGGACCAACCAACTGGTGTCGGGAGGTCCAGCCATAAGTGCGGCGATTGTGGCGTATCGCGCCCGTGAATAGTGCCACTCAGCAATGAAAATTCGCGCGGCATGGCAAATGCCCAATAAAACACTTATCAGGCAAGCCAGGATATGGCTGATCTGCCGTCTGGTGTTATGCTTCGGTCATCGATAAGCTGACGTTTGTATGCAACACCACCATGGAGCCCACCACCACCATGCTTGAACGCTTCTTCAACCTGCGCCAAAGCGGCACCGACGTCCGCACCGAGATGCTGGCCGGTCTGACCACTTTCCTGACGATGGCCTACATCATCTTCGTCAACCCCTCGATCCTCGGCGACGCCGGGATGCCGAAGGAAGCCGTGTTCGTCGCCACCTGCCTGGTGGCGGCGCTCGGCAGTGCGGTGATGGGCCTGTACGCCAACTACCCGATCGCGATGGCGCCGGGCATGGGCCTGAACGCCTACTTCGCCTACGCGGTGGTGCTGGGCATGAAGGTGTCGTGGCAGGCGGCGCTGGGCGCGGTGTTCGTGTCCGGTTGCCTGTTCATCCTGGTCTCGGTGTTTGGCCTGCGCGCCATGATCGTGAACGGGATTCCGCGCTCGCTGCGGGTGGCGATCACGGTCGGCCTCGGCATGTTCCTGGCCCTGATCGCGCTGAAGAACGCCGGCATCGTGGTGGCCAGCGAGCCGACCCTGGTCAAGGTCGGCGACCTGCACCAGGCCGGCGCCATCATGGCCATGGTCGGCTTCCTGCTGATCGTGACCCTCGACCGCCTGAGGGTGCGCGGGGCGATCCTGATCGGCATCATCGCGGTGACGATCCTGAGCTTCTTCTTCGGCGGGAACCAGTTCCACCAGGTGGTCTCCGCCCCGCCCTCGCTGGCCCCGACCTTCCTGCAGCTGGACGTGAAAGGCGCGCTGAGCGTCGGCATCCTGAACGTGATCCTGGTGTTCTTCCTGGTCGAACTGTTCGACGCCACCGGCACCCTGATGGGCGTGGCGAGCCGCGCCGGCCTGCTGGTCGAAGGGAAGATGGAGCGCCTGAACAAGGCCCTGCTGGCCGACAGCGCCGCCATCGTCGCCGGCAGCGTCCTCGGCACCTCGAGCACCACGGCCTATATCGAATCGGCCTCCGGGGTCCAGGCGGGCGGCCGCACCGGCCTCACCGCGCTGACGGTCGCCGTGCTGTTCCTGGCCTGCCTGTTCATCGCGCCGCTGGCCGGCGTGGTGCCGCCCTACGCCACCGCCCCGGCCCTGCTGTTCGTCGCCTGCCTGATGCTGCGCGACCTCGGCGACATCGAATGGGGCGATACCACCGAAGCCATCCCGGCGGCCATCACGGCGCTGACCATCCCCTTCACCTATTCGATCGCCGAGGGCATCGCCTTCGGTTTCATCACCTATGCGGTGCTGAAGCTCACCACCGGCCGCGCCCGCGAAGTCAAGGCCATCGTGTGGGTGATCGCGGCGCTGTTCGCCTTCAAGATCGTCTACATCGGGACGTGATGCCCGGCACCTGATGGCTCCTCGGCCGGCTGCCGCCCCAGCGGCGCCAGGTCGAGCGTCTTGCCGTCGCGCAGCAGCTGCGCGAATTGCGCGGCCGGCACCGGCTTGCTGAAGTAATAGCCCTGCATGAGATCGCAGCCATGCTCGGCCAGCAGGGCCAGCTGGCCGGCATTCTCGACCCCTTCCGCCACCACCTTCAATCCCAGCCCGTGCGCCATCGCGATCACCGCCTGCGAGATCGCCAGGTCGTCGCCCGCCTTGTCGAGGATATCGGCGACGAAGGACTGGTCGAGCTTGAGCGTGTCGACCGGGAAGCGCTTCAGGTAGTTCAGGTTCGAGAAGCCGGTGCCGAAATCGTCGATCGCCAGCCGGATCCCCATGCTCTTCAGCTGGGCCAGCAGCGCGCAGCTCTTGTCGGCGTCCGCCATCGAGGCCGATTCGGTCAACTCCAGCTCCAGCAGCTCCGGCTCGATGCCGCACTCCTCGAGCACCCGGCCGACCGTCTCGACGATACGGTCGTCGAACTGGTTGGCCGACAGGTTCACCGCCACCGGCACCAGCGGCAGGCCGGCCTCGCGCCATGCGCGCTGCTGGCGGCAGGCGGCGTTCAGTACCCAGTCGCCCATCGGCAGGATCAGGCCGGTCTCCTCGGCCAGCGGGATGAACAGGCCAGGCGGCACCAGGCCGCGCTCCGGATGCTGCCAGCGCACCAGCGCCTCGGCGCCGACGATGCGGCCGCTGCCCAGATCGACCTGGGGCTGGTAATGCAGCACCAGTTCCTCGCGCTCGATGGCGCGGCGCAGCGCACTCTCCAGCTTGAAGCGGTCGTTGGCGCCCTGGTTCAGTTCGGGGCGGTAGAAGGCATAGCGCTGGCCGACGCCCTCGGCCGCCTGGCGCAGCGCGGCGACCGCACCCTGTACCAGCAGCTCGTACTTCAGGCCGTCGTTCGGGAATACCGCGATGCCGATCGCCGGGTCCAGGTGCAGCTCCTGGTGTTCCCAGGAATACGGCTTGGCGACCGCGGCCAGCAGGCGGCGCGCCGCCACCGCCAGGTCCTCGCCCACCGCGCGCAGCGCCAGCACGGCGAAGCTGCCGTCGGAGAAGCGGCCGACGGCGTCGGCGCCGGCGGTCTCGCGCAGGCGCGCCGCCACTTCCTGCAGCAGCCCCTGTTCGGCCGCCGGGCCCAGCGCCTCGCGGATCAGCGGCATGCGGCCCAGGCTCAGCAGCATGAAGCCGAGCACCTGCCCCGCGCCCTGGGCCTGGCCCTTCATCTGGCGCAGGCGGTCGCGCAGCAGCAGGCGGTTCGGCAGGCCCGTCACGGCGTCGAAGTTGCTGACGTAGCGCAGGCGTTCCTGGGCGCCGCGCAACTCGGTGGCGTCGATACCGGTGCCGAGCAGGTACTCGATGCTGCCGTCTTCGCGCCGCAGCAGGGTCGAGGTCCAGAGGATGGAACGGCGCTTGCCGTCCTGGGTATGCCATTCGCCCTGGATGCGCGCCGTTTCCGGCAGGCTGTCCAGGTGCTGGAACACGCGCCGCACCGCCAGTTCGTCGTCGACCCGCCGCACGACCTCCCAGGCCGGACGTCCGATCGCTTCGCTAGCCTTCCAGCCCAGCGCGTCCTCGCAGGCGCGGTTGAACATCACGATGTGGCCGCTGGGCGCCGCCAGCAGCACCAGCGCGCCGGCGGTATCGACCACCGCCGACAGGCGGTTGCGCTCCGAGCGCAAGGCCTCCGTGCGCTCGACCACCAGCGCTTCCATGCAGGCGTACAGGCGGGCGCGTTCCAGCGCCGAGCCGAGCTGGGTCGCGGCGCTGTCGAGCAGCGAGCGCTCGGCCTCGCCCAGCTCGGGACTGTTGGGCAGCAGCTCGAGCACGCCAACCTCGCGATGCTCGGCATACAGCGGCAGGCGCAGCACATGCATGCCGGGCGCTTCGCCGGCCGGCATGCCGCGCGCCGCCAGCATCCTGAGCGCACCGTTCTGCCGCAGCGCGCCGACCGCGGCGCCGGCCAGGCCCGGCATCGCCAGCAGATGGGCCAGCGCCGCTTCGGCGACGGCCTGTTCGCCGACCGCCTCGTTCAGCGCGGCCGCCATGCCGTGCAGGGTCGCCAGCGAGCGGACGGAGCGTTCCAGCGAGGTCCGCTGCTCGGCCAGTTCGGCATTCATGCGCAGGGCCTGGGCGTGGGTGGCGACCAGCAGTTCGTAGATCTGGCGCCGCTCGGCCGCCATGAATTCCAGCGGACGGTCGGGCGAACCGAGAGCGCAATCCTGGAGGATGCGGCGCAGGCGCTCGCGCAGCTGCATGCCGTCGTAGGGTTTGCGGACGAAGCTGTCGGCGCCGGATTCCAGGGCCTGGACGATGTCGTTCAGGCTGGACAGCCGGGTCAGCAGCACCACCGGCAGGTTGGCGTAGACCGGGTCTTCCTTCAGGATGCGGCACAGCGTGAATCCGTCCATGCCGGGCATGGCGATATCGCTGATGACCAGCTGGGGGCGGCGGCGCGCCACTTCGGCCAGCGCGGCCGAGCCGTCGCCGGCGATCCGGACCTTCCAGCCGGGTTCGCTCGCCAGCAGGCGCGCCAGATGCTGCGCCTGGGTGGGACTGTCTTCCACGACCAGGATCTCCACCGTGTCCCCGGGCATGGCTCTCTCTCGCTTCGTCATCATCGTTTGTATGCGCTGTCGGTGGAAACCTTGCAATATCGATAGGCAAGATGGAGAAGTTATAACATTGTGTCGGCGGTCGGCAGCAGAGGCTCCCAGTGCACGATCGTATTTACAGTCGCGCACGATCCAGCCGCCAGGTGATCGACCGCCCCCGGCTGCCAGAGTGAATCAGAGAGTGAAGAAACCGCGGACAGGTCGCGCATTGCATGTTGCCTGTCGCATATTTAACGACAACGCGAGTTTCACATTGTTACCTTGCGGCAACGTGAAAATCAGCCGGAGAGGCCGTGGCGTAAAGCGTAGCGGATCAGCGCCGCATTCGAGGACAGGCCCATCTTGCGGAAGATGCGGTTACGGTAGGTATTGACGGAACTGATGCTGATGCCGAGTTCTGCGGCGACCTGCTTGACCTGCAGGCCGGCGCCGATCAGCGCCACGATTTCCCCTTCGCGCGGGGTCAGCAGGTGATGCGGCGGCGTCGGCGGCGGGCAGCTCGCCTCCTGTATCAGGAGGGCGGCGACGCGCGAGCCGAGCCAGCGCAGACCCTGGGCGGCCTTGCGCACCGCCTCGACCAGGTCGGTCGACACGCTGGCCTTGGACACATAGCCGAGCGCACCCGCGCGCAGGGCCGCGAGGGCATGGCCGTCCTCCGGGTGCATGCTCAGCATGACTACCCGTAAGCCCGGAAAACAGCGGAGCAACTCCGCCAGCCCGTCCAGCCCGTTGGCGTCGGGAAGACTGATGTCCAGCACGACGACGTCGGGTCGGACCTGGGCGACCAGCGCCAGGGCCTGCTTCAGGTCCCCCGCCTCCCCGGCAACCTTGAGGTCGGCGCAGGCGCGCACGATCTTCTTGATGCCCTCGCGGATCAATTCGTGGTCGTCGACGATGACTAGCCTGCTCAATGTGGCTCCCATACATACACGCCGGTATGTCCGGCAAAACCCAACATTCTAGACATGTCGCGGCTTGAATTGCAAACACAATGAAAGTGGACTTAACAATTGCATCATCTCATCGCATAATTCTGTAGGGAAATGTTGCGACGGATGGGTTTGAAGCCCGGCTTTGGTTTACAATGTCGGGCCATCCAATGAACGACGGGATGCTCATGAGATCTCAGCTACTTTGGGCGCTGGCTGTGGCCGGCGCAACCGGCACGGCAGCCGCCGCGCCGGACGACATCGGCAATGCCGCCCCGTCGTCCACCTATTTTACGCAAGCACCGACCATCGCTGTGCCGGAAGGCAGCAGCTGGTACACCTCCGCCGAACTGGGCGCGATCAGCACCTCCGGCAACACCACCGGCACCTCGGTCACGGGCAAGATCGACGCCCGCCACGAGATGAGCAACTGGAGCAACGAGTACATCTTCAGCGGCTTCTTCAAGGAAGACGAAGTGGTCCACGACGACGGCAGCCGTACCAAGAACCGCTCGGCGGAACGCTGGCAGCTGTCGGCCAAGGCGGCCTTCAAGCTGCTCCAGGACGGCAACCGCGCCTTCGTGCTCGGTTCCCACGTGAACGACAAGTTCGGCGCCTACACCCGCTATTCGACCCTGGCGGTCGGTTACGGCACCCAGCTGCTCAAGCGCGAGGACAAGACGGTCGACGTCGAGATCGGTCCGGGCTACTTCCACGGCGAGAGCGCGACCGGCGAGCAGGATTCGGGCATGACCGTGCACGGCGCCGCCCAGCTGCGCTGGCGGGTCAGCCCGTCGGCCAACTTCAGCCAGACGGTCAGCGTCGAGCGCGGCACCTCGAACACGCATACGGTGGCGGAGACGGCCCTGAGCACCAAGATCAACGGCACCATGCAGATGAAGGCGGCGTTCAGCGCCCGCAGCGACAGCAAGGTGCCGGAAGACAAGAAGAACACCGATACCCAGACCTCGCTGACCCTGGTCTACTCCTTCTGATCCCCCGGCAGTCCTTCCCCGCGGCTGCGTGGATACACGGGCATGCCGTCGTCGACCCGCATCCAGCCCAGCCGCTGAGAAGCGAAGGTATGGTCCCGAGGCGAGGCCGCCTCGGGATCGTCCAGGGTGCAGGCCAGCACGTCGATCTCGTGCGCGTAACCGTCGTTGCGGTAGCTGAGCGGCGTCCCGCAGGCGTCGCAGAAGCCGCGCTCGACCCTCGGACTGGAGCGGTGCACGGCCGGACTGCCCCGCACCCAGCGTAGTTCGGCCGCCGGCACCGTGAACCAGGCGACGGCCGGCGCTCCCGCCGCGCGCCGGCAATCGACGCAATGGCAGAGGGTGCGGTGGAAAGGCAGCGCCGCCGTTTCATAGCGCACCGCGCCACAGGAACAGCCTCCCTTCAACAGCATTGCCTCCTCCTTCGCCGAACCGGGTTCAGCGCGCTTCCGCCGGCTTCACCGGCAGCAGCGCCGCCAGGCTGATCAGGGCTGCCCCGCTCAGGTACCAGCCCACGGTGGACAGGCCGTGGTTGGTTGCCAGCCAGGTGGCCACGTAGGGCGCCAGCGAGGCGCCCAGGATGCCGGCCAGGTTGAAGGTCAGCGAGGCGCCGGTGTAGCGCACCTCGGGCGGGAACATCTCGGACAGCAGGGTCCCGAGCGGACCGTAGGTCATGCCGATCAGGCACTGGCCGAGCACCATGAACAGCGTCACCATCGCCAGCGAGCCGGAGCCGAACATCGGCCCGAACAGCAGGCCGAAGACCGCGATCGCGGCCGATACGCCGATCATCACGCGGCGCCGGTCCAGGCGGTCGGCCAGCATTGCTGCCACCGGGATCGTGAGGCCGAAGAACAGGATCGCGAACAACTGCAGCAGCAGGAATTGCTGGCGCGAATAATGCAGGGCCGTGGTGCCCCAGCTGAGGGCGAACACCGTCATCAGGTAGAAGATCACGAAGGTCGACAGCGCGGCCAGGGTGCCCAGCACCAGCGCGCCGGGATGCGACTTGAATACGGCGGCCACCGGCAGGCGCACCCGCTCGTTGCGCTCCAGGACCTTCTGGAAGTCGGGGGTCTCGGTGATCTTCAGGCGCACGTACAGGCCGATCAGCACCAGCAGCGCGCTGGCCAGGAAAGGCACCCGCCAGCCCCAGGCAAAGAAATCGGCATCCGACAGGGTCTGCGACAGCACCAGGAAGGTCGAACCGGACAGGAAGAAGCCGAGCGGCGCGCCCAGCTGAGGGAACATGCCGTACCAGGCGCGCTTGCCCGGCGGCGCATTCTCGGTGGCGAGCAGCACCGCCCCGCCCCACTCGCCGCCCAGGCCCAGGCCCTGGCCGAAGCGGCACAGCGCCAGCAGCAGCGGCGCCAGGGTGCCGATCGAGGCGTAGGTCGGCAGCAGGCCGATCACGACGGTCGACAGGCCCATGGTAAGCAGCGCCGCCACGAGGGTAGCCTTGCGGCCGATGCGGTCGCCGAAGTGCCCGAACACGGCCGAGCCCACGGGACGCGCGAAAAAGGCGATCGCGAAGGTCGCCAGCGACTGCAGGGTTGCGGCGGCCGGGCTGGCCGCCGGGAAGAACAGCTTCGGGAACACCAGCACCGCGGCGGTGGCGTAGATGTAGAAGTCGAAGAACTCGATGGTAGTGCCGATCAGGCTGGCGAACAGCACGGTCGACGGACGGTTGGCGGCGGCGCGCACCGCTTGCGGTTCGGCTGCGATCATGCGGCGCCTGCCTTGCCGGCCGCCTCCAGGGCATCCTTCACTTCCTGCGCACCGGCCGGGCGCACCACGCGCGCCACTTCCTGGCCATCCTTCATCACGACCACCGTCGGCCACAGCTTGACGCGGAAGGAGCGGCCCAGCGGACGGCCCGGACCGTCCTCGGCCTTGACGTGCTTAACGTCCGGATAGGCTTTCAGCGCCTCGTCGATATCGTGTTCGGCCGCCTTGCAGTAGCCGCACCAGTTGGTGCCGAAATCGACGGCCACCACGCCGGGCATCGCATCGACCGCGGCGCGGTCGGGCTGGGCGGTTTCATAGGGCTTGGGCATGCTTTCTCCTGATTGTGCAATTGACAGTAGCGTACCTCAAATGCATGCCGGCGGCGAGTGTGGCGGCCGCCCTCTTTCCTGGTGGCGGGTTTATGTTTGTGTGGCGTGATATGTGGGTTAGTTGCATCTTGATTTTTCGTTCGCGTAACGTGAATTAGCGAACGGAATACGGCAGCGGCCGATGGCATCCTGACAAGGTACTCGTCGACGATGAAAAGGAGGCCACCATGTCCGACAATCTGCAGAACCGCGGCCAGCAGGACCGCGCCCGCATCAACCTGCACGAGAAGCACGAGGTCCAGTACTGGACCAAGGCCCTCGGCGTGACCCAGGAAGAACTGGAGCAGGCCGTGAAGCAGGCAGGCAACAGCGCCGAAGCCGTACGCGAGCACCTGCGTACCAGGCACTGAGCAGGCACTGAGCAGGCACTGAGCAGGCACTGAGCAGGTACTGAGCAGGCACTGAGCAGGTACTGAGCAGGCACTGAACCCGCAGCATCCCCGGGCGCCGGCGGCCGGCGCCCGCCTGCCCCGGCAGGCCGCCTTTCCCGCGCCCCCTCGGCGCGCATTCCCCGCCCCACCTTGAAAGGAGCCCAATGGACATCCGCGGCTATTTCACATCCCTCGACATCAGCTGGACCAACGCCGCCTTCGCCATCGCCGCGGCGGTCGTCAGTTTCATCCTCATCCACGCCGCGGTGGTGCTGTTCCGGCGCCGCCTCGACCAGCTCTCCGGCGAAGCCGCCCAGCGGCCCATCGTCGACGTCCTCCAGCACACGCTGGCGCGCACCAGCAATGTGGCGATCCTGGCGACCTCGATCCTGATCGGCGCCTCGGTACTCGACCTGCCGCCGCCCTGGGACCAGCGCATCGGCCACCTGTGGTTCATCACCCTCGGCGCCCAGCTCGCCGTATGGCTGCACCGCGCGATCGGCGTGACGGCGCGGCGCTACTTCCGCATCCACGGCAAGAACAAGGAAAACGAGCAGGTCACGGTGGCGCACACCCTGATGATCTGGGCGCTGCAGTGGAGCGTCTGGACCGTGTTCCTGCTGGCCATGCTGTCCAACCTCGGCATCAACGTCACCACCTTCGTGGCCAGCCTCGGCATCGGCGGCGTGGCGGTGGCGCTGGCGGTGCAGAACATCCTCGGCGACCTGTTCGCCTCGCTGTCGATCGCGGTCGACAAGCCCTTCGAGGTCGGCGACTTCGTCTCGGTGCCGGAATTCTCGGGCACGGTCGAACACGTCGGCCTGAAGACCACCCGCATCCGCGCGCTGTCCGGCGAACAGATCGTGATCGCCAACGCCGAGCTGCTGCGCAAGGTGGTCCACAACTTCAAGCGCATGAACACGCGGCGCGTGCAGTTCACGCTGCGCATCAACCCGTCCACCCCGCCCGAGCTGGCGGCCAAGGTCCCGCCGAAGCTGTCGTCCATCATCGAAGGCAAGGACAAGGTAAAGCTCGACCACGTCAGCCTGACGGTGCTGGACCAGAATTTCATCGAGTACGACATCGTCTACAACCTGTCGGACGCCGATTTCAGCCTCTTCCTCAAGACCCAGCAGCAGGTGTTGCTGGAAGCGATGCAGATGTGCCGCGAGCTCGGCATCTCGACCGCGCCGCGCGCCCGCGAGCTGCTGGTGAACGACGCCACGGGCCCGAAACCGGCGACGCCGCGTTTCGGAACGGCGTAGCATCGCAGGCCACGATTCCGATGGAGGCCGAGATGTCGCAAAACCAGCAAGAGCGCCGGCAGGAGGCGCAGAAGCACACACCGATGCAGCAGCCGCCCGGCAGCGAGGCCCTGCTCACGCCCAAGGCCGACCACGGCGAGTCCAGCTACGTCGGCCACGGCCGCCTGGCCGACAAGAAAGCCCTGATCACCGGCGCCGACAGCGGCATCGGCCGCGCCGTCGCCCTGGCCTTCGCGCGCGAGGGCGCCGACGTGCTGATTTCCTACCTGGACGAGCACGAGGATGCGAAGGAGACCGGGCGCCTGGTGCAGGAAGCCGGGCGCAAGGCGGTGCTGGTGCCGGGCGACATCGCCGATCCCGCGCATTGCCGCGCCCTCGTCGACCGCGCCGTCCAGGAATTCGGCCGCATCGACGTGCTGGTGAATAACGCCGCCTTCCAGATGACCCACGAAGACATCGAGGACATCCCCGACGAGGAATGGCGCCACACCTTCGCCGTCAACATCGACGCGATGTTCTACATCTGCAAGGCGGCGGTGAAACACATGCAGCCCGGCGCCTCGATCATCAACACCACCTCGATCAACTCGGACAAGCCGAAACCGACCCTGCTGGCCTACGCGACCACCAAGGGCGCGATCGCGAACTTCACGGCCGGCCTGGCCCAGCTGCTGGCGGACAAGGGCATCCGCGTGAATTCGGTGGCACCGGGACCGATCTGGACGCCGCTGATCCCGTCGACCATGCCGCCGGAGGAAGTGGCCAGCTTCGGCCAGCAGACGCCGATGAAGCGGGCCGGCCAGCCGGCCGAGCTGGCGCCGGTGTATGTGATGCTGGCGTCGAACGAGGCCAGTTATGTGTCGGGGGCGAGGATTGCGGTGACGGGCGGGACCCCGATCCTGTAGGGTGGGCGGTCCTCCGCCCACGCGGAGGTTCGCGTGACGCCGGCAATATCAGGCGTCGTTCGGGAACCGGTTCCCCACATCCTGCCGCGGTTCCGCCGGCGGCTCCGGCGATTCCGGCGGCTTCGGCAGGTCGGCCGGCGGGCCGTCTTCCTGCATGTCGCCGCCCTCTTCCATGTCTTCCTCCGGCTCGGCGTGGCGCACCACCGGCTCCGGCTTGCGGTAGCCCGGGAACTGGGCGTCGGCCGCCAGCTTGCCGCTGTCGAGGGCGGACTTGAAGAAGTCGCCCACCAGCAGGATCGCGCTGTGGCCGCCCTGGCCCCAGTAGTTCGAGCGCATCGTCACGCGGTTGTCGTTGAATCCCACCCAGGCGCCGGCCACCAGGTTCGGGTGCATCATGATGAACCAGCCGTCGGCATTGTTCTGGGTGGTACCGGTCTTGCCGGCGACGTCCCCCAGGATGCCGAAGCGGTTGCGCACCGCGGTGCCGGTACCGCGGTTGATCACACCGCGCATCATGTCGATCAGGGTTTCGCTCGAGGCCTGGGACAGCACCCGCTGCGGGGTCTGGGTGGCGAAGTCGGCGATCAGCTTGCCGTCGCGGTCGGTGATCCGCCGCACGAACACCGGACGCCGGTATTCGCCCTGGGCGGCAATGGTGGAATAGGCGCTGACCATTTCCAGCAGGGTCACCGGGCTGGTGCCGAGGGCGATCGAAGGCACCGCCTGCAGCTTGCTGCCGCGCACGCCCATGTCCTGGGCCAGCTTGACGATCGGCGCCACGCCGACATCCTGCATCACCTGGGCCGTGATGGTGTTTTTCGAGAACACCAGGCCGTCGCGCATGGTCAGGCGGCGGCCGGTGGTGCCGCTGTTGTCGGTCGGGCGCCAGGTGAAGCCGTTGGGGCCGCGGATCGTGGTCACCGCGTCCAGGTAGGGATGGTCGGGCGTGATGCCGCGTTCCAGCGCGGCCGCGTAGACGATGGGCTTGAAGGTGGAACCCGGCTGGCGGGTCGCCTGGTTGACGTGGTCGAACTGCTCGCGCTGGAAGTTGCGGCTGCCGACCCAGGCCTTGACCTCGCCGGTGGTCGGGTCCATGGCGACGAAGCCGGCTTCGAGGCGCGACTTGGCGTTCTTCAGCTGGCGCATGAAGTCGCGGTCACCCTTCAGGCGCTTGAGGGCCGCGGCCGGCGCTTCGCCGCCGTCCACCGCATGCTTGTACTCGCCGGTCTCGCGCACGAAGGCGTCCAGCAGCTCGCCGTGCGACTGCCAGAAATAGTCGAAGGGCGTGACGTTTCCGCGCATCTCGGCATAGGTCTGGGTCGAGGTCGAGTTGATCGGCCAGGCATGCGCCCAGTCGACGTCGGCGATCGCCTGCAGGGCATCGGCCTGGCGCTCGACCGCGCGCTGGGCTGCCTGCTGCAGGTCGTAGTCGAGGGTGGTCTGCACCACCAGGCCGTCCTGCTGCAGGTTGACGTCGTTCTTGTCGGCCCACTCGACCAGCCAGCGGCGCACGTAGGCGGTAAAGTGGTCGTCCTTGCCGCTGCGCTCCTGCTGACGGGTGAAGCGCACCTTCAGCGGGCGTTTCGCCAGCTGCTCGTAGCGCTTCTCGTCGAAGGCGCCGGCCTTCATCATCTGCGCCAGCACCACGTTGCGGCGCGCCTTCGAGCGTTCCGGATTGGTCACCGGATTGTAGTAGGCGGTCCCCTTCAGCATGCCGACCAGGGTCGCGGCCTCGGTTTCGCTCAGTTGCGCGGCCGGCTTGTCGAAATAGGTACGGGACGCCATCTCGATGCCGTAGGTGTTGTACAGGAAGGGCACCGTGTTCAGATAGGCTTCCAGGATCTCGGTCTTGCTGTAGGTGTTCTCGATCTTGAAGGCGGTGATCAGTTCCTTCAGCTTGCGGTTCAGGTTGCGCTTGCTGCCGATCTCGTCGGGGAACATATTGCGCGCCAGCTGCTGGGTGATGGTGGAGCCGCCCTGTGCGTCGCCCTTCAGGTTGGCCAGCACGGCGCCGCCGATGCGGGTGAAGTCGACGCCGTGGTGTTCGTAGAAGCGGTGGTCTTCGGTGGCGATCAGGGCGGTGATGACGTTCGGCGAGATCTGCGACAGCTTCACCTTTTCCTGCAGGCCCTGCTCGAAGCTGGCCAGTTCGCGGCCGTCGCTCGACAGCACCACGGTGGGCTGGGCCACGCGCGCCTGCCTGACGTCCTCGATGCCGGGCGTCAGCGGAAACAGCAGCGCCACATAGATGGCGAACACCACGGTCATGGCCAATCCCGACCACAGCCCGATCAGCAGCCAGCGCTGCAGCGGCGGGCGCGCCATCAGGCCGGCCTTCACCTGCGCGTAACGGGCGCGAGCGCGCGCCGCGGCGGCCCCTGCCCGGCGCCGCTCCGGGCCCGGGTAGCCCATCGGTTCCTGCTTCTGCTGCTCTTCGTTATTGTTATGATCGTCCACGTGGTGTTCCTGAAACTTCTCTGATGACCGCCGCAAGTATACCCGAGGGCGGCCTCGACGACGGTGCGGCACGCCGCATAGCGCACACCTTAGACCGTCGCGTCGTGCGGCTCGACCCGCCGTCCCGCCTTCAACATGGCCTCGACGGTTTCACCCGACACGGCGCGGGCATACACATGGCCCTGCACTTCGTCGCAGCCGCGCCGCTTCAGGTAGTCGAGCTGGGCCTCGGTCTCGACGCCTTCGGCGATCACCCGCATGCGCAGGCCGCGCGCCAGCTCGATAATGGCCGCCACCATGGCGGCGTCGTCCTCGCTGCTGGTGATGTCGCGCACGAAGGAGCGGTCGATCTTCAGCACGTCCACCGGAAAGCGGCGCAGGTAGGACAGGCTCGAGTAGCCGGTGCCGAAGTCGTCGATGGAGAGCTTGACGCCCATCGACTTGATCTCGCCCATGGTCCGGATCGCGCCTTCGACGTCTTCCATCACCAGGCTCTCGGTGAGTTCGATCTCCAGGCAGTGCGGCGACAGGCCGGTCTCCTCCAGCACCCGGGCGATGTCGCGCACCAGGCTGGGCTGGGCGAACTGGCGCGCCGACAGGTTGACGGCGATGCGCAGCGGGCCGTAGCCGGCATGCTGCCAGGCGCGGCTCTGGCGGCAGGCGGTGCGCAGCACCCAGGCGCCGATCGGCACGATCAGGCCGGTCTCCTCGGCCAGGTGGATGAAACGGTCCGGCCGCACCATGCCCAGGCTCGGGTGGCGCCAGCGGATCAGGGCCTCGAGCCCGACCACCCAGCCGGTCTCGAGGTCGACCTGGGGCTGGTAGTAGAGCTCGAATTCTCCCTGGTGCAGGGCGCTGCGCAGGGCGCCCTCGAGGGCCATCCGTTCGCGGGCCCGCGCATTCATGGCCGGGGTGTAGAACTGCACCGCGTTGCGGCCGAGGTCCTTGGCGCGGTACATCGCCACCTCGGCATGCTGGACCAGGGAGGCGGCGTCGTGGCCGTCGGCCGGCCAGGCCGCCAGCCCGGCACTGCCGGTCATCACCAGCTCCTGGCCGTGCAGGCGCAGCGGTTCGGCCAAGGCCTGCAGCACGGCGTGCATGGTGGCCGCGGCCTCGCTCTCGTCGGCGCGGCCGGGCAGCACCAGCACGAACTCGTCGCCGCCGGTGCGCGCCACGGTGTCGGCGCGCCCGACCGCCTTCTGCAGGCGCGCCGCCGCCACCTTCAGCATCTCGTCGCCGGCGCCGTGGCCGAGGGTGTCGTTGACGTACTTGAAGTGATCGAGGTCGAGCGCCGCCACCCACACGGCGGCGTCGCGCCCGGCCAGCGCGATCGCCGCCTCGATGCGGTCCTGCAGCAGCACCCGGTTGGCCAGGCCGGTCAGGGTGTCGTAGCGCGCCCTCACCTCCAGCTCGGCCTCGTAGCGCTTGGCGGTGCTGACGTCGTACTGGGTGATGACGAAGTGGCCAGGCTCGGCGCCGCCCTCCCAAACCGGCGCGATATACACGTCGGCGTACAGTTCGCGCCCGTCCTTGCAGCGCAGGCGCATGGTGGCGTGGGCTTCGCGGCGCTCGCGCATCGCGTTCAGCAGCTCGGCCACGGCGCTCTGGTCCGGCTCGGCCTCGGCGGCATCGAACAGGCGCTGCCCGACCGCCTCGGCGGCGCTGTAGCCGCGCATGCGGGTAAACGCCGGGTTCACGTACTCGACCCGGTAATCCGGCGGCGTCGCATTCACCAGGATGATGGCATTCGCGCTGGCCTCGATCGCCCGCAGGTAGAGGTGCATCTGGCCGAGTGCGTTTTCGAGGTCGGCGGTGCGGCTCACCACCAGGGCCTCGATCCGCCCGGCGCGGCGGAAGCGGCCGCGCACCCAGGCCGCCAGCACGGCGCTCAGCAGGCAGCCCAGCACCAGCACCGTCACCGGGGCGGCGCCGCCGAGCATGTCGGTCGAGCGCCCGGACAGGCGCAGCTCCCAGCGCTGGCCGGCGAGCTCGAAGGGGTGGCGCACCGTAAAGATCTCTTCGCCCAGCCAGCCGTGCCAGGCCGGCACGGCGCGCCGTCCCAGCCGGTCCCAGCGGAAGGCGGTGCGCATGCCGCGCATGCCCATTCCGTCCAGCTCGACCGCCATGCCGGCGCGCCCCAGCAGGTTGGCCTCGCGCAGTGCGCCGCCGACCAGGGCGGCGACGTCGACGATCACCGCGGTGTCGCCGATGACGCTGGCGCGCCGCCCGCCGATGCTGGGAGGCATTGCGCCGCCGCGGTACACCGGCATCACCAGGGCCACGCCCAGGCGGCCGCGGTCGCGCAGCAGCGGCACCAGGGCGCTGGCGGTCGGCTGGCCGCTGTCCACGGCGTCGTCGAAGGCGCGGGCGCGCGGCGCGGTCGACAGGCTGTCGTAGCCGAGCGCATCCTCGTAGCGGTTCAGCGGTTCGACGTACTCGGCCACCAGGTAGCGCGAACGCACCCCGGCCGTGGTGAGCCCGGCCGGACCGCGCTCGAGGATGCGGAAGCCGGGCTGGCGCCGGGCCTGCTCGGCTTCGTACTGCGCCCGCTGGCCATCGCCGACCACGCGGTGGAAGGCCACCGCGTCCAGGTAGGTATGGCTGCGCAGTAGCGGACGGATGAAGGCGCCGAACTGGTCGCGGCCGACCTCGCCCACCGATTCGAACAAGGCATTGGTGGCCTGCAGCACGACCAGCACGTCGCCGAAACTGTTGGCGACGGCGGCGTAATGGGTTTCGGCGCGCTGCAGGAACTCGGCATGGGCACGCTCGCGTTCGGCCTCATGCAGTCCGCCGGCGAGGGCGATAGCGATCGCCACGCCGCCCAGCAGAGTCAGGACGGCGGCGATGTCGGGTGGCCGCGGGCGGACGCGGCCGATGCGTGCGATCCATGACGACATGGTTCATGGTAGCAGGGATGCGGGCGCGCACACGCCGGATTCGGCCGGCGAATGCGCTCAGTGGTGTTCCAGGCTGCGCGGCTGTTCGCCCGGCGCCAGCGGGATCCGCGCCAGCTGGAAACCGGCCAGGGTCGCGTACAGCGGCGGGCTGATCGCGCGCGCCACCACGAAGGACACCAGGGCGCAGGCCATCAGGCTGAGCACCATCGCGTGGCCGTCGACCATCTCCATCACGATGATGAAGGCGGTCAGCGGGGCCTGGGTGGCGGCGGACAGGAAGCCGACCATGCCGAGCGCGATCAGGGCCGGGGCCTGGGTGCCGTACAGCAGCAGGGCGACGTCGTTGCCAAGGGCGGCGCCGATCGCCAGCGAAGGCGCAAAGATGCCCGCCGGCACGCCCGACCAGCTCGTGATCCAGGTCGCCAGGAACTTGAACAGGGCGTAGGCTTGCGGCATCGCCGCCGTTCCCTCGACCATGGTGCGGGTCGAACCGTAGCCGGAACCGAAGGCGGCGCCGGCGGTGACGACGCCGATCACGGCCACCGCCAGCCCGCAGCCGGCGGCGAACAGCACCGGACGGCGCGCCCGCTGGCGGCTGAACCAGTCCGTCGACTGTCCCGACAGCGAAGCGATCATCAGGCGCGAGAACAGGCCGCCGGCAATCCCGGCCAGCACCGCCAGCAGCAGGCCGGGCAGGAGCAGCCCGAGGCCGGGCGCGGCCGCGTGGATCACGCCGAAATAGGTGCCGTTGCCGTGGGCCGACACCGCCACCAGGCCGGCCAGCACGATGGCGGCGATGATCAAGCCGCTGCTGCGGCGTTCCGGCGCCCGCGCCAGCTCCTCGATCGCGAACATCACCCCGCCCAGCGGCGTWTTGAAGGCGGCCGCGATGCCGGCCGCGCCGCCGGCCACCAGCAGGCCATGGATGCCGATCGGGGCGGCCGAGCCCATCAGGCGCCGCGCCTGCAGCATGATGCCGGCGGCGATCTGCACCGACGGCCCTTCGCGGCCCAGCGACAGCCCGCCCAGCAGGCCGGCGGAAGTCAGCAGGATCTTCGCCACGCTCAGTCGCAGCGACACGAAAAGACCGCGCTCGCCCTCGCCGACTTCCTTTTCGAGGGTTACCATGACTTGCGGGATCCCGGAACCGGCCGCACCCGGCGCGAAGCGGCGCGTGAGCCACACCACGGCGGCCGCGCAGGCCGGCGCGGCCAGCAGCGGCGACCACCAGGCCAGCGCCCGCATGGCGCCGAAATAATGGCTGGCGGTTTCGGCCAGCCAGGTGAAGCCGACCACGGTCAGGCCGGCGGCCACGGCGGCCCCCACCACCACGGTGCGCGCCCACCACAGGCGCCAGTCGGCCAGCTCCTGGCGCAGCGCCTCGCGCATGCTGCGTGGCGGCCTCATCGGGTTGTAGCGCCGCGATAAGGCGCTGGCTCTGTTCGTGAATTTTCCGTTATCATTCGCCCATGTCCTCTTCTTCAACTACGGCCGAAGCGGCCGGCCCCAGCGATCCCGCACCCGCGACCCGCGTGCTGCGGCAGTTCCGTGTCGTCTTCAACTCGGTCAAAACCCACTTCCGGCAGGTGGAGCGCGAAGCCGGCGTCGGCGGCGCCCAGCTGTGGGCGCTGTCCGTCATCCAGCGCCGCCCCGGCATCGGCGTCACCGAGCTGTCGCGCGAGCTCGACATCCACCAGTCGACCGCCAGCAACCTGATCAAGAGCCTGACCGAGCGCGGCCTGGTCACGGCGGCGCGCGAAGGCATGGACCGCCGCAGCGTCGCCCTGCGCATCGCACAGGACGGCGAGGCGGTGCTGAACAGCGCTCCCCTGCCCTTTGCCGGCGTGCTGCCCGACGCCCTGTCCAGCCTGGACCCGGCCACCCTCGGCCGGCTCGAAGCCGACCTCGGCAAGCTGATCGCCATGCTCGAGGCCGACGAAGCCAGCGCCAAAGTCCCGCTGTCCCAGCAGCTTTAACGCCGCATCAGACCAGCGCCGGCTGCGGCCGGCGGAAGCGCTCCAGCGCGGCGTCGACCACGGCTTCGCGGCTGCCGCCTTCGCGCCAGGCCCGGCGCAGGTAGTCGGCATCGCTGCCCATCTCGATGTCGCGGCGCAGCTGGGCCAGCGCGGCGGTCGAGCCCAGGGCCTCGAAATCCGGCTCCAGCCGCTTCAGGGTCGCCAGGATGTCGTCGCGCAGCACCATCTGTTCATGCCGCTGCGGATGCACCAGGGTGCCGTCGAGGCCGAACCGGCAGGCCTGGAAGCGGTTGTAGTTGTAGACCAGGTAGTCGTCTTCGCGCGGCGCCGGCTCGTTGCCGGCCAGCAGGTAGCGGCACAGCGCCTGCAGGTAGCAGGCCAGCGCGGCGGCGCGCTCGACCGACAGCGGCGTATCGCAGACGCGCAGCTCGATGGTGCCGTACTCGGGCTTGGGCCGCAGGTCCCAGTAGAAATCCTTCATGCTCTTCACGATGCCGGTGCCGGCCATGCGCTCGAAATAGTCCTCGGCGAAGGCGTTCCAGCTCAGCAGGAACGGCGCCCTGCCCGACAGCGGGAAGGCGAACACCGAGTTCAGGCGCGCGGACTGGAAGCTGGTGTCGGCGCCCTGCAGGAAGGGCGAGGAGCCGGACAGCGCAATGAAGTGCGGCACGTAGCGGTTCAGCGCGTGCAGCAGGTACATGGCTTCGTCGCCGGAGCGGCAGCCGATGTGCACGTGCTGGCCGAACACCGTGAACTGCTTGGCCAGGTAGCCGTACAGTTGCGACACTTCCTGGAAACGCGGCTTCGAGAAGATGCGCCGGTCCGACCACTGCTGGAAGGCATGGGTGCCGCCGCCGCAGACGCCGACGTTGAGGCGGTCGCCGGCCGCCAGCAGGGTGTCGCGGATCTCGCGCAGCTGGGCCACCAGGCCGGCGTGGCCGCTGTGGACGCTGCTGTTAATCTCGATCATGCTCTGCGTGATCTCGGGCGTGACGTTGCCCGGGAAAGGCGCGCGCGCCAGCAGGTCCAGCATGTCCGGCGAGGCCGGCACCAGGTCGAAGTCGGACAGGCTGACCAGCTGGAGCTCGAGCTCCACCCCCATGGTCAGGGATTCCGAGGTAGCGAAGGGTCCCAAGGTCATTCAAACCTCCTTGTGTTGATGGGCTTCGTCGGCCCAGACCAGCGCGCGCTGGGTGATGATGGGACCGAACACCTGCAGCACCAGGGCCATCGCCGTCAGCGGCGCCAGGCTGTAGTTGAACTCGACGCCCAGGCGCCGGGTCTGCTCGATCATCAGCACGGTGAACACCGCCACCGGCGCCAGCGCCAGGCCGGACAGCGCGCCCTTGCGCACCGAAATCCCGGACGGACGGGCCAGCGCGGCGCAGACGCCCACCTTGACCACCATCCTCACCAGCACCACCAGCAGGCCGAGCACCATGCCCTCCCTGGCATTCTCCCAGGTCAGGGTCGACGCCGCGAACACGAACAGCAGCACGGACAGGATGTCGCCGAGGGCGCCGAAATTGCGCTGGGTGACGCCGAGGGCGCTGCGGCGGTGGCGGGCGGCGAGGCCGAAGCACAGCGCGGCCAGCACCGGCGACAGTTTCAGCACGTGGGTGGCGGCCACCACCAGCAGCACCGCCAGCGCGAACGTGAGCGTGGCATCCTTGCCGCCGACGCTGCGCAGCCACAGCGGCACCAGGGTACCGGCGATCGCGCCCAGCAGGCCGGATACCGCCAGCACCAGCAGGCTGGAGCCGGCCGCGTGCAGCAGGTCGCCCGAGGTCTGGAACACCTTGACGCCGACGATGAGGTTGAACACGAACACGGCGGCCACGCAGTTCAGGGCCGCCAGGTGCATGGCGCGCTCGCTGACCTGGCCGCCGGCGCCCTGCTCGTTCAGCACCCGCACCAGGCCGGCCGGCGAGGTCGCCATCGCCAGCGCGCCCAGCAGGCCGCAGCTGATCGGCGGCGCGCCGAACCAGGTCGAGGCCAGGTAGACGGCAATGAAGGTCAGGCCGGATTCGAGCAACGAAGTCGCCAGGATCCAGGGGTTGGCGCGCAGCCAGCGCAGGTTGATGCGGTAGCCGAGTTCGAACAGCACCAGGCCGAACGCCAGGCTGGCGAACAGCAGATAGGGGGAATGGTCGATCGGACCTTGTACCTGGTGTGCCAGGTTACCGGCAAGGAAACCGGCCAGGCCGTAGATGCTGATGCGGGGGATGCCGGTCCAGCGGTGAGCCAGTTCGCCCGCCATCCAGGACACCACCAGGGCCAGGGGCCAGGCCAATTGGGCGGCGGCGGAAATCAACTCGTTCATATACCCTCCTCCATCGGTACGGGTGGAGCGGGGTAACCAGGGAAAAAAGGCTCCCGGGCCGGCCGGGAGCTGAACAGATACAAAGTATCCTCATCGCTGATCACGAAGACAGGCCGACAGTGTCGACCGCCCCGCTCACACTCCAATTGTGACATAAATTATGTATTGCAGGCAATCACATTTGAGCAAATATATCTTGCCTTCCGGCAACTGATCAGTGTTGCCCCATGCGCGGCACCTGCGGCAGCGCACAGTGCGAACGGCGCCCTTCGACGGTGCAGGTATTGCGTTCCTTGCCGTCGCGGTCGTGGACCACCACCGCCCAACGGTCAGGGCCGGTCCTTTCCATGGTCATGAAGCCGAAGCCGTCGATCCAGGAGCTCATGGAGTCGACGATCGCACCCGGGGCCGGCGTGGTGCCCGGCGCAACCCTGGCCGGCAGCGGCACGATGTCCTCGGCGGTGCCGGCGAAGCCGCTGACGAACTGGGTCGGATGGTCGGAGGAGAAGCTGACCTGCTCCCACAGGTGGACGTGGCCCGACAACAGGACGTCGACATTCGCCGGCAGCAGGCGCGGCTGGATGGCGCCGAAGGCCTGGATCAGGCCGGCGTCGCCGCCGAACAGGCTGATCGCGCCGGTCTTCTTGTCCTCGATGGCGCCGAATCCGTACAGCGGGTGGTGGTCGACCGCGATGGTGTGGCGGGCTTTCGACGACAGCGCCTCCAGCTTGCGGTAGGTGTCGGCGTAGCGTTCGCGGCGGGGATCCCCCGCCGCGAACCCTTTATAACTCGTATTCGCGCTGTCGAACACCAGCAGCTGGGCGTCGCCGCCGAGCGGCACCGTGTAGGGATCGGAGTAGTCGCCGTTCGCGTCCATGGCCGGGTCGTCGCAGCTGGATTCCGGGCGCAGCGGACGCGGATCGAGGAAGCGCCACCAGCCCTGGCCGCCGCGCACGCAGTTCTCGTGGTTGCCGCGCGCGACCACCCATGGCGCCGCGTTCAGCAGCGTCTTCGCGGGGGCGAAGAAGTCGGCATTCCAGGCATCCCAGCCGTAGCCGAAGGGACTGCCGGCGCAGCCCGGACGGTCGGCGGGGCACGGGTCTTCGCGGTAATGGAAATCGCCGACGTGGATCACCAGGTCCGGCTTCCAGGCGGCCGCGCTGGCCGCGACACGCGCGAAGGGAAAGGCCTCGGGATCGTTACAGTCCTGGAATTCCCTGCCCTTCAGGCGGCAGCCGGTGTCGCCGATCACCACGATGCGCTTCGGCTCCGGCACCGGCAGCGGCAGCGCGCGGCCGGCCACCAGCACGCTGCGCGCACCCGCCGGCAGCGGTGCCTCGCAGCTCTGCACCGGCGACGATACGGCCAGCGGGCGGTCCTTCGCCTCGCCGGCCTGTGGCCGCAGCGGGATCGGCGACAGCGGCGAGCGCACCGCCATCAGCGCCGACTTGCCATCGATGTCGATGAACGGACAGCTGGCCGCCGTGGTGATGGCACGCGCGCTCGCGGCGCCGTCAACGCCGACGATCACGTAGGCGGACTCCAGGCGGTCGCCGGCCGGCTGCATGCCGGCGCAGCCGGCCAGGATGGCCGCGCTGAGGACAGCCAGGGAAAAGCGTTGATAGGACATGGGCGATTCGTAAACGAAAAATTGACAATTTACCATACCCGCCATGCATAAGTTTTCTTAATGCAATCTGGCGCTTATCCATTCCGGGTATAAGCATAATCCGAATCATTATTGGTCAGCCAATTTCCAGCCTGTTAAGCTCCCCACCCTCTCAGCCTTTGTGCTGTGCAACATTAATGAGAAGAACATGAGCGTCAAATATTCCCGTTCGAATCCCGCGCGCGCCCTGCTCGCCCTGAGCCTGGTCGCCTCCGCCATCCCCGCCGCCCGCGCCCAGAGCGGCGCCGCCGCGAACAACACTGCCGCCGCCGATGCCGGCGGCCAGATGCAAGCCGTGGTCGTCACCGGCACCCGCTCGCTGAACCGCCGCACCCTCGAGACCGAATCGCCGGTCGACGTCATCGGCAGCAAGGAATTGCTGAGCACCGGTTCGAGCGAACTCGCCACCGTGCTGTCGCGCCTGCTGCCATCGATGAACTTCCCCCACCCGACCGGCGCCGACGCCAGCGACGCCGTGCGTCCGGCCCAGCTGCGCGGCTTGTCGCCGGACCAGACCCTCGTGCTGGTGAACGGCAAGCGCCGCCATACCTCGGCCGTAGTCAACGTCAACGGCACCCTGGGCCGCGGCTCGGCCCCGGTCGACCTGAACGCGATCCCGCTGGCCGCGATCGACCACATCGAAGTGCTGCGCGACGGCGCCGCCGCGCAATACGGTTCGGACGCCATCGCCGGCGTGGTCAACATCATCCTCAAGAAGGGTGCCGACGGCGGCGACGCCGAGATTCAGTACGGCGAATACGACAAGGGCGACGGCGAACAGACCACCGTGCGCGGCTCGACCGGCTTCAAGCTGGGGGACAAGGGCTGGGTGCGCGTGGCGCTGGAAGCCGCCAACCGCAACCCGACCAACCGCGCCTCCGCCGATCCGCGCCCCGAGGCCGGCCCGCGCCAGGGCACCATCACCCAGCGCTACGGCGACCCGGACAGCCGTCCGCGCACCCTGTTCGTCAACAGCCAGTACGCCATCAGCGACGACATCGACTGGTATGCCTTCGCCAACTACGGCGAGCGCAAGACCTCGTCGGCCGCCACCTGGCGCACCGCCTATACCACGCCATTCGACCCGGCCAATCCGCATCTCCGCTCGGCCCTCTACCCGCAAGGCTTCCTGCCGCTGGAAGACAGCAAGTCGACCGATTCCTCGGTGGTGACCGGCCTGCGCGGCGAACTGGCCGGCTGGCGCTGGGATGCGAGCCTGAACTATGGCCGCAACCGCTTCAGCCTGGACGTCGACAACACCACCAACCTGAGCGCCGGCTTCCCGAACCCTTCGCAGACCAGCTTCTACGCCGGCAAGCTGACCTCGACCCAGGAACTGTTCAACCTGGACGTGGCGCGCGACATTCCGGCGTCCTGGATGGCCGGTCCGCTGACCGTGGCGCTGGGCGCGGAGGCCCGCTACGAATCGTATGAGATCGGCGCCGGCGAGCCGAATTCCTACTTCGGCGGCGGCGCCCAGGGCTTCTCGGGCTTCCGTCCCGAAAACGCCGGCAAGAACAGCCGCAACAACCAGTCGCTCTACCTGAACCTGGAAGGCGACATCACCAAGAAACTGTCCGGCTCCCTGGCCGTGCGCCACGAGCGCTACAGCGACTTCGGCAACACGACCTCGGGCAAGGCCTCGGCGCGCTATGCCTTCACGCCGCAGTTCGCGCTGCGCGGCACGGTCTCGAACGGCTTCCGCGCACCTTCGCTGGCCCAGGAGTACTACACGATCACCACCACCAACTTCCTGGTGATCAACGGCCAGAACACGCCGATCGAAACCGGCACCTTCCCGGTCAACAGCGCCGCCGCCCAGGCCCTCGGCGCCCAGCCCCTGAAGCCCGAGCGCGCCCGCAACCTGAGCTTCGGCGCCCAGTGGCAGCCGATCCGCAACTGGACCACCACCGTCGACCTCTACCGCATCGACATCGACGACCGCATCATCTTCTCGTCGAACCTGCAGCTCTCGAGCGCCGCGGCCGCCGGCCTCAACACGGCGCTGCAGAACCGCGGCATCTTCGTCGGCGCGGCGCGCTACTTCACCAACGCCGTCGACACCCGCACCAAGGGCGTGGACCTGGTCAGCACCTACCGCATGAACCTGGCCCAGGGTGCGCGCGCCGACTTCACCCTGGCCTACAACCACAACGACAACGAAGTCCGTCACGTGGCCGCCACCCCGGCCGTGCTGGCCAACGCCAACCTGGTGCTGGCCGACCGCCAAACCGTGAATCGCCTGACCGTCGGTTCGCCGAAGGACAAGCTGACCCTGGCCGGCGACTACACCCGCGGCCAATGGAGCGGCCACGCCAACGTGACGCGTTACGGAAAATTCACCGTCCCGCAAAACAATGTGGCGCTGGACCAGACCTACGATCCGCAATGGGTGCTGGACGTCTCGGCTTCGGTGCGCGTGGCCAGCAACTGGCGCGTCACCCTGGGTATCGACAACCTGACCAACCGCTACCCGGCGCAAGTCACCTCGGCGGGCAACCTGAACGTGAACGGCACCCAGCCCTACAGCGTGTGGGCGCCGAACGGCTTCAATGGCCGCTTCTTCTACGGCAAGGTGGCTTATACCTGGTAAGGCTTGCTGGAAGCAGCTGGCGAGACGGCGGACTTCGGTCCGCCGTTTTTCGTTTTGGCTTGCGGTATCAGTCCGAAATTGGCAAAATGTCTGGACTTAGACATTCATTCCAAAGAGCGCGGACATGCCACTTTCGAACTACCTCGACGCCGCCCCCACCCTCGACGAGCGCGTCTACGTGCACCCATCCGCCCAGGTGATCGGCCATGTCCGCCTCGGCGCGGATTCCTCGGTGTGGTGCAACACGGTGCTGCGCGGCGACGTCAACGACATCGTGATCGGCCGCTGCAGCAATATCCAGGACTTCGCGATGGGCCATGTGTCGCACCGGTCGACCATGAAGCCGGTGGGCTCGCCCCTCGTCATCGGCGACTACGTTACCGTGGGCCACTCGGTGATCCTGCACGGCTGCCGGATCGGCAACGAATGCCTGGTCGGCATGGGCAGCATCGTGATGGACGACGTCGTGGTGCAGGACCGCGTGATGATCGGCGCCGGCAGCCTGGTGTCGCCGAACAAAATACTGGAAAGTGGATTCCTGTATATAGGACGACCGGCCGTCAAGGTCCGCGCCCTGACCGAGGCCGAGATCGCCTACCTGCGCTATTCGGCCGAGCACTACGTGCGTGTCAAGGACAACTATCTGAACGGCCCGGACCGTGCCTGAGATGTCCACCCCATCCGCGGCCCAGGCCTCGCTGATCGAGCAGGTCGAGCAGATCGCCGCCGGCCTCGCCCAGACCTTCGCGCCCTTCTGCGAAGTGGTCGTGCACGACCTGCGCGCCCCCCGGCACGCCGTGCTCGCGATCCACAACAACCTGTCCGGCCGCGCCACCAGCGATCCCGCCACGGAGCTGGGCCTGGCGCGCATCGCCGACCCGGACTATCCGCAGATCGTGGCGAACTACGCCAACCAGTTCGCCGACGGCCGTCCGGCCAAGAGCACCTCGATCGGCATCCGGGACGCCGATGGCCGCTACGTGGCCGCCCTCTGCCTGAACGTCGACCTGACCTTGTTCCGCTCGATGCGCAGCGCGCTCGAGCAGTTCACCGCCACCGATGCCTCGCCGCTGCAGGAATCGCTCGATCCGGCCAACGCCGAGGCGATCCGCCGCCGCATCGACCAGTACGCGGCCGGCCTGGCTTCGTCGCCGCAACTGCTCAAGGCCGGCGAGCGCCGCGCGCTGATGCGCGAGCTGAAGGCCGGCGGCTTCCTCGAGGTCCGGCGCGCGATGGAGATCGCCGCCGCCCACCTGGGCATCTCGCGCGCCACCGCCTACAACGACATCAACAAGCAATGATCAAGGCTATCCTGTGGGACAACGACGGCGTCCTGTGCGACACCGAGCGCCTGTTCTTCGAAGCGAACCGCCGCGTCCTCGAGAGCCACGGCCTGGCCCTCACGCATGCGCAATACGTGGCCTGGTACCTCGAACAGAACCACGGCGCCTGGCACGTGCTGCGCGCACGCGGCTACGACGACGCACGGATCGCGGAAGTCCGCACGGCGCGCGACGACTGCTATGCGCAGCTGCTGTCGGACGCGCCGGGCCTGTGCTTCGACGGCGTCGACACGATGCTGGCGCGCCTGGCGCCGCGCGTGTCGATGTGCATCGTGACCGCCTCGTTCGCCGAGCATGTCGAGCTGGCCCACCGCGCCGGCAAGGCCCTCGAGCACATCGACCACATCGTCGCGCGCACGGACGGCCAGCGGCCCAAGCCGCATCCGGACGCCTACCTGCATGCGCTGGACAAGCTGGGGCTGCGCGCCGGGGACTGCATCGCGGTCGAGGATTCGCCGCGTGGCCTCGCCGCCGCCCGTGCCGCCGGCCTGCGCTGCATCGTCCTGCGCAGCGCGCTGCTGGCCGGCTATCCCTTCGATGGCGCCTGGCGCGTGGTCGACTCCCATCGCGAACTCGCGCTCGCACTCGAACTTGAACTCGATCCGCTCATCCCCTCCGAACCACTCCTGCGAGGAACCTCCGCATGACTGAATTATCGACTCCGCCCGGCGTCGGCCCCACGCCCGTCTTTCTCAGACTGGTCGAGCTGCTCGACGCCGGCTCGGCCAGCTACCGGGTCATCGAACACCCTGCCGCCGGCAAGTCCGAAGAAGTCGCCCGCATCCGCGGCACCGAGGTAGGCCAGGGCGCCAAGGCGATGGCCTGCAAGCTGCAGAGTCCGGGTGCGCCCGCCAGGCAGGTGCTGGCGGTGCTGGCCGCCGACCGCCAGCTGGACCTGGCCGCCCTTGCCGCCCGCTTCGGCGCCAGGCGCGCCAGCCTGATGAGCCCCAGGGAGATCGCCGCGCTGACCGGCTGCGTGCTGGGCGCGATTCCGCCCTTCTCCTTCCACCCCGAGCTGCAGCTGGTGGCGGATCCCGAGCTGTTCGAACGCTATCGCGAGATCGCCTTCAACGCCGGCCGCCTGGATGCCTCGATGGTCCTCGACGCCGGCGACTACCTGCGCATCGCGCGGCCGGAGCTGGCGCGGATCCGCCAGGCCTGATACCGACGACAGGTGGTGTTGAACGTCTGATGCTGCCGTCAGCGCCTAGTTGCCGTCGTTAGCGCACGCACCCCGTCATTCCCGCACGCACCCCGTCATTCCCGCGAAGGCGGGAATCCAAGTTTGCCCGCGTATCGGCGGCTCGAGCAGAACTTGGGTCCCCGCCTTCGCGGGGACGACGATGAAGATTACTTGACCCGCTGCTTCTCCAGCTTGCGCGCCAATGTCCGCCGGTGCATCCCCAGCCGCCGCGCCGCCTCGGAGATATTGAAATCGGTCTCCGCCAGCACCGCGTGAATGTGCTCCCATTCCAGGGTCTTGATCGAGGTCGAGCGCTTGGTCAGCTCCAGCTCCGTATTCCCGGCCACGTGGCCGAAGGCGGCTTCGATGTCGTCGGTGTTGGACGGCTTGGCCAGGTACTGCGAGGCGCCCAGCTTGATCGCCTCGACCGCGGTGCCGATGCTGGCGA
Source organism: Massilia sp. 01N417 (assembly GCF_056399645.1). Taxonomy (NCBI): domain Bacteria; kingdom Pseudomonadati; phylum Pseudomonadota; class Betaproteobacteria; order Burkholderiales; family Oxalobacteraceae; genus Massilia; species Massilia sp. 01N417. The sequence goes on along the minus strand of NZ_JBFTRS010000008.1, from coordinate 110,775 downwards.
AGCCGGTCAGGACCACGATCAGCATCTCCTCGTCGTGGGCATGCAGCATCTGCACGCAGGCCAGGCCGGAGCTGTTGCCCTTCAGTTTCAGGTCGACCACGGCGTAGCCGGGGCTGTGCTCCTTCAGCAGCGCCTCGGCCTCCTCCAGGCCCGGCGCGTGCAGTACCCGGTAGCCGCGCCGCTCGAAGGAGCGGCCGAGGGTGCGCGCGAAGGCGTCATCGTCCTCGATGATCAGCAGCAGGCGGTCTTCGATCTCGTCGATCTCTTCAAGTTCTTCGATACTGGACATGTTCGGGTTCTTGTCGTCTTCACTCGTTGGCGAGGGCGATCGCCTTCAATGGCAGGGTCAGCGTGACTCTCGCCCCGCCCTCGGGCCGGTTCGCCACATCCACCGTGCCGCCCAGGGTGCGCGCCACGTTCACCACCAGGAACAGCCCCAGGCCGCCGCCCGGCCGGCCCTTGGTGGAATGATAGGGCTTGCCGTAGTTGACCAGCATGGCCGGCGTGAAGCCCGGTCCCCGGTCCAGCACCGACAGCACCAGGATGCCGTTCTCGACCTCGGCTTCCAGCTGCACCCAGTCGGGCGAGGCTTCCAGCGCGTTGTCGAGCACATTGTCGATCATCTGCTTGAGCGCCTCGTCGAAGGCCACCGGCAGGTCCTGTTCGATGCGGTTCACGTAGTCGAAGGCGCGCACGGGGCGGCTGTCCTGCCAGTCCTCGACCAGGTCGTCGAGGAAGTCGCGGATCGTGGTGCGGATCGCCGATTCGCCGCGCGCCTCGCCCGCCGACAATAATATCCCGCTGACGATGGATTTGCAGCGCTTGAGCTGGGTTTGCATCTCGTCGATCTCGGCCAGCAGGTCCGGATTCGACTTGAATTCGCGCATGCGCTTCCAGTCGCCGAGGATCACCGACAGGGTCGCCAGCGGCGTGCCGAGTTCGTGGGCCGCGCCCGAGGCCAGCAGGCCCATGCGCACGATGTGCTCTTCCTCGGCGGCGCGCTGGTTCAGCGCCGCCAGCTGGGCCGCCTTGCCGCGCAGGGTGTTGCTGATGCGCGAGATGAAGACCACCAGCAGGGCGGCGTTCAGCACGAAGCAGATCAGCATGCCCTGCACGTACAGGCTGGAGATGCCGCGCGCGTGGTCGAAGGGCAGCGCCAGCGGCTTGGCGAAGATCGACAGTCCGGCCAGGCACAGCAGCGTAATGCCGACGATGGTCCAGGTCGACCAGGCTTCCAGCAGCACCGCCGACAGAATCACTTGTAACAGGTACAGGAAGGCGAAGGGGTTGGTGGTGCCGCCCGACAGGTAGAGCTGCATGGTCAGGCTGGCGACGTCGACCAGCAGCGCCAGGAACAGCTCGCTGTTGGTGACGGGGCGGTGTTCGTGCCAGCGCAGGTGGCTGGCGACGTTGAAGGCGATCAGGCAGGCCAGCACCTCGAGCATCTGCACCAGCGGCAGCTTGACGTCGAAGATCAGGATCGCGCCCGCGATCGTGGTGATCTGGCCGATGACGGCGATCCAGCGCAGCTCGATCAGCTGCAGCATGTTCTTGTGGCCGGCGACGTATTCGACGTCGGCGGCGGTGTTCTTCAGTACCTCAGTGGTCGTCGTCATCATTCCCGGTCTTGGCCATTCGCGATCCGGCGCCGCGCGTGGTGTACCACCATGCGCCCGCCACCATCAAGGCCAGAGCATACCAAGTGAGGGCATAGACCAGGTGGCTGTTGTGGAAACTGACGACCGTGAGACCACCCTGCGGCCGGTCGGGCGAGCCGGGCGGGTTCTGGCCGGCGGCGGCGTCGATGAAGAACGGCGCCGTAAGCGAACTGGGAAGGCCGCGCGCGGCCGCGATCTGGGCCACGTCGCGCGAGTACCAGCGGTTGTCGGCGGCATCGTTGGTGCGGGTGAAGGCGCCGCCCTTTTCGCTGATGCGCAGCAGGCCGACCAGCTGGACCGCGCCGCCGGAATTGGTGGCGCAGGGATAGCCTTCGGACTTGCGCGGCGCATAGCGGGTGCGCGCACCGGGTTCGCTGGGAATGAAGCCGCGGTTGACGAGGATGACGTGGCCGTCCGCGGTGCACAGGGGCGTCAGCAGCCAGTAGCCGCTGCCCTGCTCGGTGAGCGCCTGGACGGGGGTCGTGTATTCGTAGAGATAGGTGCCGGCGACCTGCACCCGGCGGTATTCGTCGGAGTCGGCGGTGATGCCTTCCCAGCGCGCGCTTGGCGGCGGCGCGACCGGGGCGGCGTGCACGCGTGCGTTCACGCGGGCGATCAGGTCCAGTTTCCATTGCAGGCGGTAGACCTGCCAGGTGCCCAGACCTGCGAACAGCACGATCAGCAGCAGCGCCAGTATTCCCAGGATGATGCGCGGGGCCTTCCGGGCGGTACCGGCCGCCGCTGCTTGATCGTCTACTTCCATCTACTGCTTGCTGCCTCGGTTACTGCATATCGTGCATGCCATGCACGGCCGAGCCATCGTTGCCCATGTTCGGCATCATGTTGGCGTTCATGTGGTACATGACCCAGATCGAGCCGGTCAGCACGATGAACAGCAGGATGACGGTGAGGAGCATCGCCATCATGTTCCAGCCGCCCTCGGACTTCGAGTTCATGTGCAGGAAGTAGATCATGTGCACGACCAGCTGGACGCCGGCGAAGGCCAGGATCACGGCCTTGGTGGTGCCTGGCGCCAGCTGGTGGGTCATCACCAGCCAGAACGGGATCGCGGTCAGGATCACCGACAGGATGAAACCGATCGAGTAATCCTTCAGGCTGCCGTGGGCTTCCATGTGGTCGTGGTGGTCGACGCCGTGGCCGTGCGCGTGGTCGTCATGGCCGTGAGCGTGGGTGTGGTGATCGCTCATGGCAGAACTCCCATCAGGTAGACAAAGGTGAACACGCCGATCCAGACGACGTCCAGGAAGTGCCAGAACATCGACAGGCAGGCGAGACGGCGGTAGTTGGCACCGGTGATGCCGTGCTTACCGAGCTGGAACATCAGCGTGACCAGCCACACGATACCGAAGGTCACGTGCAGGCCGTGGGTACCGACCAGCGAGAAGAACGCGGTCAGGAAGCCCGAGCGCCACGGACCGAAGCCTTCGTGGATCAGGTGCGAGAACTCGTACAGTTCCAGGCCCAGGAAGCAGGCGCCCAGCACGCCGGTGATGGCGAGCCAGAGCTGGGTCTTGCCCAGGTTCTTCTTCTGCGCGGCCAGCATCGCGAAGCCGTAGGTGATCGACGAGAACAGCAGGAAGGCCGTGTTGACGGCCACCAGCGGCAGCTCGAAGATCTCGGCGCCCGACGGGCCGCCCGCGTAGTTGCGGCCCAGCACGGCATAGGTCGCGAACAGGCAGGCGAAGATGAGGCAGTCGCTCATCAGGTAGATCCAGAAACCGAGCAGGGTGCCGTTTTCCGGGTGATGCTCGCGCACGTAGTAGCGCGAGCTGATGTCGGCGCCGGTGGCGCTGACGGTGTTGGTATGAATGTCAGACATGGGCTTCCAGCAGTCGGGTATGGGCTTCTTCCGTACGTGCCACTTCTTCCGCGGGGATGTAGTAGTCACGCTTGTAGTTGAACGTGTGGTAGATGGTCACGGCGATCGTCATGACGAACGACAGTGCCACCAGCAGCCACATGTGCCAGATGATGCCGAAACCGAGCACGAAGGTGATCATCGGGATCACCGGACCTGCCCAGGTATTGGCCGGCATGTGGATCGGCACGAAGCCGTTCAGCGGGCGCTTGTAGCCGGCTTTCTTCATGTCGGCCCAGGTGTCGTTGTCATGCACGACCGGGGTGAACGCGAAGTTGTAGGCCGGCGGCGGCGACGAGGTGGCCCATTCCAGGGTACGGCCATCCCACGGGTCGCCGGTCACGTCGCGCAGCTTCTTGCGGTCGCGGACCGACACGAAGACTTGCATCAGCAGGCAGGCGATGCCCAGCGCGATCATCAGGGTACCGGCCAGCGAGATCTGGAACAGCCAGTGGATCGACGGATCGTCGAAGTGGCTCACGCGGCGGGTGATGCCCATGAAGCCCAGGATGTACGGCGGGGTGAAGGCGACCCAGAAGCCGATCGACCACAGCCAGAAGGAGCGCACGCCCCAGGTACGGTCCAGCTTGTAGCCGAACATCTTCGGCCACCAGTAGTTCACGCCGGCGAACAGGCCGAACAGCACACCGCCGATGATGACGTTGTGGAAGTGGGCGATCAGGAACAGCGAGTTGTGCAGCACGAAGTCGGCCGGCGGGACCGCCAGCATCACGCCGGTCATGCCGCCGATGGTGAAGGTGATCATGAAGGACACGGTCCACATCATCGGCAGTTCATAGCGGATGCGGCCCTTGTACATGGTGAACAGCCAGTTGAACAGCTTGGCGCCGGTCGGGATCGAGATGATCATCGTGGTGATGCCGAAGAACGAGTTCACGCTCGCGCCCGAGCCCATCGTGAAGAAGTGGTGCAGCCACACGAGGTAGGACAGGACCATGATCACGCAGGTCGCGTACACCATCGAGGTGTAGCCGAACAGGCGCTTGTTGCAGAAGGTCGCGACGACTTCCGAGAAGATGCCGAAGGCCGGCAGGATCAGGATGTACACCTCCGGGTGGCCCCAGATCCAGATCAGGTTCACGTACATCATGGCGTTGCCGCCCAGTTCGTTCGTGAAGAAGTGGGTGTCGAACAGACGGTCCAGGCCCAGCATCGCCAGGGTGGCGGTCAGGATCGGGAAGGCCATCACGATCAGGATGTTGGTGCACAGTGCGGTCCAGGTGAACACCGGCATCTTCATCAGTTCCATGCCCGGGGCGCGCATCTTGACGATGGTGACCACCAGGTTGATACCGGACAGCAGCGTACCCACACCCGCGATCTGCAAGGACCAGATGTAGTAGTCCACCCCGACGTCCGGGCTGGCCAGGATGCCGGACAGCGGCGGATAGGCCAGCCAGCCGGTGCGCGCGAATTCGCCGACGAACAGCGAGGCCATCACCAGCACGGCGCCCATGGTGGTCATCCAGAACGAGAAGTTGTTCAGGAACGGGAAGGCCACGTCGCGTGCGCCGATCTGCAGCGGCACCACGTAGTTCATCAGGCCCGTCACCAGCGGCATCGCCACGAAGAAGATCATGATCACGCCGTGGGCGGTGAAGACCTGGTCGTAGTGGTGCGGCGGCAGGAAGCCGTGCGAATCGCCGAACGAGAACGCCTGCTGGGCGCGCATCATCAGCGCGTCGGCAAAGCCGCGCAGGAACATGATCAGACCGAGGATCATGTACATGATGCCGATCTTCTTGTGGTCGATACTGGTGAACCACTCTTTCCAGAGATAGCCCCACAGCTTGAATTTGGTGATCGCGCCCAGGACGACGGCGCCGCCCAGGAGTACCGCGATAAAGGTACCGATCAGGATCGGCTCGTGGTAGGGAATCGCTTCCCAGCTGAGCCGACCGAAGATCAACTTCGCTAAGTCAAATTGCTCGTGCATGATTTACTTCTTCTTCACAGATTCATCGGGCGTGGTGCAGACTTCGCCGTTGTTGGCCTGGGCCAGGCGGGTCGCTGCCGCGTGTTGGGGCATCCGGTTCATCGCCATCTCGCGCGCCTTGCGGGCGTCGTCCATCATCATCTTGTCCATGCAGACGGCGCCGTCGGCGACGCAGCGGTTCAGGATGCGATAGTAGAGGTCGTCGTCGACGCCGGCGTAGTGGCGCACCGGATCCTTGATGCTCGGCTTTTCCAGCACCAGGTAGTTGGCGCGGTCGAGCTTGCCGGTACCGGTGCCCTTGACCTGCTGCACCCAGGCGTCGAAGTCGGCCTGCGGCACGCCGCGGTAGCCGAACTTCATGTCCGAGTAGCCGGCGCCGCTGTAGTTCGACGAGATGCCGATCGACTGCACCGGCTTGTTCTGCACCGCGTTCAGGGCGGTCTCCATGCCCGGCATCGCGTAGATCATGCCGGCCAGTTCGGGAACGTAGAACGCATTCATGACCGACGTCGCGCTGATCTTGAAGCGCACCGGCACGTCGACCGGAACCACCAGTTCGTTCACGGTGGCGATGCCCTGCTCCGGATAGATGAACAGCCATTTCCAGTCCATGGCGACGGCCTGCACCACGAGCGGCTTGGCGGTGGCGGGGACCGGACGGCCTTCGGCGATGCGGTCGAGCGGACGGTAGGGATCGAGCTTGTGGGTGTAGATCCAGGTCACCAGGCCCAGCACGATGATGATCAGGAGCGGTGCGCCCCAGATGACCAGTTCGAGCTTGGTGGAGTGGTCCCAGTCCGGCAGGTACTCGGCTTCGGTATTGCTGGCCCGGTATTTACGGGCGAACCAGACAACCAGGATCAGCACCGGTACGATAATCAACAACATCAGGACCACCGAGACGATGATCAGATGCGCCTGCTGCTTTGCTATGTCACCGGACGGGTTCATCACCACCGTGTTGCAGCCGGCAAGGGCCGCCAGCAGTGGGGTGAGAAGCAATCCGCGACTTACGGTCTTAGGAATCATGCTTGTGTTTTACGTTACATGGGAAAGATAACATGCTAATGTAACGCCAACGGTGCACGTTTGGCGATTGGACGTTTTGTCCCACCCTTCGCGCTTTTGTTGTCGACGTTTCATCCCGAAGGGGCCCAGGCCCACGTGTCATCGAGACCAAAGGAGACGAAATATGCAGCAGAACACCACGACTTACGGCGATGCAGCCGCCGCTCCGATCACCGCACCACACAGCGGTGCCCGTAACATCAACTCCCGCGATACGGCCATTGCCCCGGGTGACATCGCCGTCGGCGTGGTCATCGGGCGAGCCTCGGAATACTTCGACTTCTTCGTCTACGCAATCGCTTCCGCGCTCGTATTCCCGGCGGTGTTCTTCCCGTTTGCCGACCGCCTCGAGGGAACGCTGTACTCCTTCGCCATCTTCGCCCTTGCATACATCGCAAGGCCGGTCGGCACCGTCATCTTCATGGCCATCCAGCGCCACTTCAGCCGCGAAATCAAACTGACCATCGCCCTGTTCATGCTCGGTACGGCCACCGTCGCCGTCTCCGCCCTGCCGACCTACTCGCGCTGGGGCGAGTGGGCCATCATCTCGCTCGCCATCCTGCGCCTGGGCCAGGGTTTCGCGCTCGGCGGGACCTGGGACGGCCTGCCTTCGCTGCTGGCGCTGAACGCTCCTGAACACAAGCGGGGATGGTACGCGATGTTGGGACAACTTGGCGCACCGGTAGGATTCATCATCGCAGCCGGCATATTTTCCTACCTGATGGCCGAGCTGTCGCAGGACGATTTCCTGGTCTGGGGCTGGCGCTTCCCCTTCTATGTCGCCTTCGCCATCAACGTGGTCGCGCTGTTCGCCCGCCTGCGCCTGGTCTCGACCCCGGACTACACCCACCTGCTGGACGAACACCAGCTGGACCCGGTGCCGGTGCACGAAGTGGTCGGCAAGCAGGGCAGCACCATCGTGCTGGGCGCCCTCGCCGCCCTGGCCAGCTATGCGCTGTTCCATGTGGTGACGGTGTTCCCGCTGTCCTGGCTGCAACTCTACGACACCCGCTCGATGGCGGAATTCCTGCAGATCCAGATGTGGGGCGGCGGACTGGCCATCGTCGGCGTGCTGGCCTCGGGCCTGATCGCCGACAAGTTCGGGCGCCGCAACACCCTGGGCACCCTGGCCGCGCTGATCGCCCTGTTCGCCGGCTTCGTGCCGACCCTGATGGACGGCGGCGTGGCCGGCCAGAACACCTTCATCCTGATCGGCTTCCTGCTGCTGGGCATGTCCTACGGCCAGGCCGCCGGCGCCGTCACCTCCAACTTCCTGGCCGAGTACCGCTACACCGGCGCCGCCCTGACCTCCGACCTCGCCTGGCTGGTGGGCGCCGCCTTCGCGCCGCTCGTCGCCCTGGGCCTGGCCGCCAACTACGGCCTCGGCTTCGTCAGCCTCTACCTGCTGTCGGGCGCGGTGGCATCGCTGGCGGCGCTGAGCGTGAACCGCGCGCTGGAGATCCGGAACTGAAGCTAGAGTAAACACCAGCAGAGCTTCCGCCCCGGCGACCGCCGGGGCTTTTTTTTGCGCGCTGCCGGTTTCTTCCCCTCGCTATAATCGGCGATACCGGCCCACTACAGCCCGGCAGCACCGGTGCCTGAGCAAGCGCCGCATCCCGAGGGGGAGCATCATGCGCAGACAGTTCACATTCGGCCTCACGCTCCTGCTTGCGCTGGCGGTGCTGTTCCTGCCGCCCTGGCTCGCTCTACAGGAAGCGCAGCGCCAGGCCTTCGACGCCGAATCCTCCCTCACCCTCGCCTACGCCCACGACGTGCTGCACCGCACCGACGAGACCGCGCGCCAGGCGCTGGCCGGCATCCGGATGCTGGTCAATTCGGGCCTCGACCCCTGCTCCGACGGCGCACGCGCCCTGATGCGCGAGATCGACCTGACCTCCACCTACCTGCAGGCGATCGGCTACGTGCAGAACGGCCAGCTGGTCTGCTCGTCCATGACCGGGGATCCGGTCCCGCTTGGCCCCGTGGCCTTCCAGACCTCGACCGGGGTCGACCTCTATCTCGACATCCCGGTCCGCACCACCTACGGCCACCCGCTGATGGCGATTTCGCGCAACCATTACGCCGCCCTCATCCACCGCGACCTGCCGCTGGACATCTGGACCAATACGCCGGGCGTGTCGCTGGCCTCGGTCCACCTCGAACACCGCCGCACCAGCCTGGAGCACGGCTACATCGATCTCGCCTGGCTGGACCATCTCGGCAACCAGGGCAGCGTGACCTTCAGCGACGGCCACCACCTGGTGACCATCGCCCGCTCGCGCAGCTTCCTCACCGCCGCCATCGTCGCTACGCCGATCGCCAACATGCAGGCCCGCTACGCCGAGATCGCCGGGCGCCTGGTGCCGGCCGGCGTCTTCGTCGGCCTGGCCGGCGCCGCCGCCGTGGTGCTGCTGGCGCGCCAGCAGATGTCGCTGATCGCCGCCCTGCGCACCGGGCTGCGGCGCGGCCAGTTCTACATGGAGTACCAGCCGCTGATCGAATTGCGCAGCGGCGCCTGCGTGGGCGTCGAGGCGCTGCTACGGTGGCGCGACGGCGCCGGCGAGCTGGTGCCGCCCGAGGTCTTCATCCCGGTGGCCGAATCGGCGGGTGTGATCGGCAAGCTCACCGAACGGGTGCTGGAACTGGTCTGCCACGACGCCGGGCAGTTCCTGGCCGCCCATCCGGGCTTTCACGTGGCGATCAACCTGTCGCCGGCGGACCTGCAGTCGACCGTCATCGTCGGCCTGCTGGACAAGCTGATGTCGCGCTGCGGCGCCGGTCCGAGCAACCTGATCGTCGAGATCACCGAACGCGGCTTCGTGCACCGCGATTCGGCGCGCGAAGTGATCGCCGCCCTGCACGCGCGCGGCATCGAGGTGGCGATCGACGATTTCGGCACCGGCTATTCGAGCCTGTCCTACCTGGAGTCGCTCGACCTCGACTTCCTGAAGATCGACCGCTCCTTCATCGAATCGATCGGCACCGCGGCGCCGACCAGCCAGGTGGTCAGCCACATCATCGAGATGGCGCACAACCTGGAGCTGAGGATGATCGCCGAAGGCGTCGAGAACCACGAGCAGGCGTCCTTCCTGCGCGTGCGCGGCGTGAACTATGCACAGGGCTGGCTGTTCGGCCGGCCCGGCAGCTTCGAACATGCGGCCGACCTGCACCGCGCGGCGCTGGCGGCGCGCCAGTTGCGAAGCTTGCCGCAGCCGGATGACGCCTGAGCCGGACACCAGGGCCTCAGCCCAGCGCCGTATCCAGCACCGTCATCAGGATGAAGCCGAAGATCAGCGCCACGCTGGCCCAGGTGCCGTGGCCGTTCTGGTGCGATTCCGGCACCACGTCGTTGGCGATGACGAACAGCATCGCGCCGGCCGCCGCCGCCAGGGCGAAGGGCAGCAAGCCGGCCGACACGCCGATCAGGGCCACGCCGGCCACCGCCGCCACCGGCTCGATCAGGCCGGAGGCCACGCCCAGCGCGGTCGACAGTCCGCGGCCGTAGCCGACGGTGCGCAGGGCCAGCGCCACCACCAGGCCTTCCGGCACGTCCTGGATCGAGATGCCGGTGGCCAGGGAATTCGCCTTGCCGATGTCGACGCCGCCATAGGCGACCCCGATCGCCAGCCCTTCCGGCATATTGTGCAGGGCCACCGCCCAGACGAACAGCCAGGCGCGCTTGAGCGAGTGGGCGCTGCGATTGTCGGCCGGCTGGAGGATGCCGTCGGTGGTGAGCACGCGGTCCAGCACCAGCAGCAGGCCGGCGCCCATCAGCAGGCCGGCGCCGACGCTCAGGCTGGCGCCCCAGTTGCCGGCGCCGCCGGCCCTGGCCGCCGCCAGCGCCGGAATGACGAGGGAGAACGAGGTGGCGCCCAGCATCACGCCGGCGCCGAAACCGAGGAAGCAGTCGTAGGTCCGCTTCGAAAAATTCTGCGACAGCAGCACCGGCAAGGTGCCGAGCGCGGTCGCGGCAGCCGCGGTCCCGCCGCCGATCAGCGCCGCGCGCAGGTTCGGGGTCGACGCGAGCATCTGCCGGAACAGGTTCGAGAACAGCAGCACGCAACCCAGGCCGCAGATCAGGAAGCCGAGCGCCTTTCGCGGCTTCAGGGCGCGCACGACATGCGTATTCATGGAGGTCCTTGATACCGGGAGGCGCAGCGGCTTACTTGGCCTTCACCGTCTTGCCGTCGGCCATGGTCTGCTTGCCCATGCCCAGTTCGGCGCCGGTCGGCGGATCGATGGTCGGATCCGACCTGGTGCGCTCGATCATCGCCTTGAGGATGTCGATGTCCCTGGCCGACAGCTTGACCTCGGCCTCGCCGCTACCGCCGTCCACCGCCGCCTGCTTCTCGCGGTCGGTGACGAAGTCCCACTTGTCGCCCTGGTTCCAGGCGCCGCGCATCTCGCCCGGGCCCTGCGACATATTGAAATAGGTGTCGGCGAAGCGCGGGTCGCCCGGCAGTTTCCCGGGAGGGAAGTTCGGGCTCATCGAGTACAAGGCCTTCTCGAAGGATTTCTGGTGGGCGATCTCGCGCGTCATCAGGAAGCCCAGCGCCTCCTTCACGCCGGCGTCGTCGGTACAGGCGATCAGGCGCTCGTAGACGATCTTGGCGCGCGCCTCGGCCGCGATGTTGGAGCGCAGATCGGCACTCGGCTCGCCGATGGTGTCGATGTAGGCCGCGCTCCAGGGCACGCCGGCGGAGTTGGTCAGCGGCGTGCCGGCGCCGTACAGGATCTGGGTCACGTGGCTGTCGTTACCGGCGCCGTTGATCTTGCGGTACATGTCGGCGGCACTGTCCGCAGCTTCGGCCAGCTGGCCCTTGGCGCCCTTGTTCAGCATGGCGACGATGTGGCCGATGATCTCGAGGTGGCTGAGTTCCTCGGTGGCGATGTCGAACAGCATGTCCTTGCGGCCAGGATCGTCCTCGCTGACGGCCTGGGTGAAATAACGCATGGCCGCGGCGAGTTCGCCTTGCGGACCGCCGAATTGTTCGAGCATGAGGTTTGCGAGCCCGGGATTCGGTTCGCTTACGCGCACCGTGTACTGCAGACGTTTGTTGTGTGCAAACATTCCGTTTCCTCCGATTCGGTTGGTGACGGCCCATGATCGCAGGCCTGGAGTAAGCGGTAATCAGAGTGTTTGCCGTGCTTGTGTAGGACTCGGGGCGACAATCTGTTGATGTAAACCAATAGCAATGTAATAATGCAATTTATCCAAGCAATAGTGAAAGACTATCGTCGTGATAGCTTTCTTTGCGGGGATTCCATGGCACCTCATGGAAAAACTCAATCCACCTCATAGGCTCCGGCTATCTACAATGCATACGACAAGCACCCTGCGCGACGCCCTGCCGGCCGATGCCGCCGCCATCGCGGCCATCTATAACCACTATGTCGCCACGACGATTATTTCGATGGAGAACGATCCGGTCGACGCGGCCGAGATGGCGCGCCGCATCGCCGACATCCAGGACGCCGCCCTGCCCTGGATCGTGCTGGTCGAGGACGGCCGCGTGTGCGCCTACGCCTACGCGAGCAAGTGGCGGGCCCGGCCCGGCTACCGGCACGCGGTGGAGTCCAGCGTGTACGTCGATCCCGCCCTGCGCGGACGCGGCCACGGCCAGGCCCTCTACCATGCCCTGCTGGCGCGCCTGCAGGGACGCTTCCACACCGTCATCGGCGGCATCGCCCTGCCGAACGCGGCCAGCATCGCCCTGCACGAGCGAATGGGCTTCCGCCAGGTCGCCTGCTTCCACGAAGTCGGCCACAAGTTCGGGGCCTGGGTCGACGTCGGCTACTGGCAGTTGAGCCTGCAGGAATATTCCACTGCCGAGTGACGGCCTGGACGGGCCGGCCCTTGCGCCCTGCGCTGACATGCGACCGCGCCGCGCTCCTACGCGGCAGCCATGGCCTGCGCTCTAAGATTCATCCATGCGCCGATAGATCAAACATTCAATCGAGGAGAAGATGATGTTTTCTCTGAACAAACTCAGCCCGTCCATCACCGACATGATCCGTTTCGATCACTCGCACGTGATGGTGACCTTCCACCAGTACACCAGGGACAAGCGCCCGAGCGTCAAGAAGGCGCTGGCCGAAACCATCTGCGACGCCCTGGAAATCCACGCCACCCTGGAAGAAGAAATCTTCTACCCGGTGATGCGCCCGCGCGCCGCCGACCAGAAAGTGATGGAAAAGAGCGAGCCGGAACACATGGAAATGCGCCGCATCATCGATGAACTGCGCGCTACGGATCCGCGCGACAGCCGCCACGACGAACTGATGTTCGAGCTGATGCGCGACGTCCAGCACCACGTGGCCGACGAGGAAACCGTACTGCTGCCGGAAGCCGAACAGACCCTCAGCAAGGAGCGCCTGTCGGAGCTGGGCAGCGAGATGACCAAGCGCCGCCTGCAGCTGGTGACGCCGAAGGCCGGCAAGATCGCCAGGAACACCGCCGTCGGCTTCTCCGGCAGCACCGCCGCCATCGTCATGGGCGTGGCCGGGGCGCTGTTCGCGGCCCGCGCCTTCACCCGCAAGCCGGCCTGACTCTCCGTTTCCCGCAGCGGCCACGCCGTTGCGCTCCCCCGGCAGCGGCCTGACCGCCGTTGCCAAGCCCGCCGCCCGTCAACGCGGCGGGCACCCGCTCCCATGGAATGCTCATCAGGCGTGCAAGCGAACGCCGCGGCTCAGCATGTCCGCCAGCGCCGCCTGCGACAGCGCCGGGCTGAAATAATAGCCCTGCATCTGGTCGCAATCGTGGTCGCGCAGGAAGGCCAGCTGTTCGCGGGTCTCGACGCCTTCGGCGATCACCTTCAGCTGCAGGCTGTGGCCCAGCGCGATGATCGCGCGCGTGATCACGCCATGGCCGTCGTCGATGCCGCCGCCGAGGAAGGAGCGGTCGATCTTGATGTGGTCGACCGGGAAGGACTGCAGCTGGCTCAAGCTCGAATAGCCGGTGCCGAAATCGTCGATCGACAGGCGCACGCCGAGCGCCTTCAGCCGCGCCAGCACCTCCTTCGCCTCGTCCGGCCGGTCCATCAGCAGGCTTTCCGTCACCTCCAGCTCCAGGCAGGACGGCGACACCTGGTGCCGCTCGAGGCTTTCCATCACGCGCTCGACGAACTGCCGGTGGCGCAACTGGCGCAGCGACAGGTTGACGGAAATGACGAAGTCATGCGCGCCCAGGTCGTAAAAGGCCCGCAGCGCGCCGCAGGCCTCCTCGATCACCCACTCGCCCAGCGGCACGATCAATCCGGTCTGCTCGGCCACGGGGATGAAGTTGTCCGGCCCGATCAGCCCGCGTTCCGGATGGTTCCAGCGCACCAGCGCCTCGGCGCCCACCATGCGGCCGCTGCGCAGATCGACCTTGGGCTGGTAGCCCAGCACCATCTCGTGGTTGCCGATCGCGCGGCCCAGGCTGGCCTCCAGCAGCAGGTGCTGGTGCACCAGGCGGTTCAGCTCGGCCGAATAGAACTGGCAGTTGTTCTTGCCCAGGCTCTTGGCGTGGTACATGGCGGCGTCGGCGGCGCGCATCACCTTGTCGACCGTGCTGCCGTCGCGCGGAAACAGGGCCACGCCGATGCTGGTGCCGGGCACGATCTCCTTGCCGCCCACCAGCACCGGGCTGCCGACGCTGCGGCGGATCCGCTCCACCAGGTCGGCCACCTGCTCCGGCCCGCCCTGGTCGTTGATCACGAGGACGAATTCGTCGCCGCCGACCCGCGCCACCGTGTCCTCTTCGCGCATGTTCGCGCGCAGGCGGCCGGCGGTCTCGATCAGGACCGCGTCGCCGACGTCGTGGCCGAGGTTGTCGTTGATGTACTTGAAGTTGTCGAGGTCGAGAAAGGCCAGCGCGCCGACCATGCGGTTACGCGCGGCAAACTGGATCGCCTGCTTCAGCCGCTCCTGCAGCAGGGTGCGGTTGGCCAGGCCGGTCAGCGGGTCGTGGTGGGCCAGGTGATGCAGGCGGCGCTCGTAGTGGCGGGCCTCGGTGATGTCGTTGATGACGGCGACGAAGTGGGTGACCTCGCCGTCGGCATTGCGCACCGGGTCGATGCGCAGCTCGTTCCAGAACAGCTGGCCGTTCTTCCTGGCGTTGCGCAGCACCGCGTGCACGCTTTCGCGGCGCTGCAGGGCTTCGTGGATGCGCTTGTGTTCCTCGACGTCGCAGCCCTCGATGCGCATGAAACGCGGATCGTGGCCCTTGATTTCGGCCAGCGAATAGCCGGTGATGCGCTCGAAGGCCGGGTTGACGTACTCGATGCGGTTCTCGCTGCCTTCGCAGCAGGTGATGCAGATGGCGTTCACGCTGGCGTAGATGGCGCGCTCGCGCACCTTCAGCACGTGCTCGGCGCGCTTGCGCGCGGTGATATCGAGGCCGGTGCCGAACACGCAGGGCAGGCTGCCCAGGCTGGTACGGCAGCACTGGAACAGGAAGCTGGTGCGCTTGCCGTGCTTGCCGATCAGTTCCGCCTCATGCCAGGAACTCCCGGCGTCGAAGGCGTCCAGGATCTTCTGCACGATCTCGGCGCGGCAGGCCGGCTCGAAAAAATACTTGACCTCGACCGTCGGCAGCTCTTCGCTCTCCATTTCGAGCGCCTGCTCGAGCTGGTGGTTCCACAGCAGCAGGCGGCCGCTCTGGTCGATCACGTAGAACACACAGGGCAGGCCTTCGATGATGTCGTTGACCGGCAGGTCCTGGATCAGGGAGTAGCGCGACGGCGCGGTGGCACCGCGCGGCACCACGATGATGCTGTAGCTGCCCGGCTGTTCGGCATCGAGGGATTGCGGCGCCACCGTCACCCGCACCGGCAGGCGGCGGCCGTCCGCGCAGACCAGATTGCCGACGCTGTCGATATCGACGCGGGCCTGGACCGACAGCGGCTTGTCGCCGGCGTTCTCGAATTCGATCAGCTGGTCGAGGGTACGGCCATGCATCTCGGCAGCCGAATAACCGGCCAGCTTTTCGCAAGCCCGGTTCCAGCTCATGATCGTGCCCCGCACATCGGCGACGAAGACGGCGAGCGGCAAAGGAGAGAGGTTCAACATGTCCTCCTGGAACAGGCGGGCTGAAACCATCATACGCCCCCGCCGTGCCGGCGGCGCGCGATACACGTTCAGAATCCAGTATCAGTGCCCCATCCAGCCCAGCAGCGCCGGCACCAGCCAGGGTGCCAGCAGCGCGGTCAGCACGCCGTTCAGTCCCATGCCCAGGCCCGCATAGGCGCCCATCTCGGGGCTGACCTGGAAGGCGCGCGCGGTGCCGATGCCGTGCGCCGCGACGCCCAGCGCCAGGCCGCGCGCCGCATGCGATTCGACCCGCAGGGCGTTCATCAGGAAGCGCCCGCTGATGGCGCCGAAGATCCCGGTGCCGATCACCAGCACCGCGGTCAGCGCGGGAATGCCGCCCAGGTGTTCCGAGACCGCCATCGCGATCGGCGTGGTGGCGGACTTGGGCGCGATGGTGCGCGCCAGCTCGGGCGAAGCGCCCAGCAGCAGCGCCACCAGCACGGCGCTGACGATTGCCGTCACACAGCCGCACAGCAGCGCGCACACCAGCGGCAACAGGCTGCGGCGCAGGCGCGGCACCTGGCGCGCGAGCGGCACCGCCAGCGCGACCGTGGCCGGGCCGAGCAGGAAGTGCACGAACTGGGCGCCGGCAAAGTAACGCTGGTAGGACATGCCGCTGGCCACCAGCAGCAGGCTGATGATGGCGATCGAGATCGCCACCGGATTCGCCAGCGGCGAGAAGCCGCAGCGCGCGAACACCCATTGCGCGAACACGTAGGCGCACAGCGTCAGGGTGAGGCCCAGCAGCGGCGAGGCGGACAGGTAGACCCAGAAGTGGGTCAGTTCCTCGAAGTTAAACATCGCCGCCCTCCTTCGGGCGCGGCATCAGGGCCTTCAGCACCAGCGCCGTCACCGCCAGCGTGGCCAGGGTGCTGACCACCACCGAGGCGCCGATCGCCAGCCACTGCCCGCTCCCGCTCGACGCCGCGACCACGATGCCGACCCCGGCCGGCACGAACAGCAGCGACAGGTGGCGCAGCAGCTCGTTGGCGCCCGCCTCCACCACTTCCTGCAGCCGCGGAAAGGCGACCAGGGCGGCCAGCAGCAGCAACATGCCCGTCACCGGCCCGGGAACGGGCCAGCCGCACAGGAACACCAGGCCTTCGCCCAGGCATTGGAACACCAGCAGAACGGCAAATGCGGACAGCAAGACTTCCTCCCGGATCTCATCGATTCGGCGAGGATAGCAGTTATTGCCGATCGGGCCCGGCTTCGATCCGGAACTTGCCGACCAGTCCGACCAGCAGCGCCGCCTGGTCCTGCAGGCTGGCGGCCGCGGCGGCGGCCTGTTCGACCAGGGCGGCGTTCTGCTGGGTCGAGCCGTCCATCTGGACGATCGCCGCATTGACCTGGGCAATGCCGTTGCTCTGTTCCGCGCTGGCGGCGCTGATCTCGGCGACGATCGCGCTGACCCGGCGCACGCTGTCGACCACCCGTTCCATGGTCGTGCCGGCTTCGCCCACAAGGGTGGCACCGGTGCCGACCTTGGCCGCCGAATCCGCGATCAGGGCCTTGATCTCCTTCGCCGCCGCGGCCGAGCGCTGGGCCAGGGTCCGCACTTCGGATGCCACCACGGCAAAGCCGCGGCCCTGCTCGCCGGCGCGCGCCGCTTCGACGGCGGCGTTGAGCGCCAGGATATTGGTCTGGAAGGCGATGCCGTCGATGACGGAGATGATCTCGACGATGCGTCCGGACGCCGTGCTGATCGCATCCATGGTCTCGACCACGCGCGCGACCGCCGCGCCGCCGCTGGCGGCGGTGTCGGCGGCGAGCTGGGCCAACTGGCGCGCTTCCCTAGCGTTGTCGGCGTTCTGCTTCACGGTCGAGGTCAGCTCCTCCATCGAGGCCGCGGTTTCCTCCAGCGCACCGGCCTGCTGTTCGGTGCGGTCCGACAGGTCGGCATTGCCCTGCCTGATCTCATGGCTGGCCGAGGCCACATTGTCCGAGCTGTGGCGCACCTGGGCCAGCACGTCCTGGATCCTGGCCACGAAGCCGTTGAAACCGGCGGCGATGGCTGCCAGCTCGTCCCTGCCCTTCACCTCGAGGCGCACCGTGAGGTCGGCGTTGCCGCTCGCGAGGCCGCTCATGGTGCTTCCCAGCACGCGCAGCGGCCGGGTCAGGCGGTTCAGGACCGCGATCATCACCGCGGCGGCCAGCGCGGCGGACAGCAGCGCGGCGACCAGGGTCTCCTGCAGCAGCCTGCGGGCGTCGGCCGTGGCCACGCTCTGCGGGAACACCAGCTGCACCGACCAGGGCGCGATGTCGGCGTGCAGGCGCAGCGGCTGCAGCAAGTGCACCATGCCGGCGGCGTCGACGAATTCATAGGTCTTGCCGTCGCGGACCGCCGCCAGGCCGGCCGCAGGAATATCGGCTGCTTTCTTGCCGTTGCGCACAGCGTCCGGATGGCTGGCGTAGAGGCCGCCGTTCGACACCAGCGACAGGCTGCCGCCGCTGATGGCTTTCATGCCGCCGAGGATGTCGCCCAGGCGGGTCAGCATGAAATCCGCGCTGACGGTGCCCTTGAACTGGCCGTCGATCAGGATCGGCGCCACCAGCGACGCCATCTGCACCTGCTTGCCGCCGACCGGATAGGCATAGGGCTCCGTGAAGAACAGGCGCCGCGACCGCTTAGGCACGTCGTACCAGTCATTGGCGCCGGGGGCGTCCGAGAACACGATCGGCTCGACGTGCACGCTGCCGCCGCTGCGGGTGTAGTAAGGCATGTAGCGGCCGCTGGCATCATACTCGGGCTGCTTGCCGGCGTACTCTTCATCCTTGCCGTCCAGCGCGCCGGGCTCCCAGGTGACGGCGGCGCCGATCAGGTCCTCGGAACCGAGCAGGGTGGCTTTCGTCATTTCGCCGATCTGCGGCCGCGCCAGCGTCATGCCGGCGCCGCGGGTCGCACGCATCGCGGCGGCCAGGTTGGCGACCGCGCTGAGATTGGCGCCGATGCGCGCCTGCACCGCTTCGGCGGCTTCGCGCGCCGCGGTACGGGCCAGCTGCATGCTGGCGGCTTCCGCGCTGCGGCTGCCGCGCACGCCGATCACGGTGGCGGTGACGGCCAGGCTGAGGATCACCAGCACGGTTGCGGTGAGGCAAATCCGTGCGTTCAGCGACAGGGAGGACAGGACTTTGTTGGACATGCGGCTGGCTCAGAAAGTACGGGTGAGGGAGAGGACCAGGGCGCGGCGGGCCACGTTCGCAAACGCGGGGCGGCCGTCGGCGCGCGGGACGCCGGTGGTATAGCGGTCGTAGACGCCGGCGCCGCCGAAGGCACGGGTGTAGTTCAGCGCGGCGACCCAGCCGCCCTCGAACTTCTTGCTGAGGCCGGCACGCAGGTCGCGCCAGTCCCAGATCCCGTTGCCGGGTCCCGCCACCCGGCCATCGCCGGCATGCAGTTGCAGCGCCAGCGCATGGCCGAGCTCATGATTGGCGCCGACGTCCAGGTAGCCGGTGCCGCGCGCATCCTGGATGCCGAAGAAATCGCGGCTGAAGGTGTAGTTGTACCTGGCGTACAGGAATTTCCAGCTCAGGCCGGCCTGCACTTCGCCGTAGTCGTAGCTGGTACCGGTGGCCGAGACGCGCGCGCCCGGGTACCTGTACCAGGTGAGCGTGGCGTTGTAGCCGAGCGGACCGATGGTGCCCGCATAGCCGGCGTAGAGGTCGACTTCCATCGATCCGTTTTCGACGAAGCGCTCGTCGATGCTCGAGGCCCAGACGCCGGCGTTCCAGCCGCGCGAACCCGCATAGTCGAACCCGGCCTGGACGGCGGGACGGCCCCAGGACTGGCGGATGCCGCGCGAGACATACTGGGAGACCGCGCCCACGTTGGCGCTGAACGGCGATGCTTCTTCGGCGGCGGCGGAATAGTCGCCGGCGCTGCAGTGGCCCGCAACGAGGAAGCCGGCGAGCAGCGGAAGGGTGGAAAGTGGAAGAATCGCATGACGGCTGGGAGAATTGATGCCATGCGGAAATTCTAGGTGCTGCAGGTGAGAATGTGCGTATTTCCCCAAGGAAAAAATCACATTTTGCTTCCGAGTGCGTCGTCAAGACAACACTTCTCTTGTTTTTGATAACAGCGCGAATAATCATTCTGTCATCCAGCGGCCCTCACGTCGTCCCGCGAAGACGGGACGACGGGCCGAACGCTGACGCCAGATTTTACGCCGCGGTCTTCAGCGCCCCACGCTTCAGCTGATCCCGCTCCATCGACTCGAACAGCGCCTTGAAGTTACCCTCGCCAAAGCCCTCGTCGCCCTTGCGCTGGATGAACTCGAAAAACACCGGACCCAGCTGGTTTTCCGAGAAGATCTGCAGCAGCAGGCGCTTCGAATCGCCCTCGACCTTGCCGTCGACCAGCAGGCCGCGCGCCTTCAGGGCGCCGACGTCTTCGCCGTGGCCCGGCAGGCGGGCTTCCAGCATGTCGTAATAGGTTTCCGGCGGCGCGGTCATCAGCGGGATGCCGGCGGCGCGCAGGCCGTCGACGGTCTCGAAGATGTTCTCGGTCAGCAGCGCGATGTGCTGGATGCCTTCGCCGTTGAACTTGAGCAGGTACTCCTCGATCTGGCCGCCGCCGGCCTGGCTCTCTTCATTGAGCGGAATCCGGATCATGCCGTCCGGCGCCGTCATCGCCTTCGAGGTCAGGCCGGTGTATTCACCCTGGATGTCGAAGTAGCGGATCTCGCGGAAGTTGAACAGCTTCTCGTAGAAGCCGGCCCAGTAGGTCATGCGGCCGCGGTAGACGTTGTGGGTCAGGTGGTCGATGATCTTCATGCCATGACCCTTCGGATGGCGGTCGACGCCGTCGATCCATTCGAAGTCGATGTCATAGATCGACTTGCCGTCCTCGAAGCGGTCGATCAGGTACAGCGGGGCGCCGCCGATGCCCTTGATGGCCGGCAGGCGCAGCTCCATCGGACCGGTCGGGATCTCCATCGGGATCGCGCCCAGTTCCAGCGCGCGCGCATAGGCCTTGTGGGAATCCTTGACGCGGAAGGCCATGCCGCAGGCCGACGGGCCGTGCTCGGCGGCAAAGTAGGCTGCCGCGCTCTTCGGCTCGTTGTTGACGATGAAGTTGATATCGCCCTGGCGGTACAGCACCACATCCTTCGAGCGGTGCACGGCCACCTTGGTGAAGCCCAGCTTCTCGAAGATCGGCTCGAGCAGGCCCGGGGTCGGGGATGCGAATTCGACGAATTCAAAGCCCATCAGGCCCATCGGATTCTCAAACAGGTCAGCCATTGTCATGTCCTCTATTCATTAAGCGATTTTTATCGGTACTACTCTGCGAACACGTCCGCAATCAGCCCCCGCAGCCACTGGATGCCGGGGTCGTGGTTGAAGCGCCGGTGCCAGAAGACGTTGGTCTGCAAGGTCGGCAAGGCGAGCGGCGGTTCGATCCACTTCAATCCGAATGGCGCCGCGGCGCTTTCGGCAAGCTTCTGCGGCACCGTCACCACCAGGTCGGAAGTGGCGACGATATACGGCACCGCGGTGAAATGCGGCACCCGGAAGCGTGCCTGCGTCCCCACCCCGGCCTTTTCCAGCAGGACGTTGATCCGGTCGTAGGGGCTCTGGGCCGCATCCACGATCAGGTGCGTCGCCTGTACGAAGCGCGCCAGGTCCACGCTGCCGGTCGCCAGCGGATGTCCCTTGCGGAACATGCTGACGAAAGGCTGCTTGAACAGCTGGCGCTGGTAGAGCGCTTCCGACACCTCCTCGAAGGCGCCGATCGCCAGGTCCACCCTGCCCGTCTCCATGTCGTCCTTCAGCGCGATCGGGTTGGCGCGCTTCGAGGCGATCTCCACGTTCGGCGCCAGCGCGCGGCAGCGTTCGATCAGCACCGGCATGAAGTACACCTCGCCGACGTCGGTCATGGCCAGCGTGAAGCGGCGCGTACTGGTGCCCGGCTCGAAGCGGCTGCGCTGGCTCAGCGCCAGCGCCACCTGGGCCATCGCGGCGCCGATCGGTTCGGCCATCTGCTGCGCCAGCGGGGTCGGCTGCATGCCGTGCGCGGTACGCACGAACAATTCGTCGCCGAAGGTGCGGCGCAGGCGCGCCAGCGCATTGCTGACGGCGGACTGGGTCAGGCCGAGGCGGCGCGCCGCGCCCGAAATCTGGCGCTCGCGGTAAACCTCCTGGAACACGGACAACAGGTTCAGGTCGATGCTAGACGGTTCGATCATGCGCTCGATAGTGTTATTGACAAGGTAAATAGTCTACATTTTTATATTCACCTCGTAAAATTCGCAAGTCTCCTCTAGAGTGACGAAAAAGCCACGTCATATGCAACGGATCTTCCAGGAGAAAATCTTGACCCACGGATACATGAGCGGATTCGGCAACGAATTCGCCACCGAAGCCCTGCCAGGCGCCCTGCCCGCACACCGCAATTCCCCGCAGCGCGTGGCTTATGGCCTGTACGCCGAACAACTCTCCGGCACCGCCTTCACCGCCCCGCGCGGCCACAACCGCCGCAGCTGGCTGTACCGGATCCGCCCGGCCGCCATGCACGGCGCCTTCGTGCCGGTCGAGCAGACCCGCATCGCGGCCGGCTTCGACGGCCTGGCGCCCTCGCCCAACCAGATGCGCTGGAGCCCGCTGCCGATCCCCGATGCCCCGACCGACTTCATCGACGGCTGGGTGACGATGGCCGGCAACGGTTCGCCGGGCGCGATGGCCGGCTGCGCGATCCACCTGTACGCTGCCAACCAGCCGATGACGGGACGCTATTTCTACAGCGCCGATGGGGAGTTGCTGATCGTGCCCCAGCAGGGCCGCTTGTCGATCGCGACCGAACTGGGTTTGCTGGACGTCGAGCCGCAGCAGATCGCCGTGATTCCGCGCGGCGTGCGCTTCACGGTCGCGCTGCCGGACGGCGCGGCGCGCGGCTATGTCTGCGAGAATTTCGGCGCCCTGCTGCGCCTGCCGGACATGGGGCCGATCGGCTCGAACGGGCTGGCGAATCCGCGCGACTTCCTGTCGCCGGTGGCGCGCTACGAGGATGTGGAGGGGGATTTCGAACTGGTGGCCAAATTCGGCGGCAAGCTATGGGCGGCGCCGATCGGGCATTCGCCGCTGGACGTGGTGGCCTGGCACGGCAATTACACCCCCTACAAGTACGACCTGCGCCACTTCAACACCATCGGCTCGATCAGCTACGACCACCCGGATCCGTCGATCTTCCTGGTGCTGCATTCGCCAACCAGCGCGCCCGGCGTCGACGACCTCGATTTCGTGATCTTCCCGCCGCGCTGGCTGGTCGGCGAAGACACCTTCCGCCCACCCTGGTTCCACCGCAATGTGGCGAGCGAGTTCATGGGCCTGATCCATGGCGCCTACGACGCCAAGGCCGAAGGCTTCGTGCCGGGCGGCGCCAGCCTGCACAACTGCATGAGCGGCCACGGCCCGGACGCCGCGACCTTCGACAAGGCCAGCAGCGCGGATACGTCCAGGCCGCACAAGGTGAGCGACACGATGGCCTTCATGTTCGAAACCCGCACGCCGATCGTGGCGACGCCCCTGGCCCTGGAGTCGCCGCAGCTGCAGGCGAATTACCAGGATTGCTGGGCAGGTATCGCCAGGCATTTCGATCCGACCCGCCCTTGATGCGATTGCCTGCCGGAAGACGCTGTCCTAGTCGGACTTCGCTTCCGGCCCATGCCTGGCGTCACAGGCGCCCAGGTCATTTGCTGTTTCCTTCAGCGAGCGCACCACGCCCTTCTCGACGACCAGTTCCTGGCTCACGGCATAAATCGACTGGCTGCCTGCATGGCATCGGTAGTCCAATACCGTCTTAAAAGTGCCGCTCAGCCATTCCGCGAGCGCCGGGCTTGTCATGTCGGGATAGATCTCCTGCAGAGGGATGTCGCCGCCGCATTTCATGAGTCCGGTCAGCCACAGCTTCCCGTCTTCCAGCCTGAACCGCCCGACGGGGCCGCCGATGGCGGAACATCCGAATTCCTTGCGCCGGATTTTCCATATACGCTCGTTATCGGGCAGCTCGACCCAGCAGCAGCTCGACGGAAAAATACGGCCGATACGTGCGCCATCGGCATACTGGTCGATCAGGGGCTCGGTTGCCGAGACGGACCCGGCCGCCATCAAGGCCAGGACCAGGAAGACGATGCTTCGTAGCTGTTTGCAGAAATGAGGAAATGTCATCTTCATGGGGAGGACCTCCGTTCAGGGCCGGGCGGGGCGGACGTCCAGTGTACGGGCATGATTGCTCTTATTGCAAGAAGGACGGTTCCCCATCCATTCCTGCCCTCAGCGAATCGTGCGCCCGTTGGCGCAAGTCTGCCGCCGTGCGATGATAAGCTGACAACCCACGGGATCCGCATGGCCGACATCATCATCATCCTCGTCCTCATTCTGCTCAACGGCGTCTTCGCGATGTCGGAACTGGCCGTGGTCTCGGCCAAGCGCATGCGTCTCGAGAAGATGGCCGCCGAAGGCAATGCCGGCGCCCCGGCCGCGATCAGGCTGTCGGAAGATCCCAGCCGCTTCCTCTCCACCGTCCAGGTCGGCATCACCCTGATCGGCATCTTCAACGGCGCCTTCGGCGAAGCGTCGTTGGTGGCGCGCCTGATCCCGAGTCTGACCGACATCGGCATTCCGGAAAGCTACGCGCGCCCGGCGGCGCTGACCGTGGTCGTGGTCGGGATTACTTTTGCCTCGATCGTGCTGGGCGAACTGGTGCCCAAGCGCATCGCCATCCTCTACCCGGAATTCCTGGCCAGCCGCATCGCGCGGCCGATGAAGGCGCTGTCGCGCCTGATGCATCCCTTCGTGCAATTGCTGTCGCTGACGACCGACTTCATCATGCGCCTGCTCGGCATGCGCCACCACAAGGACGAGACCCCGACCGAGGAAGAAGTCACCGGCATGATCCGCGAGAGCACCGATGCCGGCGTCTTCGAGCGCGCCGAGTACGACATTGCCGCGCGCGCCCTGCGCCTGGACGACTGGCATCTGCGGGCCCTGATGACGCCGCGCGTCGACCTCGAATACCTGGACCTCGCCGAGCCGCTCGAAGTCAACCTGAACCACATCGCCGACCGGCCCTACGCCCGCTTCCCGGTCTACCGCGGCGACCGTTCCCAGGTGCTGGGCATCGTCAACGCGCGCGACCTGTTCCGCCAGGCCATCCGCAAGAGTTCGCTGCAAGAGATCGACATCGAGGCCGAGCTCGACGCCCCGCTCTACGTGCCGGAATCCGTGAGCGCCATCGACCTGCTCGAACAGCTCAAGAAGAACCATGCGGAACTCGCCATGGTCGTCGACGAGTATGGCGAGATCCAGGGCATGATCACCCTGACCGACGTGATGGGCGCCCTGGTCGGCGAGGTGCCGGCGGTCGAGGACGAGGAAGCCCCGGATGCCGTCCAGCGCGAAGACGGCAGCTGGTTCATGGACGGCGGCATGGTGCTGGACCGCTTCCGCTACCTGACCGGCGCCCAGTTCAGCTTTCCGGACGAAGGATCGGACGCCTATCACACGCTGGCCGGCTTCATCCTCTACCAGCTCGGCTACATCCCGAAGCCCGGCGAGCGCCTGGACTGGGGCGGCTGGCTGTTCGAAGTCGTGGACATGGACGGCAACCGCATCGACCGCCTGCTGGTGATGCCCGCCGCCTGAACCGGGAACCGCCGCGCGCCGGCGCCGGTCTATCGTTGAACTCTCGAGGAGGCCACATGACCCGTATGAAGCTCATCGCAGCCGGCACGCTCGCCACCTTCGCCGCCGCGGCCGCGGCCCAGGATGCGAAACCGCTGGTCGCCCCGCCCGGCGCCGCCAAGGCCCCCAAAACCCGCGCGCTGGAAGCCGGCGCCAAGGTCTTGCAGCGCGACGCCCCGCTGGCAAAGTTCGACATCTACCTGAACGCCTTCCACTCGATGAAGGACCATCCCGAGCAGCAGGTCGAAGCTCACCATTTCTGCAAGCAGGTCAACGAAGACCTGGCCCAGTGCGTCCTGTTCGACGGCAACACGAAAACCGCCAACCTGAACGGCATCGAATACATCATCTCCGAAAAGCTGTTCGCCACCCTGCCCGAGGAAGAGCGCCGCTTCTGGCATCCGCACAATGGCGAGATCCTCAGCGGCCAGCTGGTGGCGCCCGGCATCCCGGACGCCGCCGAGCATGAGCTCATGAAGAAGAAGATGAACAGCTACGGCAAGACCTGGCACGTCTGGAACACGGGCTTCAACGGCAAGACTGGCGACGGCCTGCCGCTCGGGCCACCGATGCTGGCCTGGTCCTTCAGCCGCGACGGCGAACTGATACCGAACCTGCTCGAAGAACGCGACACCCGCATGAAGGTCGATACCGCCGGGAAGCGCAAGCAGCGTGCCGACCTGCGCCCGCTCGCCAGGCCGCAATCGGGGGTGGACGACCTGAAGGGCAAGTACGGCCGCCCGACCCAGGACATCCCCGGCGTCACGGACAGCCGCAGCGGCCCCGCCGAACGCTCGCGCTGACCACGCCGCGCAAGCCTTCCTTGACAGCGTCGGCATACCTGCCAGAATTCAGCTGAGGGGAGGAACGCCATGGTCATCGACAGCATCCACTTCACCCCGCTGGCCTCGTTCGGCGGCGGCCTGCTGATCGGGCTCGGCGCCGCCGTGCTGCTGCTGGCGAACGGCCGCGTGGCCGGCGTCAGCGGTATCGCCGGCGGCTTGCTGCGTCCGGCGCGTGGCGACATCGGCTGGCGCCTCGCATTCATTCTCGGCCTGCTGGCCGCGCCGCTCGGCTGGCTGGCGCTGCAGTCCATGCCGCCGGCCCAGATCGATCACGCGCCCGCGCTGCTGGCCGTGGCCGGCCTGCTGGTGGGCCTGGGCACGCGCTTCGGCTCGGGCTGCACCAGCGGCCACGGCGTGTGCGGCATCGCCCGCCTGTCGCCGCGCTCGCTCGTCGCCACGCTCTGCTTCGTGGCGGCCGGTTTCGTCACCGTTTACGTGATGCGTCACGTGCTGGGCTGATCATGCCGACCGTCACCGCCTTCATTGCCGGCCTGCTGTTCGGCTCCGGCCTGATCCTCTCGGGGATGAGCAACCCGGCCAAGGTGCTGGCCTTCCTCGACCTCGCCGGCCGCTGGGACCCGTCGCTGCTGTTCGTGATGCTGGGCGCGATCCTGGTGGCGGCGGTCGCCTTCCGCGCCGGCAGCGAACGCGCCCGCACCGTGCTCGGCGCCACCATCCACCTGCCCGGCGCCCGCCACGTCGACGCCAGGCTGATACTCGGCAGCGTGGTGTTCGGCGTCGGCTGGGGCCTGGTCGGCTACTGTCCCGGCCCGGCCCTGACCAGCCTGGGTGTCGGCGGCTGGCCCACCCTGCTGTTCGTGGCCGCCATGATCGCCGGCATGGCCGTGTTCGAAGTCAGCGAACGAATCTCCGCACGGCGCACCTCGGGCGGACCGCCCCAACCCGCAACGGAGACTCCATGAAGCAACGCGAAGACGTCCTCATCGCCGGCGCCGGTCCCACCGGCCTGGTGCTGGCCCTGTGGCTGGCGCGCCAGGGAGTGAAGGTGCGCATCGTCGACAAGACCGCCGGCCCAGGCACCACCTCGCGCGCGATGGTGGTCCATGCGCGGACCCTGGAGCTCTACCGCCAGCTCGGCATGGCCGGCGAGGTGATCGCGTCCGGCATGGTCAATCCAGGCATCAACCTCTGGGTGCGCGGCAAGCGGCGCGCCCACGTCACCTTCATCGATGCCGGCACCGACCTCACGCCCTACCCCTTCATCCTGGTCTTTCCCCAGGACCGGCACGAGCGCCTCCTGATCGCCCACCTGGAGCAGATGGACGTCAAGGTCGAGCGCGAGACCGAGCTGCTGGGCTTCGAGCAGCGCGAGGACCACGTGCAGGTGCGCCTGCGCGGCCCCGCCGGCGAGGAGACCTGCGAGGCGCGCTACCTGGCCGGCTGCGATGGCGCGCGCTCGCCGGTGCGGCACCAGCTCGGCGCCGACTTCGAAGGCGGCACCTACGACCAGCTGTTCTACGTCGCCGACGTGGTCGCGGGCGGCCCGCCGGTGGACGGCCAGATCCACGTCTCGCTGGACGATGCCGACTTCCTGGCCCTGTTCTCGTACACCAGGGACGGCCTGGCGCGCCTGATCGGCAGCATCCGCGAAGACCGCGTGACGCCCGGCCGCGAGCTGACGTTCGACGACGTCAGCGAGCGGGCGATCCGCGGCCTGGGTGTCGAGGTCAGGCAGGTGAACTGGTTCTCGACCTACAAGGTGCACCACCGCCTGACCGAGCACTTCCGCCACGGACGCGTGTTCCTGCTGGGCGACGCCGCCCACATCCACAGCCCGGCCGGCGGCCAGGGCATGAACACCGGCATCGGCGACGCCATCAACCTGGCCTGGAAGCTGAAGGCGGTCCTCCACGGCGACGCCGCCGACCGCCTGCTCGACAGCTACGACAGCGAACGCCTGGCCTTCGCCCACACCCTGGTCGAGACCACCGACCGCGTCTTTACCTTCGTCTCCGCCGAGGGCGGCTTCGCGAACTTCGTCCGCACCCGCATCGCCCCGCTGTTCGTCAGCGCGGCCTACAAGGTGGAAGGCGTGCGCGAATTCATGTTCCGGCTGGTGTCCCAGTGCATGCTGAACTACCACGGCAGCCCGCTCAGCAGCGGCTCGGCCGGCAAGGTCAAGGGCGGCGACCGCCTGCCCTGGGCCCACGGCGCCGCGCTCGACAACTACGCGCCGACCGGCACCGTGGACTGGCAGGTGCATGTGTATGGCCGGGCGTCCGATGCGCTGTCCAGCTGGTGCCACCACGTCGGCCTGGCGCTGCACGTGTTCGACTGGGAGCGGGCGCATGAACACGCCGGTCTGGCGCGGGATGCGGCTTATCTCTTGCGGCCGGACGGGTATGTGGCGCTGGCGGATCCGCAGGCGCGGCCGGAGGGGATTCGGCATTATTTTCGCGAGATCGGGTATCAGCGGTTCACGGGGTAGCGGCGGCTGGAGGGTCCGGAAACTTGCCGCTCCGACACCAACATGGCACACTGCGGCATTCACCTTCTTGTATAGACATGGCATGAATCCGATCCAACTGTTCGACCCCGTCTCGTCCACCTTCACCTACATCATCGCCGGCCCCGACGACAAGGAAGCGGTGATCATCGATCCGGTCGACCAGCACTGTGAGCGCGACCTGGCCCATGTCGACAGGCTCGGCCTGCGCCTGGCCTACGTGCTGGAAACCCACGTCCACGCCGACCACGTGACCTCGGCCGGCCGCCTGCACGCGCTGACCGGGGCCAAGACCGCCGTGCCGAGCGGCTGCGGCGTCCCGACGGCGGAACTGCAGCTGCGCGACGGCGACACCATCCGCTTCGGCAAGGAGGAGACGATTTCGGTGATCCACACGCCCGGCCACACGGCGGGCAGCATGTGCTATGTCTGGCGGGGGAATGTGTTCACCGGCGACACCCTGCTGATCAACGGCTGCGGACGCACCGATTTCCAGGGTGGGAGCGCGGATGCGCTGTACGACAGCGTCACCGGCAAGCTGTTCGGCCTGCCCGACGAGACCAGGGTCTGGCCGGGCCACGACTACAAGGGACAGTCGGTGTCGACCATCGGCTGGGAAAAGAGGAACAACGCGCGCCTGGCGAACCGCACGCGCGCCGATTTCGTCGAGCTGATGGGCCAGCTGAACCTGCCCAAGCCCAAGCTGATCGACGTCGCCGTGCCGGCAAACCGCAACCTCGGCCTGCCGCACAGCGTCTGATCTACATGCCCGGGCCGCCGCCGCCCGGACCACCGCCGCCGAAGCCGCCCGGGCCGCCCGGCGGCAGACCGCCACGCCGGCCTTCGCCGTCCGGACCGCGGCCCTCGCGCCGCTGACCGCCGCCCTGCACGCCGCCGAAGCGGTAGGACAGGCCGATGAAGGCCATGCGCCCGTCGTAGCGCGTGATCGAGTGCTGCTTCAGGTAGGTGGTATCGGTGATGGTTTCCATCTTCTGCGAACGGAACACGTCGCGGACGTCGAACACCAGCGACAGTTGCGGTGTCAGGCTGCGCTTGTAGGTGAAGTTCAGGGTCGCCAAGGGTTCGCGGTAGCCGGTGCCGACCAGGGTCTTGCCCTGGGCGCTGATCATGAACTGCAGCATGTCCTGCGGCGTCATCTGGTAGTTCAGGCGGCCGCGCGCGGTCAGCGAGGTCGCCGATCGCGTGTACTCGGCACCCGTGATGTCGATCTGCTGCTGCTCGGTGTAGGCCAGGTTGCCGCTGGTGTTGATCGTCAGCTGCGGCGTGAGCTTGCCGTTCAGCGAAAACTCCAGGCCACCGGCACGGTTGCGGCCGCCGTTCTCGAATGTCGTCAGCAGGACGGTGTCGTTGACCGCCACCTGGCGGCTGCGGATCATGTCGCGGTCGGCGCGGTAATAGGCGCGCAGGTTGGCGTTCAGCTGGCCGGCCTTGGTCTCGTAGCCGATCTCGAAGGAGTCGGTCTGCACCGGCTTCAGTTTCGGGTTGCCGCTCTTTTCGTTCAGCTCGTCGACATAGGTGACGAAGGGGTTCAGCTGGTCGCCGGTGGCGCGCCGGATCCGGTGCGCGTAGGCGAAACGCAGATTGGTCGTGTCGTTCAGCTTGTAGGTCGCGAAGGCGCTCGGGATCCAGTTCAGGTAGCTGTTGGTGGCGCTCAGGCCGGGCTGCTCCAGGTCCATGTGCGTGTGCTCGGTACGCAGGCCGACCAGGGCACCCCAGCGCTCGTTCACCTTCCACTGGTAGGAGCCGTACAGGGCGGCGTCGCGCTCGTCGACCTCGAAGGCGTTGGTGCGGCGGCCATTCGCGACCGCGGCGCCGGTGCGCGGATCGAAGTCGAAGTAGCGGTTGTCGAACTGGCTGTCGGTGTCGATGATCTTGTAGCCCAGCTTGACGATGGCGCCGCTCTCGAGCGGGGTCTCGTAGTCGCCGGTGTAGTCGACGATCCGCACCTTGTTGGCGATGTCCTGCAGGCTGCTGGTGTCCGTGCCCGAGAAGGGCTGGCCCGGATCGATGGGGCGCGGCGGCGCGAGCGTGTACCGGTTGGCGAAACGCGCGTCGCTCGCGTTGTCCGTGCTGGACACGCGCAGGTCCATGCGGAACAGTTCGCCGATCTTCTCGCCCTTGTGGTCCCAGCGGGCGCCCAGGTTCGTGGCGGTGTTGTCGCCGCTGGTCTTCTGGGTGCGCACGTAGTCGCTGTACGGGGCGCCGTCGTTGGCGATGACGTAATGGTTGCGGACGAAGTTGTCGGTGTCGCGCTTCGTGTGGCCGGCGCTGGCCTCCAGCGTGTCGTCCTGGCCCAGGTTGTATGAGAGCTGGCCGCTCGCGCCCGCCATGTCGTTGAGGCCCGTGCGCATGCCCGTCGTGCTCGTATGCTGGTCGGCACCGGTGCGCGGATCGATGCGGTCACGCTCGGTGCCGGTGGTCTGGTTGCGGCCGTCGTGCCGGACGAAGACGCGGCCCTGCATGCCCCAGCGTCCACTGTTGTAGCCGCCACCCACCGTCGAGTTGTAACGCCCGGCCGTCCCGTAATTGACGTTGGCCACGCCCTGCCCGCCCGGACGGCGCGAACGCTTCATCACCAGGTTCAGGATCGGACCGCCGCCGCCCTCGTTGCCGAACTCCGCGCCGGGATTGTTGATGACCTCGATCGAATCGATGTCCTCGGCCGGCATGGCCTGCAGCATCGCGCCGCGCCCTTCCCCCTGCAGCATCGCCGATGGCTTGCCGTCCACCAGGATCTGCACATTCGTATTGCCGCGCAGGGACACGGTGCCGTCCGGATCGACGCCGACCGACGGCACATTGCCGAGCGCATCGGCGGCGCTGCCGTTCGAGCTGCTGGCATCGCTCTTGACGTCGTAGACCTGGCGGTCGATGCGGTTGGTCTGGCGTTCGCCGACCACGTTCACGGACTGGACCTTGCCGCCGGTCGCGGCCTGGCCACTGGTGGCGCCGCTCGATGCCGGGGCCGCGGCCGGCGCGCTGTCCGCCGTCTGGGCGATGGCTGGATGCAGGACGGCGAGGTCGCACAAGGCCAGGCCGAGTGCCAGGTAATGGGCGCGGCGGCGCCGGGACGCACCGCCGCCAAGCTTGCGTTGGGAGTGGTTCATTTGATTGTTGTAGGCGTTGAACGAGTCTCGAAAGCGCCGACCGGACGCAATGCCGGACGAACGAAGCGTGCAGGATACCTGAACAGCAGCAAAAGTTGCCGATCCTTACAACTCTTTGCACATGTCAATACATGAATGCGTAGAGAACGGCGGGCGATAATCTCCCCCGCAGGACAGGCATCGATTATCATTCCTGTCTTTCAGGAATACACCTAAGGCGGGAACCCGATGGCGCTCCACGAAAACCACCTCAAACGCGGCCTCAAGAGCCGGCACATCCAGCTGATCGCCCTCGGCGGCGCGATCGGCACCGGCCTCTTCCTCGGCGTCGCGCAGACGGTCAGCATGGCCGGCCCCTCGATCCTGCTGGGCTATGCGGTGGCCGGCCTGATCGCCTTCCTGATCATGCGCCAGCTCAGCGAGATGATGGTCGACGAACCGGTGGCCGGTTCGTTCAGCCACTTTGCCGATAAATACTGCGGCCGCTTCGCCGGCTTCATGACCGGCTGGAACTACTGGGTGCTGTACGTGCTGGTCAGCATGGCCGAGCTGTCCGCGGTGGGCATCTACGTGCAGTACTGGTTCCCGGAGATCCCGACCTGGGTCTCGGCCCTCGGCTGCTTCGTGTTCGCCAACGCCATCAGCATGTTCAACGTGCGCGCCTTCGGCGAGACCGAATTCTGGTTCGCGGTCATCAAGGTGGTCGCCATCGTCGCCATGATCCTGTACGGCATCTTCCTGCTGTTTTCGGGCGGCGCCGGTCCGCAGGCGGGCGTGGCCAACCTGTGGCAGCACGGCGGCTTCTTCGCCCACGGCATCGAAGGCCTGGTGATGTCGATGGCGGTGCTGATGTTTTCCTTCGGCGGCCTGGAAGTCATCGGCATCACGGCGGCCGAGGCCGACAACCCGTCGAAGTCGATCCCGAAAGCCACCAACCAGGCCCTGTGGCGCATCCTGGTGTTCTACGTCGGTTCGCTGGCCGTGCTGCTCTCGCTGTATCCCTGGGACCAGATCAAGCCCGGCGCCAGCCCCTTCGTCCTGATCTTCAAGGCACTCGACGCCGGCGCGGTCGCCCACGTGCTGAACCTGGTGGTGCTGACCGCCGCCGTCTCGGTCTATAACAGCTGCGTGTATTCGAACAGCCGCATGCTGTACGGCCTCGCCACCCAGGGTCACGCCCCGCGCGCGCTGCTGAAGGTGAACGAGCGCGGCGTGCCGCTGGTGTCGCTGGGCGTGTCGGCCGTGGCGACCGTCATCTGCGTGGCCGTCAACTATGCGCTGCCGGGCAAGGCGCTGGGCATGCTGATGGGCCTGGCCGTGGCGGGGATGATGATCAACTGGGCGATGATCAGCTGGAGTCATCTACGTTTTCGCCAGGCCAAGGCTCTACGTGGAGAGAAGCCGGTGTTCGGCAGCCCGTTCTATCCGGTGACGAACTGGATTTGCCTGGCGTTTTTGGCGGGGATTTTAGTGATCATGTATATGACGCCGGAGATGCGGGTGTCGGTTTGGTTGATTCCGGTTTGGTTGGCACTGTTAGGGATGGGGTATCGGTTTCGGGAATTGCGGCGACTAGAACTAAGCCGATGAGCTCCTCACTGAATTTCGCCACGTCATGTGGAAATAGCGCCGACTCATCAAAACGAAAATTTCATGGCAAATTGAAATTTATCTTACTTGCAAGAAAATATAATTTTGTCCATAATATATGAGTTATCAAGCTCTAGCCGCGCACGTATGTGTGGTTTTAAAATATGGATAAAATATTATTGACAGCCTTTCTATCGTCCCTTGCGGGCTTCATCACCTCTGTACTTAGTATTGTCAAACTAGTCAACGAAAAAGAAAGCAAGACAACGGATTATCGACAGAATTGGACTGACTCTGCTCGAACAGAGTTGGCTAGTCTTATTGGTTTATTAAATGCGCAAGCATCGCACATTACATCGACCAACAAAGTTGCGCAGAGACTATATGACCTGCACAAGGAAGATTTCCCTAAGGGGCAAGAAGAGCTTAAGGAGAATGCCACTGAACATTTTAAGCATAGCCTAAAAGAAAACCAAGCACTTGTCCGCGAAACCCGGCAGCAAATTTATCAATCGTATGCAAGAGCAAGACTGCATTTCAAGCCCGATGACATTAGTTTTAGCCGCGTTGAACAGCACTTCAATTTAATCATAGGTCTCCTCCAGGATTTACAAAACTCTGAAAAACCTGAGGAAATGGCTTCCCTGCGGGAGAAGGTTCACGCTGCGGCAAACGAGATGACTGGCTTCTGTCGACACATTCTGAAGACCGAGTGGGAGACCGTAAAAAAAGGCGAACGTGCCTATCAATTAACAAAAAAATGGTCGATCGCCGGTTCGATAGCGATGCTTTTCATTTTGCTTTCGATTGGAATTCATGCAGGGCTTTCAATGTGGAGAGCTGATTTAACTTCGGAACGCAGCAAACTTTTCGGGCAGAGTACAAATCCCGCGAATTCGCAAAAAAAGGTTGATGAATCACAAGTATCTTTAACCGAAAGCTCGGCAACAAGACCGACTTCGAACTCAGCATCAATTAGTCAGATTTCAAGTCTTACGATCTGCCCCACGATAGCACCGCAAGCTGCAGCCAAGGCAAATATTGTCAGTAATAAGCCTCAAAAAACGTCGCCCACGACATGCAGTCAAAGTTCTCCTCTAAATTAGTTTGTATTCAAAAAAGGGGCGCCATTTACCAATTAGGTTTTTCGTGGAGATCCAGTGTCTACGCGATATCCTCCTGACTCCGCAAGAGAATTTGTAATCGCCCACTGAGACAGCGCCCTTCTGTCGGGAGCTGAGTCGGCCTCAACGCCGGTCTCAGCTCCCGAACCTGATAAGGTCCCACCTCAGAACGAGTGCCGCAACCCAATCATCGCCGACTTGTCCCCGGTCCCCGACTCGATCGCACTACCCACCGTATAGCTCGCGCCATTCCGGTTATTGATCTTCGAGATCGCCATATTGATGTCGGTCCGCTTCGACAAGGTATAGCGGTAGCCGATCGCAACCTGCGACGCATCCTGGTTGAAGGCCGTACGGTCATCCTTGTAGATGTACGAAGCCAGCAAGGCGTGGACGCCACCGATGGGCACCGTCAGGCCCACCATCGCATCGCGGCTGTCGGTCGAAGCGATCGCCGGGCGGCCGTAGGGATTCGCCGTGTTGCGCAGCACCGAGCTGTTCAGGCCGCGGTTCCAGTCGTACAGCCCGTGCAGCTTGACCACGCCGAAGTCGTACACGGCGGCGATCGTCGTGTTCTTCGCATTCTCGGTACCATGCAGGGTCGCGCTATCGTTGTTGCGGTTGTGGTAGCCGAGCCGGACCTGCAGCGGGCCGTTGGCCCAGGCCAGCGATCCGCCCAGCTGGCGGCCGGAGGCGCTGCTGCCGCTGACCTCGCCCGGCGCCGCCACCAGTTCCACGGTCACGCCGTTGGCGGTCGGCGAGATGTACTTGACCGTGTTGTCCATGCGGCTGAAGGAATTGCCGCTGGTGCCGAGCAGGTTCTTGGTATCGCCGACCCAGCCCGAACCGAAGGGATCGGCAAACACCTGCACCAGGTAGTGCGGCGTGTATTGCCGGCCGAGCAGCACGCTGCCGAAGCCGCCCTGCAAACCGACATAGATCTGGCGTCCGAACAGCAGGCCGCCCTGGCCCGATGCACCGGTGTCGGGCTGGAAGCCGCTCTCCATCAGGAACAGCGCCTTGAGGCCGTTGCCGAGGTCCTCGGTGCCCTTGAAGCCGAGCCGCGAGCCGCCGGTGGTGCCGCCGGTGATCTTGGTCATCGAGCCGGCGGTGCCGCCGCTTTCGCGTACCACCGCCGTGTCGAGCATGCCGTAAATAGTGACGTTAGTCTGGGCGCCAGCCAACTGCGATGCTGACGCCAGCAAGGCAGATACGATCAGTTTCTTCCTCATCCGTTGTCTCCGTTTTTTGTCCGCATTATCTTGGGTTGACCGCCTTTGCAGGCAATGCAAAGGTTAGCACACAGCCAACTAATAGACAGACGGCAATCGCGATAACGCCCGCATTCGTGCTGTTTGTCATGGTTTTCACCACACCCAGCATGTAGGGCGCGATCATGCCGGACACGCTGCCGACCGAATTCGCCAGCGCGATGCCGGCAGCGGCGGCCGCACCTGTCAATACGGCGGGAGGCAGCAGCCAGAATTGCGAGATCGTGGTGATGATGCCCATGGTCGCCAGGGTCAGCGCCAGCATGGCGATGGCGGTGTTGTCGGCGTAGGCCGCGCTCCAGGTCAGGCCGACGGCGCCGGCGACGCCTGCCAGCGCCAGGTGCCAGCGGCGTTCGCGCCGGATGTCCGAACTGCGGCCGACCAGGATCATGGTGATCGTCGCGGCGGCGTACGGGATGCAGGTGAGCATGCCGATGTCGAAGGGGCTGGAGACGCCGCTGGCCTTGATGATGGTCGGCAGCCAGAAGCTGATGCCGTACAGGCCCATGGTGTAGAACAGGTAGATGCCGCTCAGCAGCCAGACGCGCGGGTTCACCAGGCCGTCGCGCAGGTTGTGCAGGTGGCTGCCGTGCTTGTCCTGGGCGAGGTCGTGCTCGATCAGCGACTTCTCGCTGTCGTTCAGCCACTTGGCGTCGGCCACTTTATCGTCCAGGAAGAACCAGGCCATGCAGCCGAGGATGATGGTGGGAATGGCCTCCAGCACGAACACCCACTGCCAGGCGTGGTGGCCGCCGACATTGTCCATCGTGCCCATGATCAGGCCGGACAGCGGTCCGCCGATCACGCCGGACATCGGGATGCCGGTCATGAACAGGGCCGTGACCTTGCCGCGGCGGCTGGCCGGGAACCAGTAGGTGAGGTACAGCAGGATGGCGGGGAAGAAGCCGGCTTCGGCGACGCCCAGCAGGAAGCGCAGCGCATAGAAGCTGGCCGGCGACTTCACGAACATCATGGCCGCCGAGATCACGCCCCAGGTCACCATGATGCGGGTGATCCACTTGCGGGCGCCCACCCTGAGCATGACGATGTTACTCGGGACTTCGAACATCAGGTAGCCGGCGAAGAAGACGCCGGCGCCCATGCCGTAGACGGCCTCGGACAGGCCGAGATCGGACATCATTTGCAGCTTCGCGAAGCCGACGTTCACGCGGTCGAGATAGGCGAAGACGTAGCATAGAAACAGAAAAGGCAGCAGGCGCCAGGCGACCTTCGAGTACGCCCTGGACGCTTCGTCGATCGTGGATGCGCCAACTGCCACCTTGGTTGAGCTCAGCATTGTTTTGTCTCCAGATATGGTTATGGAACGTGCCCGGTCGGGCGGCATCTCGTGGATGCCGCTTCCGTGGTCTATCGTCCGCGGTGTCACCGCCCGTGGTCGGCGGCTTGAAACAATGGAGCAGCGGGATAGCTAACTGAACATCAGTCAAACCTCAGTTAAACATATCGGGCTGCGTTTTTGCCAACTGGTCAAAAATCGGCTGGAAGTGCAGCCAGCCGATGTATTCGCTGCCGACGTGCTCGCGGCTGTAGCGCGAGCGGTCCGGCGGCACCATCACCGGCTTGATGCCGGTCGCTTCGATCATCAGCTGCTGCCGGCAGCAGCGCTCCAGCGCGATGAACCAGAAGGCGGCCGACTCGATGCTGTGCCGGCTGGCGGTCAGCAGGCCGTGGTTCTGGTGGATCGCCGCCTTCACGCCCTTGAACCAGTCGCACACCGACAGCCCCGCCTTTTCCTCCACCGCCACCTGGCCCGCCTCTTCGCGGATCACGACGTGGTCCTCGAAGAAGGCGGCGGCGTCCTGGCTGATCGGATCGAGTTCGCGGCCTAGCGATGCAAAAGCGGTGCCGTAGACGGTATGCGCATGGCACATCGCGACGATGTCCGGGTGCGCTTCATGCACCGCGGCGTGCAGCACGAAGCCGGCGCGGTTGATCGCATACTCTCCCTCGACCACGCGGCCCTGGTGGTCGGCCAGGATCAGGTTCGACACCTTTACCTGCGAGAAGTGGACGCACATCGGGTTGGTCCAGTACAGCTCCGGATGCTCGGGGTCGCGCACCGTCAGGTGGCCGGCGAAGCCGTAGTCGAAGCCGTGCTGGGCGAAGGCGCGGCAGGCCGCGACCAGGCGCTCCTTGCGGTGGCGGCGTTCCTCGGCCGGATCGTCGAAGGCCGGGATTTCGGGGTAGATGACGTCGGCCTGGCGCGGATGGTAGATCGATCGCAGCGCGTCTTTCTGCGATTGCGCGATGCGTTCCGCCTCGACGGGGGCGAACTGTTTTACTTTGTCCAGCATGTTGTCTCCTTCAGTGATTTATAGATCGAGTACCAGCACCGGGCTGGTGGCGCGCGACACGCAGGCGGTCAGGAACTGGCCGTGCTCGTCGTCGCCGAGGATGTAGTCGCGGTGGTCGACTTCGCCCTCGAGATAGCGGATCTTGCAGGTAGCGCACAGGCCGGCCTGGCAGGAAGTTTCGATGCGGACGCCGTTCTGCTCCAGCACGTCGGCGATGCTGCGGTCGGCCGGCACTTCGAGCATGGCGCCGCTGCTGGCGATCTTCACGATGAAGGCGCCGGGTGCCGGCGTCGCTGCGCCGGCCGGCGGCTCGGGTGCCTTGAAGTGCTCGCAGTGGACCGTGCCGGCCGGCCAGTGGCCGGACGCTTCCGCACAGGCCTTCATGAAACCGGCCGGGCCGCAGTAGAACAGGTGGACGCCCTCTTCCGGTTCGCGCAGCAGGGCTTCGATATCGAGGCCGTCGGCCGGATTGCCGTGGTCGAAGTGATGCACTAGCTTGCCGTGCTGCCAGGCGATGCCGAGTTCTTCCCTGAACGCGGCGCAGCCGGGATTGCGGGCGCAGTAGTGCAGCTCGAAGGGGATGCCGGCCTGGTCGAGCGCATGCGCCATCGACTTCAGCGGCGTCACGCCGATGCCGCCGGCCAGCAGGAGCACCTTCTTCGCCTGCGGCGCCAGCTCGAAGTTGTTGCGCGGCGCGCTGACCGTGGCCAGGTCCTGCACCCGCAGTGCCTCATGCAGGGCCTTCGAACCGCCGCGCCCCTTCTCGTCGCGCAGCACGGCGATCACGTAGCGGTGGCGCTCGGCCGGCGAATTGCACAGCGAGTACTGGCGCGTCATCCCGTTCGGAAGATGGATATCGATGTGGGCGCCGGCGCTGAAAGCCGGCAGCTCCTCGCCCTGCGGATGCACCAGTTCGTAGGAATTGATGCCGCTCGCCTCGAAGCGGATCTGGCGCACCAGCAGCGAGAGCGTGCTCCTGTCGCGGCCGATGATGTGGGTCTGGGTCATTTCCATGGCTGCCTCCTGCGGAATTACTGCCTGGTCGACTGTTCCAGCTCGTCGAACTTCCGGCGCACGAAGGCCGCGCGCTCGTCGCCCTTCAGGCTTTCGCTTTGCGTGAGGATTGCGACGATCTGGCGCGTCACATGGCGGCGGCGCGCCACTTCTTCCTCGACGGTCCCTCCTTCCGGCACCTCCAGCACATTGCCCGAGCAATAGCTGTTCGGCGCGGCCGCGTTATCGCGCAGCCACTGCGCGAATTCCCGCGGGCCGGCGGCCGGATTGCTGCCGCGGACCGCGTCGCGCAGCATCTTCCGGAACAGGAAGACGCCGGCGTCGAACTTGGTCGGGTTTTCCAGCGCGTGCACCGCGATCGGGCGCTGGCTGATGATGGCTTCGTAGTCGCCCGGCGCGTATTGGCACTCCTTGTAATTGTGGCGCGCGCGGTGGTCCGACGGAATCGGCGGCATGTCTTCGAGCTTGTACTTGCCGAAGCGTTCGGGACGCCGCATCGCCACCTGGCCTTCGAGGAAATCGATGGTCTCGTAGCCGACCATCTGCTTGTTGCCGATGCCGCGGGTGTCGATGCCGGGGCCCATCACGCGCCAGCCGATCATCTTCGAATTCACGTCGTCGACCGGCACGGTCCAGCGAATGATGTGGAAGCGCGAGAACAGCTTCTTGTTCGAGCCGTCTTCCGAGGTGTAGGCGTGCAGGCTGAGGTTCGGCAGCACCTGGTGCTGGACGCGCACGAAGAGCTTGTCCTTGTTGACGCGGCGGGCGCCGGCGCATGCCAGGCCGCGGCCGCCGTGCACGGGGATGAACTGCATGTCCGGCGCGACTTCCATCGAGGCGGCGCCGACTTCGTCGAAGGTCGTGCCCTGGTACTGCTTGTTGACGACGTTCTTGGCCGAGTGCAGCGCGGTCGGGTGAAAGTTGTCGGCGGCGTTGTCCTGCACCTGCAGCCAGTTACAGTGCTGGAAGTTACTGTAGGGGACCAGTTCGTCGCCCTCGGCCACCGTGAAGTTACCCTCCCACTCGGGGAAAGGCGGTTCGTCTTCCGGCGGGCCCATATAGGCGAACACCAGGCCGTGGCGCTCGAAGGCCTTGTACGCGCCTTGCTTGATGGAGCAGGCGTACTTCTCGGCCTCCT
Organism: Massilia sp. 01N417; assembly: GCF_056399645.1. Classification (NCBI taxonomy): domain Bacteria; kingdom Pseudomonadati; phylum Pseudomonadota; class Betaproteobacteria; order Burkholderiales; family Oxalobacteraceae; genus Massilia; species Massilia sp. 01N417. The sequence goes on along the minus strand of NZ_JBFTRS010000008.1, from coordinate 70,571 downwards.
TCTCCTCGCCCTTCGGGAACGGCACGTGGAGGCAGGTCCCGTCGACGTCGAACACCATGCCGTGGTAGCAGCACATGATGCCCTTTTCCTGGATCGCGCCATATTCCAGCGAGGCGCCGCGGTGCACGCAGTGGGCGTGCAGCAGGCCGACGCGGCCGGAACCGTCGCGGAAGGCGACCAGCTCTTCGCCGAGGATCTTCAGGAAGTGCGGGGTATCGGTCAGCTCCATCGACATGCAGACCGGATGCCAGAAGCGGCGCATGTACTCGCCCATCGGCGTGCCGGGACCGACTTCGGTCAGTTCCGGATCGTGGCCCGGCACTTTATTGGTGTGGTAGCCGCCGTAAGGGATCAGTTTCTTCGCAACCGGCTGGGTCTGGGCGGCGGCTTCGGCGGTCTTGTCGCGGGTGTTCATGTGGGTCTCCTCTGGCTCGATGGTGGCTGCGCCCTGGGGCTGCATCCGTGTTCCGTATTCTGTATACAAAGCATACAGGCAAAATTTTTTGTCGTTCGCACAGCTTGCGGTCCGGATTCTTCGTAGGGTGCCGGCCGCTCTGTGTTCTGTATACAGAGTACATTCTTAGCTCACCCGGCGCGCTTGTCAACCGATTTTTTGTATCGCGCGCTCCCGTTCCGGTGTCACGGCTTAATAAATTGACTTCGGTTCCAGTAGACGTATACTGAATACAAAGGTGAACCCATGCTCAAACAATTATCGAAAATCCAGGTACGTCCCGACCTCGTCGACCAGGTCTATCAATCGCTGCTGGACGCCATCAGCGACGGCTCGCTGCCGCCCGGCGCCCGCATCACCCAGGAGGAAATCGCCGAGCAGATGGACGTCTCGCGCTCGCCCGTGCTGCAGGCCCTGCGCCTGCTGAAGAAGGACGGATTGGTAAAGGATGCGCCGGGACGCGGCGTGCTGGTGGCGGAGCTCGATCCGCAATGGATCGGCAACCTCTACCAGGTGCGCGGCGCCCTCGACACCTTGGCGGCGCGCCTGGCCGCCGAACGCAAGGCCGCGATCGACCCGCACATCATCGCCAACGGCCGCAAGGCTTCGCGCGGCAAGGACGTGAAGGCGATGATCGATGCCGACATCGCCTTCCATACCGCGATCTACCAGGCCTCGGGCAATCCGCTGATCTTCGAGACGACCCAGTTCCACTGGGTGCATTTGCGGCGCGTGATGGGCGCGGTGCTGCAATCGGCGATGCAGCGCGAATCGATCTGGGACGAGCACGAGGCGATGGCGCAGGCGATCGCCGACGGCGACGTCGCGCGGGCGGTCGAGATGTCCGACCATCATGCCACCGAGGCGCGGCAGAATCTGGTGGCGCGGCTGAATGAAGTCCTGAGCCATCGGGTAGCATGAGGCGCCTTGCCTTGGCCTGGGCGGCGATGGCGCTGGCCGCGTCGGCTGCGGTGCTGGCTGCCGGCCCCTATCCGAACACCGCCAACTTCGGCGTGCCGTTTTCAAAGGATGAGGACTGGTACAAGCAGTGCATGCGGGTCGAACGGGTGCAGCCGGCGCCTGCCCCTGCACAAGTCAGGGCGGCGCCGGACTGCGACGCCGTCGACCTCTATGACCGCAAGCGCAGCCAGGCCAGCACCTCGCAGGCCGAATGGGATCAGGTCCGCGCCTGCGCGCTGGCAAAGAACGACAACGGCGTGCTGATGATGCTGTATGCGAACGGCTATGGCGTGGCGCGCGATATGGACCGGGCGATTCATCACGCCTGCATCGTCGACTACATCGCAAAGGCCGAGATGACGTCGCGCGTCGCCCATCTCGCCGGCGCGCAGGCACAGGACAAACCCATCGATGTCTGCGACGACATCACCAGCGGCTATATGGGCGCCGTCTGCGCGCAGCGGCGGGAAACGCAGAACGGCCGGACGCGCAATGCCCGCCTGGAGCGAATGGAACGCGCGCTTCCTGCCGCAAGCCGCGCAGCATTCTCGACGCTGCGCCAGGCGGCGGAGCGCTACGCCAGCGAAGCCGGCAGCGGCGAGAACGACGCCCGCGGCACGGCTGCAGCGGACTTCGCCTTCCAGCGCCAGGCCAAGCTGCGTGAACAAGCCATGCAAGCCATGCTCGACACCGTCGCCGGCAAGCTGCCCGCCGCATCCGCCGAGGACTTCGCGCAATGGGACCGCCAGCTGAACGAGGCCTATGGCAAGGTCATGGCGATTCCGTCGACCCAGGACGGCCATCCCGACCGCATCGGCGACTCGACCATCGAACACGCCGACGTGCGCAAGGACCAGCGCCTCTGGCTGGCCTACCGCGACGCCTTCCTCGCCTTCCGCGCCAGCCTGCCTTCGGGTCCAGGCGCGGACGCGATCAGGACCTTGCTGACCTCCCAGCGGACGGCCGAGTTGCGCGCACTCGAGAGCTATCGCTAGCGCGGGTCGACGTCGACGCTCAGGGTCGACAGGCAGGAGTCCACCAGCCTCGCCGGCACCTGGACGCCGGGGTCGCGCGGAACGTGGCCGCCCGCCACGTCATGGGTCCTGAAACCCTCAGTGTGCATCGCCCAGCACGCGCAAGTGGTCGATCGCGACGACGTTGCCCTGCGCGGCGGCCTTGGCGTACAGGCGGTGCGCTTCGGCGATATCCCTGGGAACCTGCTTTCCGGACTCGTACTTGGAAGCCAGCGCGATCTGCGCCATGGGCTGCCCGGCTTCGGCCGCGCTGATCACCAGCTTCAGGCCGGCCGCCTGCTCCGCCTCGGTCCTGCTTGGCGCGCTCAGCAGCGCGCCAAGCGCATAGCGCGCTTCCAGGTTGCCGTCGAGGGCGGCTTGCTGGAGCCCCTTCCACAGCTTGCCGCTCGACGGCTCCATCGTCCACACATACTGGACCTGCCCCCACATCGTCACCGGCCGGTCGTTGAGCGTGCCTGGCGTATGGGGACATTTCCTGAAAGCGGTCTGCGCGGCCTGGTCGAGGTCGGCCGAACCGCTGGACAACAGGATTGTAGAGTCGAGCACGGCGCCGCTTTCATCCACCTGGACGCCGACGATGACCAGGCCTTCCTCGCCCCTTCGCAAGGCCGGCTTTGGGTAGCCGGGAAACTTGCAGCGCGCCGCGTCGATCGAGGGCAGCTTGAACCGGGTTTCCTCGGCAAGCGCGGATCCTCCCGTGTGCGACAGCGCCGCGGCGAGAACGAGGGTCAAGGTGATCCGCTTCATGGGCGCGCCCGATACGAAAGTGATTGGAATGACAATCTTAGGGTATTGTCATCACGGCCACAAGCCTTGATGGCGCCGGCGCGCAATCAGCCCATGTCGTCGCCGGCAAAGAACGGCGCCCCGATCTCGAAGAAGTGGCCGCCCGCCACGTAATGAATGCTGCGCATGCCGCCCTCTTCCATCTTCCAGTACGCGCCGTCGAACACGGCGGGATCGGCCCAGGCGGCCACGACTTCGCCGAGGAAGAGATCATAGGCCTGCTGGATGTGCGGCTCCGGAATCAGCCGGCACTCCAGCCAGCCCAGGCAGCCTTCGACCAGCGGCGCGGCCACTTTCGACCCCGCGGCGGTGGCAATGCCGTGCGCGGCGAACTTGTCGACCTCGGCGCCGGTCTGGTTGCCGACGTCGACGGTCAGGCGCGCCTGCGCCCGCGACGGGATGTTCAGCACGAACTCGCCCGAGGCCTCGACCAGGCCGCGGGTGAAGGTCGACTTGTCGATCACCACCGCCACCTTGGGCGGGTCGAAGTCGAGCGGCATCGACCACGCCGCCGACATGATGTTGGACCGCCCGCCGTGGCGGCTGGTGACGATCACGGTCGGGCCGTGGTTCATCAGGCGGTAGGCTTTGCTTAACTCGACTGCGACGCGGTCGCTCATCCTGCTGCTCCTTTCGAACGGCCGCGTGCGCGCATCAATGCGCCGGCATCACCATCAGCTGCAGCCCCGAAGGCGTCTGCGCCGCATGGTAGACACGCTGGGTCGCGGCCTTGAAATCTTCCGGCCTGGCCTTCGGAATCGAGGTGAAGGTTTGCGGGTTCAGGTCGATCAGCGGGAACCAGGAACTCTGCACCTGCACCATGATGCGGTGGCCGCGCCGGAAGGTGTGGTTGACGTCGCCCAGATGGTAGCTGATTGCCTCGATCTTGCCCGGCACGAAAGGCTCCGGTTTCTCGAAGCTGTTGCGGAACTTGCCGCGCAGCGGGTTGCCGCGCACCAGTTGCTGGAAGCCGGCCAGGCTGGTCTCGGGGGCGCCGACGTCCCTGCCTCGAGGGCCGCGCTCACTCGATGGGTACTCGTTCGGATACACGTCGATCAGCTTGACGACCCAGTCGGCGTCCGTGCCGGTGGTCGAGACGAACAGCTTGGGCGTGACCGGGCCGGCGATGGTGACGTCCTCTTCCAGCACGTCCGACTGGTAGGTCAGCACGTCCGGGCGGGTGGCGGCGAAGCGCTGGTCGGACACCATGTATTCCTGCGGCACCCCGGTCGACGCATAGCCGATATAGGGCACCGGTTTCTTCGGATCCGAGACGTACTCGTCATAGTCGGCGCCGGCGGCCGGCTGGGTCCAGCTCAGCTTCCCGCCGGGCGCCAGGTAGAGCATGCGCGCCTTGGCCGGCGCCGGCGGCCAGGCCGTGTACTGGCGCCAGATGTTGGAGCCGGTCTCGAACACGGTTACCTCGGCGATCGGCCGGGCCGGCTTCACGCCCTTCAGGTGCTGTTCGAAGAAGGGGAACTGGATCTGGGTGCGGAAGTATTCGCCGGTCTTGCTGTCGAAGCGCACGTGGCCCAGTTGCTGGCCGTCGTAGCGCGCCCAGCCGCCGTGCACCCAGGGACCGATCACCAGGCCGCTGAAGGTGGCCGGGTTGAACTTCTTGACCGCCTGGTAGGTCGTGAACGGGCCCTGCGGGTCTTCGGCGTCGAACCAGCCGCCCACGCTCAGCACCGCGGCCTTCACGCCCTTCAGGTGGCGCGCAATGTCGCGGGACTGCCAGAACTGGTCATAGGTGTCGTGCTCGATGGTCGGCGCCAGGTAGGCGCGCTGGCCGTCGGTCAAGGTCGCCAGGATGTTCGGCATGGTCAGGTGGCGCAGGAAAAAGTCGTAGGCGTCGGAGGCGCCGTAGTCGAAGCGCTCGCGGCTCTTCGGGCCGGTGGTCGGGTTCTTCTGCTCGACGAAGTTGGCGTAGAAGCCGAAGTTCCCGGCCAACATGAAGGCGCCGCCGTGGTAGGAGTCGTCGCCCATGTAGAGGTCCGTCACCGGCGCCTGCGGCGAGGCCGCCTTGATCGAGGGGTGGGAATCGATGATGCTGGCGGAGGTATAGAAGCCCGGGTAGCTGATGCCGTAGATGCCGGCCTTGCCGTTGTTGTTGGGGATGTGCTTGAGCAGCCATTCCATGGTGTCGTACATGTCCTGGCTTTCCTGGCCCTCGCCGGCGGCGCGCTGCGCCTTCAGGTGCGGGGTCATCTCCTGCCACTTGCCCTCGGACATATAGCGGCCGCGCACGTCCTGCTTGACGAAGATGTAGCCGGCGTCCTCGAATTCCTTCGATGGACCGATCGAGGCCGGGTACCAGTCCTCGCCGTAGCGCAGCTCGCCGTCGGCGTACACGCCGGCGCTGTACGGGGTACGGTTGATCAGGAAGGGATAGCTCTTCGAGCCGTCCTTCGGCACGTAGACCACGGTGAACAGCTTCGTGCCGTCCCGCATCGGGATCCGGTACTCGTACTTGGTGTAGCTGGCGCGCAGGTCGCGCTGGACGGCGGGCGCATCGGCGGCCACGGCATTGGCGGCAAAAGCCGAGGCGGAGGCTGCGCCCGCGAATGCGAAGGCTAGCGACAGTGCGAGGATGGAAACAGGACGGCGGCTCATGATTTCCTTATCGGAAAGATAAAGCCGCCAGTATATGTTCAGTAAGTAAGATTTGTCATGCCTGGCAACCGGCTAAAAGTACTTCGACAGGTAGAAGGCGCCCGAGTCCGGGAAGACGGTGGCAATGCGCAAGCCCTGCACATGCGGCAGCAAACCGGCGATGCCGGCGGCCACGCAGCCGCTCGATCCGCCCGCCAGGATGCCCTCCTCGCTGGCCAGGCGCCGGCACCAGGCCAGCGCGTCCTCGTCCGCCACCTGCACCACGTCGTCGACCACGGCCGGATCGAAGCTGCGCGAAGGCTGGCGCTTGCCGACGCCTTCTATCTTCGTATCGAACTCGCCGTGCGGCCGCTCGTCGGTCACCAGCTTGCGGTAGGACGAGTGCAGCGGCTCGACGCCGATCACGCGCACCCGCGCATCGCTCTCCTTCAGGTAGCGGCCAATGCCGGAGATGGTGCCGCCCGAGCCGACGCCGCAGACGAAGACGTCGATCTCGCCGGCCAGCTGCCGCCACAGTTCGGGGCCGGTGTCGCGGTAATGGGCCTCGCGGTTGAGGTGCGTGCAATACTGGTCCAGGTAGTGGGCTTCGTGCTCGCGGGCCAGGCCTTCGGCACAGGCGTGGTACTCGTCCGGCGCGCAGGCGTGGACGGTGGCGCCGTAGGCGGCGATGCGCCTGAGCTTTTCGGTGCTGGTGGTGTCCGGCACCGTGACGTCGCAGCGCAGTCCCATCACGGCGCTGGCCATGGCGAGGGCGGCGCCGGTATTGCCCGAGGAGCTCTCGACCACGTGGCGGGTGCCGGCCGGCATATGGCGCAGCATGTAGCGCACCATGCGGTCCTTGATGCTGCCGCCCGGGTTCATGTACTCGAGCTTGGCCACCACGTTCGCCTCCGGGAACACCCGGCCAAGCCTGACGACCGGGGTCTCGCCGATCGCGTCCATCACGGAATTCCTCACTTGGGATTGCACGCCTTCTCCTCCTTATAGTTGCTATGGAGAAAGGCTAGCACGAAGAGTTTTTGCGTGGCGCAAGATTGCAAACAATCGTGCGCGCCACGTGTCACAGTCTACCGGTCACAGCCGCCGTGCCGCGACGGCGGCGATCACCGCCTGCTTGAGCTGCAGGTCGGTGAAGGGCTTGGTCAGCACGCGCGCCGTCAGGTCGGAGGCGCCCGCCACCAGGCTGCCGTAGCCGGACGCGAACACCAGCGCCACGCCGGGATGGTCGGCGACGATCCGGCGCGCCAGGGTCAGGCCGTCCTGGTCCGGCAGGCTGTAGTCGACCACCGCGACGTCGAAGCGCTCGCGGCCCAGGAGTTCGATCGCGGCGGCGGCGGTCGGCGCTTCGGCGACGCGGTAGCCGGCACTGCCCAGGATGTCGCGGTACAGTTCCCTGGCCTGGGCATCGTCTTCGATCAGCAGCACGCGCAGGCCGTCCGGGTGGATGACGCGGTCCGGCTGCGCCAGGGGTTCCGGCGCCGCGGCGGCCTGCTGGCCCTGCCCGCCCAGCATCTGGCGGACCTTGGCGGCCAGCTTCTCGCGGCGATACGGCTTGCTCAGGAGTTCGACGCCGGGGTCGAGGCGGCCGCCATGGATGATGGCGTTCTGGGTATAGCCCGAGGTGTACAGCACCTTCAGGTTGGGCAGCAGGGCCTTGGCCTGGCGCGCCATCTCGGTGCTCTTGATCTTGCCCGGCATGACGACGTCGGTGAACAGCAGGTCGCAGCGCACGCCGGCGCGCAGCACGGCCAGCGCCATCTCGGCGTTGTCGGCGCGCAGCACCTGGTAGCCGAGTTCGGACAGGATGCCGACCACGGTGGCCTGCACGCTCGGGTCGTCCTCGACCACCAGGATGGTCTCCGAACCGCCGCGCACCTCGCCGCCGAGCTGTTCCGGCAGCGCCTGCTCGGCTTCCAGTGAACGCGGGAAATAGGCCTTGATCGTGGTGCCGTGGCCGACTTCGCTGTAGATGCGGAAGTGGCCGCCGCTCTGCTTGACGAAGCCGAAGGCCATCGACAGGCCCAGGCCGGTGCCCTGCCCCTCACCCTTGGTGGTAAAGAAAGGTTCGACGGCGCGCGCCAGCACCTCGGGCGTCATGCCGCTACCGGTGTCGCTGATCGCCAGCAGCACGTACTGTCCCGACGGCACCTCGTGGGCCGCGCTCACATAGGTATCGTCGAGCATGGTATTGGACAGCTCGATGGTGAGCTTGCCGCCGTTCGGCATCGCATCGCGCGCGTTGATCGCCAGGTTCAGCACCACGTTCTCGAGCTGGTGCGGGTCGACCAGGGTATTCCACAGCGAGGCCGAGACCGCCATCTCCACCTCGACGCTCTCGCCGACGGCGCGCTGCACCAGGTCCTCCATGCCGCGCACCACGCGGCCGGCGTTCAGCACCACCGGCTGCAGCGGCTGGCGCCGCGCGAAGGCCAGCAACTGGGCCGCCAGCTTGCCGCCGCGGTCCACCGCCGACAAGGCCATGTTCAGGTGGCGCTGCGCGGCCGGGATCCCGGCCACGGTGCCGCTCATCAGCTGCAGGCTGCCGCCGATGACTTGCAGGATGTTGTTGAAGTCGTGGGCCACGCCGCCGGTCAGCTTGCCGACCGCCTCCAGGCGCTGCGAATGCTGCAAGGCCTGGCGCGCATCCTCGAGCTGGGTGCGCTGGGTGATGTCGCGGGTGATCTTGGCAAAGCCGACCAGCTTGCCTTCGGGATCGCGGATGGCGTCGATCACCACGCTGGCGCGGAAGGCGGTGCCGTCCTTGCGCACCCGCAGGCCTTCGGCTTCGAAGCGGCCGTCCGCACGTACCTGGGCCAGCACCTGTTCGGGCTTGCCGTTGCGGCGATCTTCCTCGGTGTAGAAGCGGCTGAAGTGGCTGCCGACGATTTCATCGGCCGCATAGCCCTTGATCTTGCGGGCGCCGGCATTCCAGGTCGTCACCACGCCTTCGGGGCTGAGCATGTAGATGGCGTAGTCGACCACGCTCTCGACCAGCAGCTTGAACTGCTCCTCGGTGTGGCGCAGCGCATCGCGGGCCAGCTTCCTGTCGGTGATGTCGCGCGTGATCTTGGCAAAGCCGAACAGTTCGCCGTTGTCGTCGTGGATCGCGTCGATCACGACCGAGGCCCAGAAGCGGCTGCCGTCCTTGCGCACGCGCCAGCCTTCGGCCTCGAAGCGTCCCGCTTCCAGCGCCGTCTTCAGGGCCCGCTCGGGCACGCCGGCCGCGCGGTCGGCTTCCGTGTAGAAGCGCGAAAAGTGCTGGCCGAGGATTTCCTGTTCCTCGTAACCCTTGAAGCGGCGGGCACCGGCGTTCCAGCTCGCCACCGTACCGTCCGGATTGAGCATGTAGATCGCGTAGTCCGCCACCCGCTCGATGAGAAGCTGGGCACGGCGCTGGGCATTGAGGTCGCTCGACATGAAATTATGGAAACTTTAAATTCCCGAGTATAACAGTGGGGTGGCCGCCTGCGCGGAATCCTGCGGTCTTATACAATCGATATTGGGCAGCAGCTGTCGAACGCAAGAGGCAGCTGCCGAAACTGAATCAACAGGAGAACAAGCATGTCGGGTTACAGCATCAATATCGAAGAAAAAACCCTCGCAGGTAACAACTTTCGCGAGGTCCTGTACACGACCCCGCGCAGCCAGCTGGTCATCATGACCCTGCAGGCCGGCGAAGAGATCGGCATGGAACACCACACCGGCCACGACCAGTTCATCCGCGTCGAAGCCGGCACCGGCGTCGCCATCCTGGACGGCGAAGAGCACAAGCTGGAAGACGGCGTGGCCGTGGTGGTGCCGGCCGGTACCGAGCACAACGTGATCAACACCTCGAAGACCGAGCCGATGCGCCTCTACACCCTGTACACGCCGCCGGAACACCCGGACGGCATCGTGCACGCGACCAAGGCCGAGGCCGACGAGTACGAGAAGCACCACCACGAAGAGTGATGCCGGCCCGCCGCGGTTTCAGCCCTCAGCCCTTGCAGGCGAAGCCGTAGCGGGTCATTTCGCAACCGCGCCGCAGGCACTGGCGTTCGTCATAGCCGTGGGCGCGGCATTGCATCAGCGTTTCCTCGCGGCGCTGGCGGGCCGAGGGTTCGGCCTTGGCCGCCCTGGCGCTGGCCTCGGCCTTGAGGCGCTTGCGGACATGGCTGCGCTGGTGCCTGGGCGGGGCGATGTCGGCGGGCTGGTCTTCGGCTTGCCCGGCCTGTCCGGCCTGGGCCGCGCTGCTCGCCGGCGGTGTCGTGGAGACCAATGCGGGTGATTCCGGCGCGGGCTGGCCTGCGCCGGCGTCCGTCTGTGCGACTGCCGATCCGCCCACCGCAGTGCTTCCCGCCGCAATACTTCCCTCCGCACTGACAGGCGCAGCCGGCGCGGGTACCGGCGTGACCGGCGCGGCTACGTTCGCCGGCAAGGACGGTGATGCCTGCGCCGTGTCGACGCGCGGCGCGGCGGATGCGGGGGCGGCCTTCGGCGGATCGGCGGGATTGGTGTTCGCCACCACCACCAGCGCGCCTTCGACCCGGCTCTGGTCGTACAGGTAGAGGCCGCCGCCGGCCAGCAAGGCCAGCAGCACGCTGGCCGCGCCCCAGGACACGAGGCGCCGCGCCCAGAGGCGGCTGCGTTCCGTGCGCTGCTGCTGCTCGGCGTCGAGGGCCAGGCGTTCGGCGAGCCAGGCCGGCACCTCGTCCTCCGTGCTGTCGGCCGGTGTCCACGGTTCGGTCGCCTGCGGCGTCGCCCGCCTCGGCTGCGGCGGCGTCGGGGTTGGCGTCGGCGGCGGGATGGGCTCGGCAAAAGCCGGGGGCTGCGGCGCAAACCCCTTGGCCGGGACGGTCGCGTCGGGCTCCGCCGCTTGCGGACGCGGCTTGACGCCCGGGCGTGGCCGCGTGACTTGCCCGGCGGCGCCCGGGTCCGGCGGCTTGGACTGTGCCGAACCGCTTTCGTTGAGATCCTGCAGGAGTTGAGGCTTCATGGTGCGGTAGATCGCTTCTGCTTCACCGCAGTTTAACGAATCGCCGACCATGCCGGAGCGCGCCTGAACGCCGGCGCGCCTCCGGCTCAACCGTACAAGGCCCTGCTCAGAGGGCGATCGCGACCGCCATCGGCGCCTGGCGCAGGGCCGGCAGGTTCACCTCCAGCAGGCGGCGGCGGGCGTCCCAGCGGAAGACCTGGGCCTTGCCGTTGACCTGCACGGCGCGTGGCCGTCGCGTCACGTTGTGGACCTTCAGCGCGAAGGCATGCGAGGTCGGGCCATAGCTGGCGCCGGTTTCCGGCTGCAGGGCGATCTCGAGTTTGCCGTCATCGAGACGGCTGCTGAAGCGCACCAGCTCGTACTTGCCGGCGTCGAAGGCGTTCGGGGTCTTGCCGTCATCGTCGTACAGCTGGCCGGACGAACTCTTCACGCCGGCGTCGTGCCAGTAGTGCAGGTCGAGCGTACGGGTCGAATAGTCGCGGGTGCTCTGCACCACCTTCGCCAGCGGCACGAAGGCGCCGGCGCGCACATAGGTCGGGATATGGTCGGCAACGGGCTTCACCACTTCGGTGATGCCGCCGCGGTGCGCTTCGTCCGTATGGAAATCGAACCACGTCGATCCCTTGTCGGGGAAGTGCACTTCCTTGCGCGTCGCGCCCGGCTCGACCACCGGCGCCACCAGGAAGCTCGGGCCCCACAGATAGGTCGAGGAGATCGCCGCCGCCGCTTCCTCGTCCTGTTCCTCGAACAGCATCGGACGCATCATCGGCATGCCGCTGCGGCTGTTCTCGAAGGCGATCGTGTAGTTATACGGCAGCATGGCGTAACGCAGGCGCACCGCCTCGCGCGCCAGCGCTTTCGTCCGCGGTTCGCGGAACACCGGCTCGGCCGCCACCTCTTCCTGGGCATGCGGACGGAACAGCGGCTGGAACACCCCGTACTGCAGCCAGCGCACATAGAGTTCGTCGTCCAGCATCGGGCCGGCAAAGCCGCCGAGGTCGGAATGCATCCAGGCCTGGCCCTGCATCCCCATCTGCAGCGAGATCTCCATCTGCGACTGCAACCCGCCCCAGCCGCGGCTGACGTCGCCGGACCAGGGGATCATGCCGAAGCGCTGCGAGCCCGAATAGCCGGAGCGCATCAGGATGAAGGGGCGCTCGTCCGGATAGTCGCGCGCATAGCCGTCGTGGATCAGGCGCGCCCATTCGTGGCCGTAGATATTGTGGACCTGGTCGGCGCTGCCGGCCGCATGCCGGGCCTCGGCCGGATGGACCTCAGGCTCGCCCAGGTCGCCCCACCAGCCGGCCACACCGCCCGATTTCAGGTTCTTGTAGATGTTCCAGAACCAGGTCCGGGCTTCCGGCTTGAAGACGTCGACCAGGCCGGTGTTCCCGAAGTAGAAATCGTAGCGCAGGGGCTGGCCGTCGCTGCCGGTGGCGAGCACGCCCTGCTGCGAAGCTTCGTTCCAGCGCTTCGAGGTCGTCAGGATGAAGGGCTCGGTGATCAGCACCGTCTTGACGCCCTTCTGCAGGAAGTCCGCCATCATCTTTTCGGGCTGCGGGAAATTGTCGCGATCCCAGGCCAGGTTGCCCATCGTGCCCTTGACGGTCTTGCCGAACCAGTAGAGGTCGAGCACCACCGCGTCCAGCGGAATGCCGTCGGCGATGAACTTGTCGACCACGGCGCGCGTCTCGGCCTCGGTGTGATAGCCGAAGCGGCTGGCGAAATTGCCGAAGGCCCAGCGCGGCGGCAGCGGCTGGCGGCCGGTCAGGCGGGTATAGCCGTCCATGATCTGGGCCCAGTCGTCGCCCGCCACCACCTGGTAGGTCTTGGGGCCGCCGATGGCTTCGAAGCGCAGGGTGCCGTCCTTGCGGCTGTCGAGGTCGAGGTAGCCGGCCTGGGGATTGTCGAAGTGGATCGCGTAGCGCTTCGAGGACAGCGCCATCGGAATCCCGTAACCCATCTGCTCGGCGTGGCTGCCGAAGCCGTAGGAAGCCTTGTTATACAGCGGGAAGCGGTAGCCGCGGCGGTTCATGCCGACCGCGCGCGAACCGGCGCCGTACAGGGCCTCGCCGCCGTCGACCGCGAATTCGATCGCCTCCAGCTTGTCGCCGCGGCCGTAGCCGCGCTTCTCGGCCACCAGCGGCTTGCCCTTGTAGCTGTAGCCGATGCGGAAGGGCGACTTCTCGACCGTGACCGTGATGCCTTCGGTGGCGAGCACGATGCGCGCGGCGTCTTCCTGTACCTGGACCGGCACCTGGGCGGCTTGCAGCACGACGGCGTGCGAGGCGGCCTGCGGCATGCCCTCTTCGGCGCTCGGCACGAAGCTGGTCTCGACGATGTTGGGGGCGTAGGGCTTGATCAGGTAGCGGCCGTCGCTGGTGGCGATCTCGTAGCCCTTGCCGCCGACGCTCTTGAAGCCGAGGAAGTGGCGGTCGGCGTTCTGGGCCTGGGCGAACGGGCTGGCAGTCAGGGCGGCGAAGGCGGAGGCGAACGCCACCGCAAAGGTGGTGAATTTCATGGTCTCGTGGTCGTTGTCGTGATCTTGGCGGCCTGGGCGGCCGCAGGCAAGAGCATGCCAGAATTTACATGGTTGAGGTAGTTAATTTACATCCACAACGCAACCGACCTGTGCCACATTCAGTATTTCATGGCTGCATTTCACGTAGTTTGACTACGCCGGACCGCCTCTTACCGGTGCGGCAGGCCGCTCTCCGCTTGAGGTAAGATCCAGGGTCCAGCCAGGAGAACCATGAGTACGACTACCCAAGCCGAAACGCCGCCGCGCGTTCATACCATCGTCTTTGATCTCGGCAATGTCCTGATTCGATGGGATCCGCGCATCCTGTTCAGGAAGATGTTTGCCGAAGACGAAGCGGCGATGGAGCATTTCCTGTCCGAGGTCTGCAACAGCGAATGGAACGAGCAGCAGGACCGCGGCCGATCCTGGAAACACGGCATCGAGCTGGCGATTCAGGAACACCCGTCCCATGAACGCCATATCAGGGCTTTCCATGAGCGCTGGGAAGAGATGATCCCGGGCGCCATCGATGAGACCGTCGAGATCCTTGCCGAACTCCGCGCGCTCGATGTCCGGCTGCTGGCCCTTACCAACTGGTCGGACGAAACCTTTCCCATCGCTCTCAGGCGCTTTCCCTTCCTTGCCTGGTTCGAAGGGATCGTGGTGTCCGGCCGCGAACAGCTCGTGAAGCCGGATCCGGCGATCTACAGGCTCCTGATCGATCGCTACGAACTGGTCCCGCAATCCACCGTTTTCATCGATGACAGCATCCGCAATGTCGAGGCCTCGATCAGGGAAGGCCTGCACGGCATCCATTTTCAAGGCGCCGCCGACTTGCGGGCCAGGCTGAGTGCATTGGGACTTCCCCTGTAGACGATCAACTACAAACACATGGATACCGACATGAAGCGAAGAATAAGAATAGCGACCTTCAACGTCAACGGCATCAACAGCCGCCTGCCCGCCCTGCTGCAATGGCTGGAAGAGACCCGGCCCGACGTCGCCTGCCTGCAGGAGCTGAAGGCGCCCCAGGAGAAGTTCCCGGAAATGGAGATCCGCGCCGCCGGCTACCATCCGATCTGGCATGGCCAGAAAAGCTGGAACGGCGTCGCCATCCTCGCCCGCGATGCGGAACCGCAGGAAGTCGGGCGCGGCCTGCCGGGCGACCCGGAGGACGAGCAAAGCCGCTACATCGAGGCGGCGGTGAACGGCATCCTGGTCGCCTGCCTGTATCTCCCGAACGGCAATCCGGCGCCGGGCCCGAAGTTCGACTACAAGCTGCGCTGGTTCGAACGCCTGCACGTGCGCGCCCAGGAGCTGATCGACACCGGTGCGCCGGTGATCCTGTGCGGCGACTACAACGTGATGCCGACCGAACTCGATGTCTACAAGCCCGAACGCTGGCTCGACGACGCCCTGTTCCGCCCCGAGACCCGCGCCGCCTACCGCAAGCTGCTCGACCAGGGCTGGACCGACGCCCTGCGCACCATGCATCCGGACGAAGTGATCTACACCTTCTGGGATTACTTCCGCGACGCCTACGGCCGCAACGCCGGCCTGCGCATCGACCACCTGCTGCTCAGCCCAGCGCTGGCGCCGAAGCTGAAAGCGGCCGGCGTCGACCGCGACGTGCGCGGGCGCGAGAAACCGAGCGACCACGCGCCGACCTGGGTCGAGCTGGACTGGCCGTGACATTCGATAACGCGAAGGCTATAACTGATTACCTTCCGCGAACTACCTTAATCGATAAAATTGCATTCGCTCGTGTAGGTGTTATCCTACACAGAAACTATCACGAGCAAGGGAATTTCAATGCGCGGCAGCGATGAAAAGGAAGAAGTCGATTACGTAGCGGTCCTTGAAGCACTCGATATAAAGCCTGACCGAGGCGATAGCAAACAAACAGTCTGGGTATTGGATGCAGTGCCCTGCAGCACGCTTGATCGTTTGAGTACAGCATTCGACGGCAACGACGTGAATGATGAGCAACCTTTTATTGATTTCTTCTTATTGACGCTCCAGGATACGCCCGACTTGCAAGAGCTCAACGCTTACATTCATGTCACCATATCGCGTAGCAGCCGTGACGCCGAAAACGAGATTATGGCGTTTGCAACCGGCTTGAACACGATCGATAACAATAACATTCCTTACTTCGTTCGGTTTCATCCGGCGCCACCCTCAAAGAAATATATCAATACGCTCGAGCAGCTCTCCAGATTCACCCATATCCACGACGCTGAGGATATCTCCGATTTTTTCCCCTTTGAGACCGGCGTGGCCGTCGCGGTCTACGATGTAGGGCAAGGCAGCATGGCTGCTCTGGTGGACGAGCATGAACACCCTCTGGTATTTTTCGACCTTGGTTGGCCACTTTCATTTTTCAAGAAGTCGGTACCGGCGACCCACAACCACTTCAATCCTTTCCCTCCATCTCTCGAGCCTTTCAATGGTCCAACGCCTGTCGTGCTATCTCATCTCGATTGGGATCACTGGGCTTATGCTTACCAAAGCGGTACTGCACATTGGGATGCAACAATAGGCGCCTGGAAAACCACGCCTACTTATCGTGCAGAGGTCTTGGCGCGACCATGGCTAATGCGTCGCCCAGATTATCGACGTCACAAGCTAAATGGCAGCCATATTCATTTTGTACAGACCCTAGAGAAGACCCGTATTAAATGGCATTCGGCGCTACATTTCTGGCCGAAGCGCCGACGAAGCGTTCAGCGCGACCAGATTACTTATTTCACTTGTACCCCAAAGACCGGATCGCCTAAGACCGCAGCATTTCTACGCAACAATCAAGGGCTCGGTGTGCTTATCAACGATAGTGCGAGCGGAGCCCGTGTATTGGTTGCCGGTGATGCAGATTTCCCGTCTATTCCGGCATTCGCAACAAAGCGGCTTACGGGTTTGGTCGCAACGCACCACGGCGGAAAAGTAACAAGTGGGTCTATACCAATTGCAACCAGCCATGGACGCATGGTAATTTCTGCGTATCCCGGCTGCTACAGCAAAATACCCCACCCGGACGTCGAAGCTGAAGCCAGAAAAAGCGGCTGGCACATTGCCTATACTTCCGAGCGAAGGGCTTGTTTCAGAGCGGACAAATCGGTCGAATGTGGAAATCGTCTTATTCGATTAAGCCAAACACCAATGTGCGGATGTCGCGACGTGCCGAATGCGTGCCTATGCATTAGCACTACATTCTGATAATAACCCCTCTGATCGCGATGGAGAGGACTTGACCGATACCGTACAACCAGTGAAGGACAATGACCAGCAGACGCCAGTGCCCCCTGTCTGGCGCCCCGTCCTTGCCGCCATCGTCGACGCCTTCCGCGAGGGCGACTTCAAACTCGCGCGCGGCATCCCCGAGGTCGCCCCGGTGTCGCCGGACGACGCACGGATCATCGCCGATAACATCGAGGATTACGGCGCGACCCTGGTCGGCCTCCCGGACGAGGCCTGGGAGACCTCGGTCTCTCGGTGGATGGGCGGCTACTGGCACGTACTGGTCGACCTGCACACCGAGGACGAAGGCCCAAGCGACCTGGTGCTCGACGTCCGGGTGCGCGAGCACGACGCGGGCTACCGGTTCGAGGTCCACCTCGTGTACGTGCCGTGAGCGCCGGGCGCTAGGCGTCCAGCAACGCCGTCCCGTAGGAATTATCGATGGCGCACAGCCAGCGCCCGTCCGCGCCGTGCCTGAACACATAGGTGGCGCGGCGGTTCGCGTGCACCTGGGTCCCGTCCGCGTCCAGGTAATCAAGAGTCGACTCCATGATCACCAGCGCGCTGTCGCCGGCCTCCAGCACCTCGATTCGGCCCTGGCCCACGCGCAAGGTATGGCGGACGATTTCCGCGATCTTCACGAAGGCCGCGCGGATGCCCTCCTTGCCGGCCACGTTGAGTCCCGGCTTGACGACCAGCACCGCGTCGTCCGTATAGAAATCCATGAGCGCGTCGAAATCCTCGGCGGTGATGGCGCGGTCGGCGGCTTCGATGAGTGCTTGCAGCAGGTGCTGTGCCATGGGTGAGTCTCCTTGTGCGGGGCCGTGCAAGCTCAGGCCGCGACCCCGGGTTTGGCGCCGACCATCACCAGGCGCATCGCGCTGTCGGTGACGCTGTCGATGTCCGGGCTGTAGCCGTCCTCGATCCAGTGCAGCGCGATGTGGATCACGCCGCCCACCACGCCGGCCTGCAGCAGCGGGTCGGCGCCTTCCGCTTCGGGACCGGCAATGCGGCCGACTGCCTCGCCGATCGCGCGCAGCGATGCGTCGAAGGCCTTGTCGACGGCGCGGCTGACGCCACGGATCTCGACCAGGAACACGCGCGCGGAGCGCGGCTCCCTTTGCAAGGCCGCGAAGTAGGCGCCCAGCATGGCGCGTGCCCGTTGGGTGCGGTCCGGGCCGGCCTCTTCGGCGGCCTTGCGGATCTCGCCGAACACGGAATACGTGACCGCGTTGTACGACGCGATCAGGAGGTCCTCGCTGTTGGCGAAGGATTCGTAGAAGTAGCGTTCGGTCAGGCCTGCCGCTTCGCAGACCGCCTTCACGGTGGCCTGGCGGTAGCCGCGCTCTCCATACACTTCGATGGCGGCGGCGATCAACTGGCTGCGGCGCTGGGCGCGGCGCTCGTCTTGCGACATGCCCCGGTAGGGACGCGCTGGGGGAGTTTCTCGAGACATCCCTCTATTCTGGCATAGAACATTGCAAAATTGTTGTCAGACATAAACTGACAATGTACAGTGTCAGTATAAAGAACCAGAACAAGAGAGACACCATGCCCCATCCTTCGACTGCGGGCGCCGAGCTGCTGGACGTGCTGATCGTCGGCGCCGGCCTGTCCGGCATCGGCGCCGCCTGGCACCTGCAGCAGCGCTGCCCTGACAAGCGCTACGCGATCCTCGAGGCGCGCGATGCCATCGGCGGCACCTGGGACCTGTTCCGCTATCCCGGCGTGCGCTCCGATTCGGACATGTACACCCTCGGCTACGCCTTCCAGCCCTGGACCGCCGGCAAGGCGATCGCCGACGGGCCCTCGATCCGAAACTACATCCGCGACACCGCGCGCGACAACGGCATCGACCGCCACATCCGCTTCCGGCACAAGGTGGTCGCGGCCGCGTGGTCGAGCATCGATGCCTGCTGGACCGTCGAAGCCGATCGCGACGGCACCCCGGTCACGATCCGCACCCGCTTCCTCTACATGTGCAGCGGCTACTACAGCTACGAGGAAGCCTACCGCCCCGCCTTCGAGGACGAAGACCGCTACCTCGGCCGCATCGTGCAGCCGCAGTTCTGGCCGCAGGACCTCGACTACACCGGCAAGCAGGTCGTGGTGGTCGGCAGCGGCGCCACCGCGGTGACCCTGGTGCCGGCGATGGCCGGGAAGGCAGCCCACGTGACCATGCTGCAGCGTTCTCCTACCTATGTCGTGACCCGCCCCTCCGAATACGGCTTCGCGCAGCGCTTCCGCAAGTGGATGCCGGAGCGGGCCGCCTACCGGGCCACGCGCTGGCGCGTGATTCTCGAATCCATGCTGCTGTACCGCGTGGCGCGCAGCAAGCCGGAGCTGGCCAAGCAGAAGATCGTGGCGATGGCGCGCCACCAGCTCGGCAAGGATTTCGACGTCGACACCCACTTCACGCCCGATTACAAACCCTGGGACCAGCGCGTCTGCGTCGTGCCGGACGGCGACATGTTCAAGGCCATCCGCAAGGGCGATGCTTCGGTCGTCACCGACCACATCGAGCGCTTTACCGGGCGCGGCATCCTGCTGAAGTCGGGCAAGGAGCTGGCGGCCGACGTGGTGGTGCTGGCGACCGGCCTGAAGATCAAGGTGCTGGGCGGCGTCGCCGTCACCGTCGACGGCAAGCCCTTCCACGCCGGCGAGTCGATGTCGTACAAGGGCATGATGCTCAGCGAGCTGCCGAACTGCGTGATGACCTTCGGCTATACCAATGCCTCCTGGACCCTGAAGGCCGACCTCACCGCCGCCTATGTCTGCCGGCTGCTGCGCTACATGGACCGCAAGGGCGCGGCCATCGCGGTGCCGCGCCGCGAAGCCGGGGTCGAGCCCGAGCCCTTCCTGAACTTCACCTCGGGCTATGTGCAGCGCGCCAGGGGCGAACTGCCGCAGCAGGGCTCGCGCCGCCCCTGGCAGGTCTACCAGAACTACCTGCAGGACATGATCACCATCCGCTACGGCCGCATCGCCGACGGCGTCATGCATTTTGGAGCGAAAGGAGTACTGCCTTGAAGCTGAAAAACCGGGTTGCCCTGATCACCGGCGCGGGCGGCGGCATCGGCCGCGCCACCGCGCTGGCGATGGCGAAACGCGGCTGCCACCTGGCGCTGGCCGACATCGACCATGAGGGCGCGGCCGAGACCGCGCATCTGGCCCAGGCATTCGGCGTGCGCGCCACCGCCCACCGTCTCGACGTCGCCGACCGCGAGGCGGTGCGCGCCTTCCCCGACGAGGTCGGCGCCGCGCACCGCAAGCTCGACATCCTCATGAACAATGCCGGCGTCGCGCTGGGCGGCACTTTCGAACAGGTCAGCGAGGCCGATTTCGACTGGCTGCTGGAGATTAACTTCCACGGCGTGGTCAGGATGACGCGCGCCTTCCTGCCGCTGCTGCACGGCTCGGACGATGCCCGCATCGTCAACGTCTCCAGCATCTACGGCATCATCACGCCGCCCGGCCAGGCCGCCTACTCGGCCAGCAAGTTCGCGGTGCGCGGCTTCTCCAACGTGCTGCGCCACGAGCTCGAAGGCAGCACGGTCGGCGTGTCGGTCGTCCATCCGGGCGGCGTCGCCACCTCGATCGCGAGGAATGCGCGGATCCCCCACGGCGCGCCGCGGGACGAGGTCGAGCGCGGACGCAAGACCATGGAGAAGCTGCTGCGCATGCCGTCCGAACAGGCCGGCGAGATCATCGTGCGCGGCATCGAGAAGCGCCGGGCCCGCATCCTGGTCGGCAGCGACGCCAAGGCCGCCGCCTTCCTCGAACGACTGGCCCCGGTGGGCTACTGGAATCTCCTGAAGAAAGCGATCAAGCGATGAGCACACTCCTGACGGTCATCGGCTTCCTGCTTGGCGCGCTGCTGGTGCTCGCCGCCATCCTGGTCCTGTTCAGCGCCTGGACGGCGCGCAAGGTGCAGTCCGTGCTGCCGCCCAAGGGACGCTTCGTCGACGTGCCCGGCGCCCGCCTGCACATCCGCGAATTCGGCGAGCCGCGCGCCGGCGAGCCGGCCATCCTGATGATCCACGGCCTGGCCGGCCAGCTCTCGCACTACACCTACGGCGTGGTCGGCCGGCTGGCCGAGCGCCACCGCATCGTGGTGGTCGACCGTCCCGGCTCCGGCTATTCGACCCGCGCGCCCGGAACCTCGGCCGACCTCTCGGCCCAGGCCGCATCGATGGCGGCCCTGATCCGCACACTGGGTCCCGGCCAGGCCTTCGTGGTCGGCCACTCGCTGGGCGGCGCCGTCGCGCTGACGCTGGCGCTGGAACATCCCCGGCAGGTGGCGGGACTGGCCCTGCTGGCGCCGCTGACCCATATGCGCGACGACGTGCCGCCGGTGTTCAAGGGCCTGGCGATCGAGCCGCCCCTGCTGCGCAAGCTGGTGGCCTGGACCCTGGCGATTCCGGCCTCCGTCAAGAACAGCGCCGCCACGCTCGAAGCGGTGTTCGGCCCGGAAGCGGTGCCGCGCGATTTCGCAACCAGGGGCGGCGGCCTGCTCTCGCTGCGCCCTTCCGCCTTCCTGTCCGCCTCGGCCGACATGCAGGCCCTGCCCGCGCGCCTGCCGCTGGTACAGGCGCGGTATGAAGAATTGCGGCTGCCCGTGCACGTCCTGTACGGGAAGGACGACCGCATCCTCGACTGGAAGGCGAACGGACAGGCGCTGGTGGACAAGGTGCCGGGTGCGAAGCTGGAACTGGTCGAGGGCGGCCATATGCTGCCGGTGACCCAGGCGGAACTGAGTGCGCGCTTCATCGAAGAAGCGCTCAGCAACGCCGGCGCCGGAGTACAATAATCGGATGACCACGATCCGACCAGCCCTTCCCGCCGACGCCCGCCTCGTCGCGCCCCTGTTCGACGCCTACCGCCAGTTCTACGGCAAGCCGGCCGAGCCTGACGTCGCCCTGCGCTTCGTGTCCGAGCGCCTGGCGAACGCGGACTCGGCGATCTTCCTGGCCCTTGGCGACGATGGCGAGCCGCTCGGCTTCACCCAGCTCTACCCGTCCTTCTCCTCGGTGTCCGCCGGCCGCGTGTATATCCTGAACGACCTGTTCGTGGCGCCGCAAGGCCGCGGCAAGGGCATCGGCCGCGCCCTGCTCGACGCCGCAGCCGCCTTCGGCCGCGAAAAGGGCGCGCTGCGCCTGGCGCTGTCGACCGCACGCACCAATATCACCGCCCAGGGCCTGTACGAGTCGCAGGGCTGGGTGCGCGACGAGTCCTTCTTCGAATACTCGCTCAAGCTGTAAGCATGGGGCCCTTCTACAGCGGAAGGACGCTCCAGGCGCGCCATGCCCTGGTCAAGGAGTTCGACGACGGCCTGGCCGTGTATGTCGACAAGGAGCGGGGCTTCGCCACCATCGGCACGCGCGGCATCCGCCCGCCCGACGGAACGCCCGGCCTGATCATCCATGTGTCGCTCGACCTGAAGAGCGGGCCCGCCGGCGCGGTCAGGCCGAAATTCATTCCGCTCGAACCCATCAATAACCGCACCTTGGCGCCCATCCCGCCGGAGCAGTTGATCGGCCTGCTCGTTGCCACGCTGGCGGAAGCGGGCCTGGTCCCGCCCGGCGCGGCCTCCGACGATCCGGACTGGGTCACCTTCTAGGCCGCGACCGCCAGGTTCACCAGCACATTCGCCAGCGCCATCAGGTCGTAGGGCTTGCGCAGCACCACCGCATCCGGCCAGTTGCTGACCTCGCCCTTGCCGGTCGCGAACACGATCTGGATCCCTGGCGCCAGCACGCGCGCCTCGGCGGCCAGCATGTCGCCGGACATGCCCGGCAGCTGCACGTCGGTGATCAGCACGTCGGACTCGTTCGAGATCAGCGCCAGCGCATCCTCCGCGGTGGCGGCCGAACGCACCTCGTGGCCGAAGTGGATCAGCAAGGCTTCGGTACTGTCGCGGATTTCCTCCTCGTCCTCGACCAGCACGATGCGCAGCGACGGACGCAGGTCGTCCTCGGCGGCACGCGGGCGCAGCGGCGCCGGCTCGCCCGGCGCGCCCGGCGCGCGGCTGCGCTGGTTGGCCAGCACCTGGCGGATGCGGCGCGCCAGGCTTTCGCGGGTGTAGGGTTTGCCGAGCAGCTCGACGCCGGGGTCCAGGCGGCCACCGTGGACGATCGCGTTTTCCGTATAGCCCGAGGTGAACAGCACCGCCAGATTGGGCAGGCGCTCGCGCGCCATGCGCGCCAGTTCCGGGCTCCGTAACGTGCCGGGCATGACCACGTCGGTGAACAGCACGTCGATCGGCAGCCCGGATTCCACCACCGCCAGCGCGCTGGCGGCATCGGCCGCCTTCAGCACGCGGTAGCCGAGGTCGGTCAGCATCTCGACCACCGTGGTGCGCACGGCCTCGTCGTCCTCCGCCACCAGGATGGTCTCGGTGCCGCCGACGGGCGGCGATGCCTCGACCGGCGGCGCCATCGCGTCCTCGGCGGCCAGGGTGCGCGGCAGGTAGATCTTGACCGTGGTGCCCTGCCCCGGCTCGCTGTAGATCTTCACGTGGCCGCCGGACTGCTTGACGAAGCCGTACACCATCGACAGGCCCAGGCCGGTGCCCTTGCCCTCTTCCTTGGTCGAGAAGAAGGGTTCGAAGGCCTGGCGCAGCACCTCGGGCGTCATGCCGGTGCCGGTGTCGGTCACGCCGAGCATCACGTACTGGCCTGGCGCGACGTCGGCATGGTTGCGGCAGTACAGGTCGTCCAGCACCGCATTGTTCGCCTCGATGGTCAGCCGCCCGGCGCCGTGCATGGCGTCGCGCGCATTGATCGCCAGGTTCAGCACCGCGTTCTCGACCTGGGCGACATCGACGGCCGTATTCCACAGGCCGCCGGAGATTACCAGCTCGACCTCGATTTCCTCGCCCAGCGAGCGGCGCAACATGTCTTCCATGCCCATCACCACGCGGCTGATCCTGACCACGCGCGGCTCCAGCGGCTGGCGGCGGCCGAAAGCGAGCAGGTAGCTGGCCAGCTTGGCGCCCTTCTCGACCGCCGAGCGGGCATTGCCGATCCAGCGCAGCGCCTCGCCGCCTTCGCACTGCACCTTGAGCAATTGCAGGTTGCCGGAAATGATCTGCAGCAGGTTGTTGAAGTCGTGGGCCACGCCGCCGGTCAGCTTGCCGACGGTCTCCATCTTCTGCGCCTGCTGCAGCGCCAGCTCGGTGCGGCGGATCTGCTCGGCCTGTTCGCGGTCGGCCGTGATATCGCGTCCGATCGCGTGGATGTAGGCGGCGTCCGGCGCAGCCGACCACGACAGCAGGCACCAGCTGCCGTCCTTGCGGCGCAAGCGGTTCTCGAACTTGTACACGTAATGGCCTTCGCCCAGCGAATCCATCTGCGCCGCCGTGGCGGCCTGGTCGTCCGGGTGCACCAGGTCGAGGAAGTTGCGGCCGACCACGTCGGCATCACTCCAGCCCAGCAGCGAGCCGAAGGCCGGGCTGACCGCCTCGACCCGTCCGTCGAAGCCCGCCACCAGCATGATGTCCTTCGACAGGCGCCACATGCGGTCGCGCTCGGCGGTACGCAGGGACACTTTCTGTTCCAGGCTGGCGTTCAGGTGCTCGAGACGCTGCTCGCCCTGCTTGCGGTCCTCGATGTCGGTATGGGTACCGACCCAGCCGCACACTTCGCCGTCCGCGCCGCGCTGGGCGACCGCGCGCGCCAGGTGCCAGCGGTAGCTGCCGTCGTGCGCGCGCAGGCGCATCTCGGCCTCGTAGGTCGAGCCGGAAGCGACCGCGATCGCCCAGCGCGTGGTCACCTGGGCCAGGTCGTCCGGGTGCACGATGGCGGTCCAGCCGGTGCCGCCCAGTTCCTCCAGCCCCAGGCCGCTGTAGACATGGGCGTGCTGGTTGAACCAGTCGCTCCTGCCGTCCGCGGTCGCGCTCCACACGTGGTGTGGGATCGCCTGCGCGAAGCTGTGGAACTTCGCTTCGCTTTCGCGCAATGCCTGTTCCGCCAGCACCCGCTCCGTCACGTCGTGGCCCTGCACGAACACGCCGCTGACGTTGCCGGCCTCGTCGCGCATCGGCTGGTAGACGAAGTCGAGGTAGTACAGGCGGCGCTGGTGGCCATGTTCCGCCAGCCACATCGGCGCGGCATGGGCCGTGTGCGGCTCGCCGTTGCGGTAGACCCGGTCGAGCACCGCCACCAGGCCCTGCGGCACGGTCTCCGGCAAGGCCAGGCGCAGCGGACGCCCCAGCACCGGGCGTCCGCCGATCAGCGCGCTGTAGGAGGCGTTGACGAGGGCGAACACGTGGTCCGGGCCGGTCAGCTGGGCGACGAAGCCGGGCGCCTGCTGGAAGATCGCGCGCAGGCGACTGCGTTCGGCGCTCAGCCCGGCCTCGGCCATGACCCTGGCGGTGGTCTCGGTCACCACCGCCAGCACGCCGATCGCCTCGCCATCCTCGCCGGTGACCGGCGAATAGTCGAGATCGAACCAGCACTGGGCCGGCCTGCCCTCGCGCGCCAGGTGCAAGGGCTGGTCGCGGCAGGAAAGCGTGCCGCCCGCCAGCACCACGTCCAGCACATGGGCGTGGAAGCCGGCGGCTTCCGGCCAGGCTTCGCCCACCCTGGCGCCGAAGATGGCCGGATGACGGGCGCCGCACAGCGCCGCATACCCCTCGTTGTAGATCAGGATGCCCTCGCGCCCCCACAGGGTGGCGATCGGGACCGGCGAGCGCAGGACCAGCTCGAGCGTGGTGCGCATCGCAGCCGGCCAGCGGGCGATCGGCCCGATGCTGGTCGTGCTCCAGTCGGCGTCGTCGATCAGCCGTCCGAGGAGACCACCGTTGCTGCCGAAGGTCCTGCCCGGGGCCGCGTCGCGCATCGCCATGTTATCAATATGCTCATTAAATTGTGAAGTCAGCGATTGTAAGGGGTTTCACCTTTCTATGGAACACAGTTCACCTCAAGTAGTATCACCTGTGATACCACTTTTATAACGCCTGACTGGAGCTTGTATGCGACGTCGTCTCGCCGCTGCTGCCGCGCTGTTGATGATTGTCCTGGGCGGCTGCCTGAGCCGCACGCCGCTGCCGGTCGATCCGGTGGCCTGGGAGGCGCCGCCGGATCCCGGCTACACCGGCGTGTATGCCGCCAACCGCCGGCTCGGCGGACTGCAGACGATCAGCCTCGACGGCGCCATCGGTCCCGAACACATCGCCCTCGGACCCGGCGGTCTCCTGTATGCGGCGGTCGAAGGCGGCAGCGTGCTGCGCATGCGGCCGGACGGCGGCGGCCTCGAGATCTGGGCCCAGACCGGCGGCCGGGTGCTGGGCTTCGACTTCGATGCCGATGGCCGGATGGTCGCCGCCGATGCGTATCGCGGCCTGGTGGCGATCGCCGCGACGCCGCCCCACCACGTGACGGTGCTCGCCGACCGCCTGGCGGACGGCGATCCGATCCGTTTTCCGGACGCGGTGACCGTGGCGAGCGACGGCAGGGTCTACTTCACGGACGCCAGCCGGCGCTTCTCGCCGGCCGAGCATGGCGGTCCCTTCGAGGCCAGCGTCCTCGATTACCTCGAACACCGGCCGACCGGCCGCGTGCTGGTCTACCAGCCGGGCGGCAAGGTCGAGGTGGTGGCCGACGGCCTGTCCTTCGCCAACGGCATCGTCCTGTCGCGGGACGAGCGTTCCCTGTTCGTGGCCGAGAGCGGCGCCTACCGGGTCTGGCGCATCGATGCGGATGCGCGCGGCCTCGACCTGGCCCGCGGCCCGGGCGCCCGGGCCCGCATCGTCCTCGCCGATCTGCCGGGCTTCCCGGACAACCTGATGCGCGGCATGGACGGCCGCATCTGGCTGGGCCTGGCCAAGCCGCGCACGGCCTCCGGCGATGTGGCGGCCGCCCATCCCTTCCTGCGCAAGCTGGCCCTGCGCCTGCCGCGCTCCCTGTGGCCGGTGCCGCCCGCCTACGGCCACGTGCTCGCCTTTACCGAGGATGGCCGGGTGGTCGCCGACCTGCAGGATCCGGCCGGCGCCTATCCGGACACGACCGGCGTGCTGGAAACCGCGGACCGCCTGTACATCCAGAGCGGGCACGCGGCCGGCATCGGCTGGCTGCCGAAATCGCGCGCCGGTCTCGCCGAACCGTCTACCGGGCGCTGAACAGGGCCGCGCACGCTTGCCGCAATCGGCATGGCTTCGCTGCGCCGCGTGCTAGTGTCTTGACCTGATCCTGCGGGCAGCCGCGATCTTTCCAGGCGCTATCAGTGCTGCAAAGCAGCAGAAAAATATTCGCGCAAAACATGCGTGCGCGGTCTTGCCGCAATTAATATGTTTTCTGCTGCACACACCTTTACCGAGGGGAAAGCGAACTATGAGCCAGAGTCAACCTCTGTCGCTGCACGTCCCGGAGCCAACCGGCCGCCCGGGTTGCAAGACTGATTTTTCGTATCTTGGAATTAATCCTGCGGGCACGGTCCCGCGTCCGCCCGTCGACGTGCGCTACCAGGACACCGCGGAGATCGCCTCCAGCCTGATCCGGGTGCTGGACGACAACGACGACGCCGTCGGCCCCTGGGCCCCGGAGCTCGACCAGGAGACCCTCCTGTCCGGCTTGCGCACCATGATGAAGACCCGCATCTTCGACGCCCGCATGGTCATCGGCCAGCGCCAGAAGAAGATGTCCTTCTACATGACCTCGCTCGGCGAGGAAGCCATCGGCACCGCCCATGCGCTGGCCCTGAAGGATGGCGACATGTGCTTCCCGACCTATCGCCAGCAGAGCCTGCTGATGGCGCGCAAGTATCCGATGGTCGACATGATCTGCCAGCTGCTGTCGAACGAGCGCGATCCCCTGAAGGGCCGCCAGCTGCCGGTGATGTACTCGTCGAAGAAGGACGGCTTCTTCACGATCTCCGGCAATCTCGCCACCCAGATTCCCCAGGCGGTCGGCTGGGCCATGGCCTCCGCCATCAAGGGCGACACGAAAATCGCCTCCGGCTGGATCGGCGACGGCGCCACCGCCGAAAGCGACTTCCACACCGGCCTCACCTTTGCCCACGTCTACCGCGCCCCGGTGATCCTGAACGTGGTGAATAACCAGTGGGCCATCTCGACCTTCCAGGCCATCGCCGGCGGCGAGAGCGTCACCTTCGCTTCGCGCGGCGTCGGCGCCGGCATCGCCTCGCTGCGCGTGGACGGCAACGACTTCCTGGCCGTGTACGCGGCGTCCTGCTGGGCCGCCGAGCGCGCCAGGAGCAACCTGGGCCCGACCCTGATCGAATGGGTGACCTACCGCGCCGGCCCGCACTCGACCTCCGACGACCCCTCGCGCTACCGCCCGGCCGACGAATGGACCTATTTCCCGCTGGGCGACCCGATCGGCCGCCTGCGCCGCCACCTGGTCAGGAAGGGCTGGTGGTCGGACGCCCAGCACGAGGCCCTGCAGGCCGAGCTGGAAGCCGAGGTCCTGGCCGCGCAGAAGGAAGCCGAGCAATTTGGCACGCTGATCGATGGCCGGGTGCCGAGCGCCGCATCGATGTTCGAGGACGTCTACAAGGACATGCCCGAACACCTGCGCCGCCAACGCCAACAACTGGGGGTGTGAAGTGATGCGAGATATCGAGAAAGATGTAGTAATAACCCCCATGACGATGATCCAGGCCCTGCGTTCGGCCATGGACGTGATGATGGAGCGCGACGAGAACGTGGTCGTCTACGGCCAGGACGTCGGCTATTTCGGCGGCGTGTTCCGCGTCACCGACGGCCTGCAGGCCAAGTACGGCAAGCACCGCGCCTTCGACGCCCCCATCTCCGAGGGCGGCATTGTCGGCACCGCGGTCGGCATGGCCGCCTACGGCCTGCGCCCGGTGGTCGAGATCCAGTTCGCCGACTACTTCTATCCGGCGACCGACCAGATCGTGTCCGAAGCGGCGCGCCTGCGCTACCGCTCGGCCGGCGATTTCACGTCGCCGCTGACCATCCGCATGCCCTGCGGCGGCGGCATCTACGGCGGCCAGACCCACAGCCAGAGCCCGGAAGCCTTCTTCACCCACGTCTGCGGCCTGCGCACCGTGATGCCGTCGAACCCCTACGATGCGAAAGGCTTGCTGATCGCCTCGATCGAGAACGACGATCCGGTGATCTTCCTGGAACCCAAGCGCCTGTACAACGGCCCCTTCGATGGCCACCACGACCGTCCGGTAACCTCCTGGTCCAAGCACCCGCTGGGCAAGGTCCCCGAAGGCTACTACTCGGTCCCGCTGGACAAGGCGGCGATCTTCCGCCCCGGCGCCGACCTCACCGTGCTCACCTACGGCACCATGGTCTGGGTCTCGGAGGCCGCCGCCAACGAGACCGGCATCGATGCCGAGATCATCGACCTGCGCACCCTGTGGCCGCTGGACCTCGACACCATCGTCGAATCGGTCAAGAAGACCGGCCGCTGCGTGGTCGTGCACGAGGCAACCAGGACCAGCGGCTTCGGCGCCGAACTCGCCGCCCTGGTGCAGGAGCACTGCTTCTACCACCTGGAAGCGCCGATCGAGCGCGTGACCGGCTGGGATACGCCTTACCCGCATGCGCAGGAATGGGCCTACTTCCCCGGACCGGACCGCGTCGGCGCGGCATTCAAACGAGCGATGGAGGCATAAAGGTGGGTATTCACGTCATCAAGATGCCCGACGTGGGCGAAGGTATTGCGGAATGCGAAGTGGTGGCCTGGCGCGTCCAGCCCGGCGATACGGTCACGGAAGACCAGATCCTGGCCGACGTCATGACCGACAAGGCCACGGTCGAGATCCCGTCGCCGGTGCATGGCACCGTCATGGCGCTGGGCGGCAAGGTCGGCGAATCGCTGGCCGTGGGCGCCGAACTGGTGCGCCTGGAAATCGAGGGGGCCGGCAATGTCAAGGGCGAGGCTGCGAAGCCGGTGGCGGCTGCCGATGCGCCGGCTGCGGCGCAGGCTGCGGACGAGCCGGCCGATGTGCCGCATGGCTTCGTGCCGGAGCCGCAGCGGGTGGCGGCGGGCGCGGCGAGCGTGTCGGTCCCGGCCACGGCGAAGCTCGCGGGCGCCGACAGCCACGGCGGCCCCAAGGATGCCGCGTTGCGCGCCACTTTCCGTGATGCGAACGAAAAACCGCTGGCCGCGCCGGCCGTGCGCAGGCGCGCCTGGGACATGGGCATCGAGCTGCAGTACGTGGGCGGCAGCGGCCCGGCCGGCCGCATCACCCATGCCGACCTCGACAACTTCGTCGCCGGGCGCCAGCGCGGCCGCGCGGCGCACGCCGGCACGGACCATCGCTACGCCGAGCTGCACGGCGAGGAAGCGGTGCCGCTGATCGGCCTGCGCCGCAAGATCGCCGAGAAGATGCAGCTGTCCAAGCGCCAGATCCCGCACTTTACCTATGTCGAGGAAGTCGACGTCACCGACCTCGAAGCCTTGCGCACCCAGCTGAACGCGCGCTACGGCGAGGAACGCGGCAAGCTGACCCTGCTGCCACTGCTGATGCGCGCCGTCGTACTGGCCATCCGCAAGTTCCCCGAGGTGAATGCCCGCTTCGACGACCAGGCCGGCATCGTCACCCGCTACCAGCCGGTCCACCTCGGCATGGCCACCCAGACCGACGCCGGCCTGATGGTGCCGGTGATCCGCAATGCCGAAGCCCGCGACCCGTGGAACAGCGCGCGTGAGATCCTGCGCCTGGCGGAAGCCGCGCGCACCGGCAAGGCGGCGCGCGACGAGTTGTCCGGCTCGACCATCACCATCACCAGCCTGGGCCCGCTTGGCGGCATCGTGAGCACGCCGGTGATCAACCATCCGGAAGTGGCGATCGTCGGCGTCAACCGCATCCTCGACCGTCCGGTCGTCAAGAACGGCGGCCTGGTGCCGCGCAAGCTGATGAACCTGTCGTCGTCCTTCGACCACCGGGTCATCGACGGCATGGTGGCGGCCGAGTTCATCCAGACCGTGCGCGGCTACCTGGAAGCGCCGGCAACGCTGTTCGTGGAATAAGCACGGAGGACATCAAGAAGATGACGATGGAAACGACTTTACTCATCATCGGCGGCGGTCCGGGAGGCTACGTGGCCGCCATCCGCGCTGGCCAGCTGGGCATCAAGACCGTGCTGGTCGAGGGCGCCCAGCTGGGCGGCACCTGCCTGAACGTGGGCTGCATCCCGTCCAAGGCCATGATCCACGCGGCCGAGGAATTTCATAAGGCGACGCATTACGCCGGCGACTCGCCGCTGGGCATCCGCACGGCCGCACCCAGCATCGACATCGGCCGCACGGTGGCCTGGAAGGAAGGCATCGTCAAGCGCCTGACCGGCGGCGTCGGCGCCCTGCTCAAGAAGAACGGCGTGCAGGTGGTGCGCGGCTGGGCCAGGATCCTGGACGGCAAGACGGTCGAGGTGACGGGCGCGGAAGGCGGCGGCACCGGCGCCGCCAACGATGCCGGCGGACAGACCACCCGCATCCGCTGCGAGCACCTGCTGCTGGCGACCGGCTCGGAAGCGGTCGAACTGCCCTTCCTGCCCTTCGGCGGCAAGGTGGTGTCCGCCACCGAGGCGCTGTCGCCCGAGACCCTGCCCGAGCACCTGGTGGTGGTCGGCGCCGGCTACATCGGCCTGGAACTGGGCACCGCCTACCGCAAGCTGGGCGCGCGCGTGACCGTGGTCGAAGCGGCCGGCCGCGTGCTGCCGGCCTACGACGACGAACTGGCGCGGCCGGTGGCGGCGCGCCTGAAGGCCCTCGGCGTCGAACTGCACCTGGAATCGAGCGTGCTGGGCCTGAGCGAGGACGGCAACTCGGTACGCATGAAGAACGGCGGCGGCGAGGAAGTGGCGATCGACGCCGACCGCGTGCTGGTGGCCGTCGGGCGCCGTCCGCGTACCGCCGGCTTCGGCCTCGAAAGCCTGATGCTGGACATGAACGGGCGCGCCGTCCGCATCGACAACCAGTGCCGCACCTCGATGCGCAACGTCTGGGCGATCGGCGACCTGACCGGCGAACCGATGCTGGCCCACCGCGCGATGGCGCAGGGCGAAATGGTGGCCGAGATCATCGCCGGCAAGCGCCGCCACTTCATGCCGGCGGCGATTCCTGCGGTGTGCTTCACCGATCCGGAAGTGGTGGTGGTCGGCCTCACCCCGCAGGAGGCGGCCAAACAGGGACTGGATTGCATCGGCGCCAGCTTCCCTTACGCCGCCAACGGCCGCGCCATGACCATCGAGGGCACGGAAGGCTTCGTGCGCGTGGTCGCGCGCAAGGACAACCACCTGATCGTCGGCTGGCAGGCCGTCGGCAGCGCGGTATCCGAGCTCAGCACGGCCTTCGTGCAGTCGATCGAACTGGGGGCGCAGCTGGAAGACATCGGCGCCACCATTCATGCGCATCCGACCCTGGGTGAGGCGGTGCAGGAAGCGGCGCTGCGGGCCTTGGGGCACGCGCTGCATATTTGAAGCTCGCAGCCAAGTACCACCTTAGCCCCGTGTGCTGATACGTCGCTCCCGCGAAGGCGGGAACGACGTAACGGCGCCAACGACCTTGATTATTTTCGGGGCGGCTCCTCCGACTGCCTGCTACCCGCATTCCCGGTACTCAAACTGCCGATCCCACCCAGCCCGGTCTGCAACTCCCCAGCCTCCTCGGCGGGAACCCCGGTATCCGTTCCGACCACGTCGTCCAGCCGCGAATCCGACTGCTTGTTGCCGACGTCGCTGTGGCCCCAATCGTTGTGCTGGTTGCCGGCGCCGCCGATGTCGGCGCCGCCCTGCGGTTTCTGTGGCTCGTTTTGCGTGCTCATGGAAGCCTCCCTTGCCCAGTCCTACTGCTGGCCATCCTTGTTCGATTGCCGGTTCCCCGGGTTGCCGCCGACCTTGTTGCCCACGCCTTCCAGGCCGGTCTCGACGGCGCCCGGTTCGCTCGGGCGGTAACCCTGGCGGCGCTCCTCGTCGGTGCCGGCGCTAAGGAGATCGTCGGTGCGCGCGTCCGACTGCGCGCTGCCGGTGTCGGCGTCGCCCGACATGCGGCCGATGTCGCCGGTTCCGCCGGTGCCCATGGTGCCCGCCGAACTGCTGCCGTCCTTCGTGACCTGATCGTAGTTGCGGCCTTTCGCATCCTTGCCTTCGCTTTGCATCGACATGCCGATCTCCTTGACGGTGAAGTAAGGGTCATCATAGTCGCCCACCTCGGCACGGCGAATAGGCCCGCGCCCGGCCGAATTGTAGGACATGTCGGGCGGGCCATTGTGGAATAATCAAGTTATGAACGAACAACACATCCTTGTCCTGTATGCCCACCCTGCCCCGCACCGCTCCCCGGTCAACCGGCGCCTGGCGGATGCCGCCCGCGCCACCCCCGGGGTCATCGTGGAAGATCTCTACAATACCTACCCGGATTTCGACATCGACGCCGAGCGCGAGCGCGCCCTGGTCCGCGATGCCGGCGTGCTGGTCTTCCTGCACCCGATCCGCTGGTACGGCATGCCTTCGCTGCTGAAGGAATGGATGGACGTGGTGATGGTGCCGGGCTGGGCCTACGGCAAGCCGGACGCCGTCCTGCGCGGCAAAGGCTACTGGCTGGTCGCCACCACCGGCAGTGGCCCGGAGGCTTACCAGCCCGGCGGCCTGCACGGGCGCCCGTTCGCCGATTTCCTCGCCCCCTTCGAACAGACCGCGGCCCTGTGCGGGATGAACTGGATCGAACCGCTGATCATGCATGGCGTGGCCCAGGCCGGCGAAGCGGCGGTCGACGCCCACGTGGCCGAATTCACACGCCGCCTGCGCGGCTACGCGGGGTAAGCCGATGGAACACAGCCTGCTGACGAATGCCCTGGTCTATCTTGCCGCCGCCGTGGTCGCGGTGCCGTTGTCGAAACGCCTGGGCATGGGCACCGTGCTCGGCTACCTGGCCGCCGGCATCCTGATCGGCCCCTACGGCCTGAAACTGATCGCCAACGTCGAGGACGCCCTGCACTTCGCCGAATTCGGCGTGGTGCTGCTGCTGTTCCTGATCGGCCTGGAACTCGAGCCGGACCGCCTGTGGGCGCTGCGCCGGCCCATCTTCGGCTGGGGCGGCGCCCAGGTGATCGTGGTCGCCGCGGCCCTGTTCTGCGCCGCCCTGCTGGCCGGCGTCAACTGGAAGCTGGCCCTGATCGGCGGCCTCGGCCTGTCGCTGTCGTCGACCGCGATCGCCCTCGCCTCGCTCGAGGAGCGCAACCTGATGCCGACCCCGGCGGGCCAGGCCGGCTTTGCGATCCTGCTGTTCCAGGACATCGCCGCGATCCCGATGATCGCCATCGTGCCCCTGCTCGGCATTCCCGACGAAGCGGGTTCGAGCGGCAACTTCTGGCTGGCCACCTTCAAGGTCGTCGGCGTGCTGGCCGGGATCATCGTCGGCGGCCGCTACCTGGTGCGCCCGCTGCTGCAGGTCATCGCCCGCACCGATACCCGCGAGATCTTCACCGCCTTCGCCCTGCTGCTGGTGATCGCGATCGGACTGCTGATGCAGTGGATCGGCATGTCGATGGCGCTCGGCTCCTTCATGGCCGGCGTGCTGCTGGCCGATTCCGAGTACCGCCATGCGCTGGAGACCGACCTCGAACCCTTCAAGGGCCTGCTGCTCGGCCTGTTCTTCATCGCGGTCGGCATGTCGGTCGATTTTGCCGTCTTCCTCGCCCATCCCTGGCTGATCCTGGGCCTGGTGGCCGGCTTCCTGCTGATCAAGACCGCGGTGCTCTACATCCTGTCGCGGGTGTTCGGCATGGCCCGCGGCCAGCACCTGCAGTTCGCCCTGCTGCTGTCCCAGGGCGGCGAATTCGCCTTCGTGGTATTCGGCGCGGCCGCCACCGCGCGCGTGTTCAGCGACGACACCGCCTCGATGCTGGTGGTCGTGGTGGCGCTGTCGATGGTGGTGACGCCACTCGTACTGATGGCCTACGACAAGCTGTCGGCCAGCCGCGAAGGCGCCGGCGCCAGGCCCGAAGCCGACGCCATCGAACCGAACGAGGATCATGTGATCGTCGCCGGCTTTGGCCGTTACGGCCAGATCGTCGGCCGCTTCCTGAACGCGAACGGGGTCAAGCTGACGGTGCTGGACCACGACCCCGACCAGATCGAGGTGCTGCGCCGCTTCGGCTTCAAGGTCTTCTACGGCGACGCCACCCGCGCCGACCTGCTGCGCGCCGCCGGCGCCGCCCGCGCCCGCGCGCTGGTGGTGGCGATCGACGACATCGAAGACAGCCTCGACCTGGTCGAGACCGTGCGCCGCGAGTGGCCGGAACTGCAGATCTTCGCCCGCGCCCGCAACGTCACCCACTGGTACCAGCTGATGGACCGCGGCGTGACGATGATCGAAAGGGAGACCTTTGAATCGGCGCTGCAACTGGGCCGCACCGTGCTCACGGCCGGCCTTGGCCAGAACGCCTACCGCATCCGCCAGGCCGCGCTGAAGTTCCGGAAGCTCAATATCGCCAACGTGCAGGCGGTCTATCCCTACTATAAGGACCGCGAACAGTATGTGTCGATGGCCAAGCGGGCCCGCGAAGAGCTGGAGGAGATGATTGCGCGCGACCGCCAGGCGCAGGAGGGGGAAACCCGGCATGACTGGGACTAGCCAGGCAAGTGTCGGATTTATTTACACGAGTACATTCAATTTTCCGATAAACAATTGATTTTTAAAAACAATTGTTTATCGGCATGGTCTTTGCTTGAACCTGATGGCAAGTCCACCATAAAAATAGGGAATGTAATGAAACCAAGCTATTTGAAAGCCTCCTTGCTTCTTTGTGCCGTCCTCGGCGCTGTTGCCGCAGACGCGACTGCCTCCGTCATCGACAACACCGGAATCAAGGCCAGGATTCATCCTTTCGGCTATGACGACACGTCGACCTACGGCCAGACCTTTACGGTTGGTGCCGATCAAGCGCTGAACGGCTTCTCGATGTACCTGTACGGGAATAATCAAACGCTGAATTTGCGCGGCTATGTGGCAGGCTGGGACGGCAGCAAGGCCACCAGCATTCTCTACACCAGCGCCACGCGTTCGGTCACGCCCGGCCAGGGGCTGATGGAGTTCTCCTTCGACACCGGCAAGCTGGGCCTGACGGAAGGCCAGAAATACGTCATGTTCCTCTCGGTCTCGGACCTGGGGACCCAGGCGTACAGCACTTTCGACATGCCTACGACAAACAACAGCTATGCCGGTGGCGATTTCGTCTATTTCAACAACGGCTTGGATTTCGGGGCGCTGACGACGCGGGCATGGGATTGCCAGGAGTGCGGCATTGGCGACGTGGCATTCAAGGCCGAGTTTTCGCCGTCGACCGGCAATGTCCCGGAGCCGGCCTCGCTGGCCTTGCTGGGACTGGGTTTCGTCGGCATGGCTGCCCTGCGCCGCAAAGCGTAAGCGCTCCACACGCCAACCGGAAGCCCGCCGCGTGCGGGCTTCTCGTTTCAAGCACACTATCATTTCTTTCAGGCAGCTTTTTCGGCCACCCCGCGTTAGCATCCTGTCCATCCGACCGGCCGCGCATGCGGCGGGTTTCCGATCACGAACCAGGAGACACGATGCGCCTCACCAAGCTTTCCCGCCGTTCCACCCTCAAGGCCGCCGCAGCGGTGGCGGCCTTCGCCCTGCTCGGCGCATCCGCCGGCGCCTGGGCGGCGCCTTTCGACTCGACCCGCATCACGGTCCGCACCGAAGGCGCCGGTCCGGACGTGATCCTGATCCCCGGCCTGAACTCCTCGCCGCGCGTCTGGGCCGAGATGATCAAGGCCGTGCCCGGCTACCGCTACCACCTGGTGCAGGTCTCGGGCTTCGCCGGCCAGCCGAAAGGCGGCAACGCCGACGGTCCGGTGGCGGCGCCGGTGGCCGAAGAGATCGACCGCTACATCAGGGAAACCGGCCTGAAGCAACCGGCCGTGATCGGCCACTCGATGGGCGGCACCATCGGCATGATGCTGGCCGCGCGCCATCCGGCCGACCTGTCGCGCCTGATGGTGGTCGACATGGTGCCCTTCCTCGGCATGTTCTTCGGCGGCCCCGGCGCCACCGTCGCCAGCGTCGAGCCGATCGCGGACCGCATCGCCGCCGGCATCCGGACCGCCGCGCCCGAGGAACGCAGCAAGCGCGCCGTCGAGACCATCAACGGCATGGTCAATACCGAGTCCATGCGTGCCGGCGCGATCGACGATTCGATGCGCAGCGACGTCGACGTCGGCGCCCGCGCCTACCACGAACT
The DNA here is from genome assembly GCF_056399645.1 of Massilia sp. 01N417. NCBI lineage: Bacteria > Pseudomonadati > Pseudomonadota > Betaproteobacteria > Burkholderiales > Oxalobacteraceae > Massilia > Massilia sp. 01N417. Next base: position 33,792 of record NZ_JBFTRS010000008.1, on the reverse strand, counting down.
GGTGGTGACCAACCTGGGGCCGGAACTGCCGAAGATCTCGGTACCGGTGACCGTGCTGTACGTCCAGCCGAAGAGCGTGCCGGTTCCCGCCGAGCATTTCGATGCGGTCTACAAAAGCGTGTTTGCACCGGTGCCGGCCGTGAGCCTGAAGCGGATTGCGGACAGCGCCCACTTCATCATGTGGGACCAGGCGGCGCGCTTTCAGGCGGAGGTGAGGGAATTCCTGGGCAAATGAGTCCTCGTCCCGCGCAGGCGGGCCGGCAAACTTGGGTCCCCGCCTGCGCGGGGGCGACGGAGCGGCGAATGGCGCTTCAGGCCGCCGGCGCCGGCTGCTCCGTCCAGCTGGGCCCGCCGCTCACCGGCTTCCCATCGACCCAGTCGACGCGGTCGATGCACATCCGGCGCGCCGTCCGTGCCGGATCCCAGGCGTGGTAGACGATCCAGGTCTCGCTGCCGTCCGGGGATGTGGTAAAGGAATTGTGCCCCGGACCCACCAGCTCGCCGGAGGCCGGCGTGCGCATCAGCAGCGCCTCGTGGCCGCCTTCCGGACGGCGGTACGGCCCTTCGGGGTGCTTCGCGATCACATAGCTGACGCCGTAGTTCTCCTTCTCCCAGGCGCCGCCGCTGTAGAAGCAGTAATAGTGGCCGTCGTGGTACAGCACCGCCGCGCCCTCGACCGTGTGCCAGTCGAAAACCTTGCCGTAAATGGGCCTGTTCTTGCGGAACACGTGCCAGTCGTGGTGCGGGCGCACCACCGTGCGCGGCTCGCCGGCCAGGGTGCACATGTCGAGCAGGCGGTCGACCACGATGCCGGTGCCGATCCGCCCGTCGTGCGCCATCTCCAGGAAATCGACGCAATAGTACAGCCACCAGTTCCCGTCCTGGTCGCGGAAAGGGTGGGCGTCGATCGAGAAGGGCTGGTCCGGCACCAGAATCTTGCCGGCGTCGAGGAAGGGGCCGGCCGGATGGTCGGCCACCGCCACCCTCAGCTTCTGGTCGGTGCCCTCGGGCGCGTTGCCGGACGAGTAGTACATGTAGAAGCGGCCGCCGTGGCTGGCCACTTCCGGCGCCCAGAAATGGTAACCCTGCTCTGCCTCCATGCCGGCGGCCGGCACCAGGGCGTGGCCGAGCGCTTCCCAGTTCACCAGGTCGTTCGAGCGCAGCACCGGGATCTGGCGGCCGTCATCGCCGCCGGGGGCGGTGCCGTAGGCGTAATACACCCCCTCGTGCCGCAGCACGAAGGGATCGGCGAAGATGTCCGGGTAGACCGGATTCCGGTAAGTCTTCTGCATCATGTGACCTTAGAGCGAGAAACGCAGGCCCAGCCCGTAGGTGGTCGGGTTGTAGCGGATGTCGCGCGGACGGATCGGATCGTTCAGGTAGCTCTCGTACTTTTCCTTCGTGATATTGATCGCGTCAAACTGCACGGAAACGTTCTTGTTGATTGCGTAAGACAAGCTCAAGTCCACGAAAGTTGCAGCCTTCACGTAACGGTCCTGGCCGAAGCGCGGCTCGGCGATCTGCTCGACGTAGTCGCCGCGGTGGGTCGCCGTCAGGCGCCCGGTGATGCCATTGCCCTCGTACAGCAGGGCGAAGTTGTAGTTCTTCTTCGCGACCCCGATCAGCGGGGTGGTGGTGAAGGTGTTGCCGGTCGAGGACACCAGGGTCTGGTTCTCGCCCGAGATCCAGGTGTAGTTGGCCTGGGCGCCGAAGTTGCTCCACGGCGCAGGCAGGAAATCGAAGAACTTCTGGATCCCGAGTTCGGCCCCCTTCAACTTGCCGGAACCCGAATTCTGCGGCCGCGTCACGCGGTAGTTCAGGCCGCCGATGGTCTCGTTCGACTCCATGTTCTGCAGGTAGCCGTCGATGTCGCGGTGGAACAGCGCGATCTGGGCGTATCCATTTTTCTGGAAATAATATTCCAGCGTGGCGTCGATATTCTTCGACTTGGTCGGCCGCAAATTCGGGTTGCCGGCCGAGCCCGTGCCCGGCGCATTGACCGTCGGCGGGATCAGCGACAGCGCCGGGTTCAGCGAAGCGAAGTCCGGATAGGTCAGGGTCTTGCCGAAGGATAGGTGGGATTGCAGGTCCTTGCGCCAGCCGATCACGGCCGACAGGCTCGGCAGGAAGTTGTTTTCGCGCGAGGACTGGTCGATCGGGCTGATCACGTCGCCGATGCGGCTGTTGCCCACCAGGCTGCGGGTAATGTGGGCGTAACGCCCGCCGACGGTGCCGCTGACGTCGATGTCGCCCATCTTGGTCTGCCAGCGTCCCTGCAGGTAGAGGGTCGTGTTGTTCTCGTTCTGGCTGAAGGCGCGGGTCGGGTCTTCCGCCACGCGGCCGGGGGCGGCGCCGTAGAAGGCGCGCACGGCGTCGGCCTGGTCGATCAGGAAGTCGTGCGAGGGCGTGACCCAGGGACCGCCGAGGCGGTCCAGGCCCGGCACGAGGGTCTCGAAGGACGGACCGAAGGCGCCGATCGGGCTGGCGCGGGTGGGTCCGCCGATGTCGCTGTGGCCTTCGGCGCCCTTGAAGCCGGCGCGCCGCTGCGACAGGCGGATGCCGCTGTCGATGCTGCTGAAGAAGCCGTCGCCCAGGCGGTAGCTGCTGTCCAGCCGCCACTGCGACTGCTCGCCGGTCGAGATGCCCCAGTTCTGCACCATCCCGCGCAGCACGAACTGGCTCGGATCGCGCAGCGCCTGGCTGCTGGTCGGGGTGGTGACCATGTTGTAGCCGCCGTGGCCGTCGCGGCCATACGTGTAGACGTCGATGCTGGCGCCCGGGATCTGCTGGTCGACGATCACGGTATCGTTCACGAAGGTCGACTTGGTCCAGGCGTAGTTCGATGCCAGCTTCCAGGGGCCGTCCTTGTACTGCACGCCGAGGTTCAGGTAATGGGTGACCGTGTGCTCCTTCACGCCCCAGGTCGAGGTGGCGGTGTAGGGATCCCAGTCGTAGGGGCCGCCGAACCGGGCGGCGCCGGCATGGGCCGACTGGATCGGGCAGATCGAGCCGTTCGGGGTATTGCAATAGCTGCCTTCGGGCGCCATCACGACATTCGTCAGGCGCGGGGTCCAGGTGACGATGCCGAGGATGTAGTCGACGGCGCTGCGGGCGCGGTAGCCGGTGCCGAGGTACTGGGCGCTGGCTTCCATCTGCGGGCTGATCTTCCACTGCAGGGCGCCGTGGATGCTGCCGCGGTCGCGGTTGCCCTGGTTGTAGATGCCGCCGACGTTGGGCAGCTCGCCCAGGCGGTCGCCGGGTTTCAGCGGCGCGATCGGCTGGTCGTCGTTCAGGCGCACCGCGGTGCCGTCCGGGCTGACCGAGAAGATGCGGTCGGGACGGTCGACCCACTGCACCGGATAGCCCCAGTGTTCGCGGTTGAACTGGACGTCGAACAGCGCACCGATCTCGCCGTAGCTGGTGTTCCAGCGGTTGCTGACCGCGAAGCCGCCGTTGGGATTGTTCTTGTCGCTGGTGGCGCTGGAGCCGTTCACCTTCTGGCGCCGGTCTTCGATGAAGGCGGTGGCGTTGAAGCCCTTGACGTCGAAGGGCGAACGCAGGCGCACGTTGACGGCGCCGGCGATGCCGCCTTCGAGCTGGTTGGCGGTGGCGCTCTTGTACACGTCCAGGCCGCCGATCGACTGCACCGGCAGGTCCTGGTATTGGAGTCTGCGGCCGTTGCCGGTGAAGATCTGGTTGCCGTCCAGGGTCGTGACCACGTCCGGCAGGCCGCGGATGATGACGCTGCTGGTCTCGCCGCGGTCGCGGCCCACCTGCACGCCGGCGATGCGCTGCAGGGCGTCGCCGGTGGCGCGGTCGGGAAACTTGCCGATATCCTCGGCGTTGATGGAGTCGACCACCTGGTCCGAATTCCGCTTGATCGCCTCGGCGCTGCGGATACTGCTGCGCAGGCCGGTCACCTGCACCTGGACGATCTGGCCGGGCTGGGTCGGTGCCGCCGGGCTGGCCTGGTCCTGAGCCTGGGGCTGGGAGGCCGGGTCCTGCAGGGTGGCCTGGTCGGGCTGCGAAGGCGGGGTGCCGGCGCCGCTCTGGGCGCAGGCCGCCGCGTGGGCGATCAGGGCGAGGACGGCCACGCACACGGGCCGAAGCTGGAATGTGGTCATGCGAGTCTCCTGAAAATATTAGTAATAATACTTAGCAGGAAGCTAACGCAAAACCGGGCGCGGCGGCGCGCGCTTGGGACCGCTTCTAGGAGGCCGGCGGCGCCACCGATTCGCGGCTCACCAGAGGGCACTCCCTCTGGAAAACCTCGTTGGAAACCTTGCCACCACGCGTCAGCGCGATCAGGGTCTCGGCCGCCCAACGGCCCATTTCGTAGTTTGGCAACAACACTGTGCTCAGCGGCGGGTGGGTATAGCGGGCCAGGTCCTGGTCGTCGTAGCCGACCACGGACAGTTCGCGCGGCACCGCCAGCTTGCGTTCGCGGGCCGCGTCCAGGGCGCCCAGCGCCATCAGGTCGTTGGCGCAGAACAGCGCGCTGGGGCGGTCGGGGCCGTCGAGCAGGGACAGCGCATGCGCATAGCCGCTCTCCACCTGCCAGTCGCCTTCGCGCACCAGCGCCGGATCGAAGGGGATGCCGGCATCGAGCAGCGCATGGCGGTAGCCCTTCAGGCGGTCGGCGGCGGCCTCGATCCAGCCTTCGCCGTTGATGAAGCCGATGCGGCGGTGGCCGGCTGCGACCAGGTGCATGGTGGCGCTGTAGCCGCCCTGCTGCTCTGCCGGCACCACCGCCGGGTGGCGGCGCTCGCGCTCGTGGCAGTTGAGCAGCACGGCCGGCACGCCGTCCAGCGCCGCCGGCAGGCTCACCGCGCGCGTGAAAATGGTGGCGTAGATCACGCCCAGCAGGGCCGGATGGTCGAGCATGCGGGCCAGCACCGCCCGCTCGCGTTCGGGGTCGCCCCGCGTGGCGAAAACGGCGACCAGGCAGTCCTGGTCCCAGGCGCCGTCCTTGGCGCCATCCATGGTCTGCATCGCATGCGGGCTGGTGGCCAGCTCGTCGGCCAGGTAGACGATCAGGTTCGGCGCCTGGGCCGGGCGGTTGTCGTGCCGGCCCTGGTGGCGCTCCAGCGGGTAGCCGAGTTCGCGGGCGATCCTCAGCACGGTCTCGCGGGTGGCGCGCGAGACCTTGGCCCCGCTCAGGTGGTTGATCACCAGCGAGACGGTCGATTGCGAGACGCCGGCCAGCTTGGCGATGTCGGTCATGGTCGGCCGGCCGCGCACCGCCTTCGTCATGGCGCGCCCCTAGCCCACCGTGGCTGCCGCCGGCACGCCGCGGCTGCGCGCCGCCATCGCCGCGCCGTCGGCACCGAACAGATAGGCGTGGGCCGGGTCGAAAGCCAGCAGCACATGGCTGCCGAGCGCCGGCAGCACCTGGCCGCCATTGCACTTCACCGCCACCATCTCCGCCACGCCCACGACCTGCACATAGGCCAGCATGACGTCGCCCAGGTATTCGACCAGGCCTACCGTGCCCGGGATGCCCTCCGCGCCGGCGCCGCCTTCGGCCCGCTGCAGGCGCAGGTGCTCGGGCCGCACGCCCAGGGTCACTTTGGCGCCCACCGGCGCCTCGGCGGCATCGGCGGCGACCTCGACCTCGGCGCCGCCCGCCAGCCGCACCACGGCGATCGCGCCCCGCTCGCCCACCAGGCTGGCGTCCAGGAAGTTCATGCGCGGCGAGCCCAGGAAGCCCGCCACGAACAGGTTGGCCGGCCGCTCGTACAGCTCGTACGGCGTGCCGACCTGCTCGATGCGGCCGCCGTTGAAGACCACGATCTTTTGCCCCAGGGTCATGGCCTCGACCTGGTCGTGGGTCACGTAGATCATGGTGGTGGCCAGTTCGCGGTGCATGCGCGCCAGCTCGACCCTGGTCTGGGCGCGCAGGGCGGCGTCCAGGTTCGACAGCGGTTCGTCGAACAGGAAGACCTCGGGCTTGCGCACGATGGCGCGGCCGATCGCCACGCGCTGGCGCTGGCCGCCGGACAGGGCTTTCGGCTTCCTGTCGAGCAGGTGGCCAATCTGCAGGATCTCGGCGGCGCGCTCGACCCGTTCGCGGATCTCGTCCTTCGGGACCTTGGCCAGCTTGAGGGCAAAGCCCATGTTCTCGGCCACCGTCATGTGCGGGTACAGCGCATAGCTCTGGAAGACCATGGCGATGCCGCGCCGCGACGGGTCGACGTCGTTGCTGCGCACCCCGCCGATCTCGAGTTCGCCGTCGCTCACGTCCTCCAGCCCGGCGATGATGCGCAGCAGGGTCGACTTGCCGCAGCCGGACGGGCCGACGAAGACGACGAATTCGCCGTCCCCGATGTCCAGGTCGATGCCCTTGATGACGGGATTGTCCCCATAGTCCTTCCTGATGCCGCGCAGCCTTACCGATGCCATACCCTCTCCTCTTCTTGTTCTTCGTTCCATCAGCCTTTCAGGCCGCTCGCCGCCAGGAAGCCCTGCGTGACCCGGCGCTGGAAAGCGATATAGGCCAGCGCCACCGGCATCGCGCCCAGCAGCGCCGCCGCCATCAGCTGGGCGTAGCGGACCCCGAAGGCGTCGTAGGTCTGGGTCAACCCGAGCGGAATCGTCATCATGTCGTTCGAGGTGACGATGATGAAGGGCCACAGGAAGTTGTTCCAGGCGGCAATGAAGGTCACGATCGCCATCGCCCACACGATATTCCCCGAGATCGGCAGGTAGACGCTCCACAATACGCGCAGCGGGCCGGCGCCGTCCATCGTCGCGGCTTCGCGGAAGTCGGCCGGGATCTCGTCGAAGAACCGCTTGAACACATAGATCACCACCGGCGACACCACCTGCGGCAGCACGATGCCGGCATAGGTGTTGATCAGGCCGAGCTGGTTCATGGTGCGGAACAGCGGCACCAGCAGCGCTTCAAAAGGTAGCAGGAACGCCAGCATGGCGACCCCGAACAGGACGCTGCGCCCGCGGAAGCGCAGCTGCGAGAAAGCATAGGCCGCCATCAGGCTGATCGCCATGGTGACGACGGTGACCAGCAGCGCCACCAGGAAGCTGTTGAACAGCCAGCGCACCACGTTGCCGGCGCCGAGGGTCCTGGCGAAGGCGTCCAGGGTCCAGGTCTGCGGCAGCCAGTGGAAGTCGGCGGACACGGTCTCGAGCTCGGGGCGCAAGGCCGTCGACAGCGCCCACAGCAGGGGCGCCGCCCACAGCGCGGCCAGCAGCACGGCGGCGAGCACGCCGACGATGGTCCAGCCCACATTCGAACGTCCGTTCATGCTTCCCTCCTCGCCAGCCAGCGTACGATGCCGGCCTGCAGTATCGACAGCAGGATCACGATCGTCACGAAGGCCATCGCGATGGCCGCCGCATAGCCGGCGTCGCTCTGGGTGAATGCCGTTTCGTACATGTAGTGCAAGGTGACCCGGGTCGTGTTGAAGGGGCCGCCGGAGGTCAGGATATAGGTCTGGCCGAACACCTTCAGCGAGGCGATGATCTGCAGGATCAGCGCGGTAGTCGCCACCGGGCGCAGCGCCGGCCAGGTGATCGAGCGGAACAGGGTGAAGCCGCGGGCGCCGTCCAGCGCCGCCGCCTCGTAGAGGTCGGCCGGGATGTTGCGCAGGCCGGCCAGGAACAGCAGCATATTGAAGCCGACCGTCCACCAGACCGTGCCGATGGCCACCGCCGGCAGCGCCCAGTAGGGATCCGCCAGCCAGGGACGCTGGCCGCCGAGGATGTGGTTGATCACGCCGGACGATGGCTGCAGCATCCAGTCCGCGATCAGGGTCATCACCGAGATCGGCAGCACGAAGGGCAGGAAGAACACGCCCTGCAGCCAGGCTTGGGCCTTGACGAAACGGTTGACCAGCAGCGCCATCACCAGCCCGAGCACCGTCAGCGGGATCACGGTCAGCAGGGCAAAATAAAAGGTGTTCAGCACCGAATCCCAGAACGAGGGATCGTTCAGCAGGGTGTGGTAGTTGTCCAGGCCGATGAAGGCATTGGTGCGGGTCAGGCTGCTCTCGGTAAGGCTCATCCAGAAGGTGATGCCGGCCGGGATCAGGAAAAACAGCAGGAAAGCGATCACGAAGGGCGCCAGCAGCAGCGTCGCCGGCAGGCCCTCGCGGCGCGCGCTTCCCAGGACGAAGTCGTTCGGTTTCATCGATCTCCTCAGTAGCGTGGCGGCTGCTTGCGGATCAGGCGCGCGCCTTCCTGTTCGAAGCGCTTGATGGCCTGGGCCGGGGTCATGTAACCGTACAGTGCCGCCGGCAGGAACTTGGAGGCGATCGCTTCCAGCGGCCCCGCCGCGCCCATGTACCAGCCGTCCGGATCGTAGACCACGTTATGCGCCGCCTCCGCATACTGGGCGTTCGGCTGCAGCGCCAGCGCCTCCGGCGACTCCGCCACCGAACGGTAGGCCGGGATGTGACCGCCTTCGGCCCAGCCGAGGGAATGCTTGCCGACGTAGGCGACGAAGCGCAGCACCGCGTTCACTTTGGCCTTCGACGCCGGATTGCCGGCGTTCGCGGGAATGGCGAAGGCGTGGGAATCGGCCCAGGTACTGGCGTTCGAATACATCTTCGGCAGCGGGACGATGCCGTAGTCGAAGCCCAGCGTACCCGCCTTGGTGGCGCGCACCAGTTCCGGCACTTCCCACACGCCGTTCAGCATGAAGGTGGCGCTGCCGCCCATGAACTGGCTGGTGGAGGCCGGGTAATCGAGGCCGGCCTGGGCATAGCCCTTGCGGAACCAGCCGCTGATGCGGGCCAGGGTGGCTTCGCCGGCCGGGCCGTAGCTGTACTGGCCGTTGCGGACGATCGCGATGTTCTGCTGGGCCAGCATCGCCAGCCACAGGCGCCAGATGGCGAACGAGCTCTGGCTGCTCTCCATGGTGAGCCCGCGGCGGCCGGTACGCTCGGTGGCGACGCGGAAGGCATCGGTGAGCGCATCGGCGCCCTCGATGGGCTTGAGATTGCCGTCGGCGTCCAGCAGGCCGGCCTGGCCGGCGAGCTTCTTGTTGTAGTAGAGGACCAGCGGGTGCACGTCCAGCGGCACCGCCCAGGTCTTGCCCTGCCAGCGCGCCTTCTCCCACTGGCGCGGCAGGTAGTCGCCGCCCTTCAGGCCGACCTCGGCCAGCTCGGCGTCGGAGATCGGCCGCAGCACGCCGCCGCCGGCCAGGTTGACCAGGCGTGACAAATGAATCGTGGCCAGGTCCGGCCCGGCGCCGACCACCGAGGAGGTGATCAGCTTCGTATAAAACGGTTCGCCCCATTTCAGGGTCGTGCTCACCACGCGCACCTCGCGCTGGCTGGCGTTGAAGTCGTCGACCAGGGCCCGCATGCGGGCGCCGTCGCCCCCGCTCAGCAGGGTCCACATCCTGACTTCGACCTGCGCCCACGCCGGCGCCGGCCCGGCGGCCAGCGTCACCAGCAGCGCGACGGCGGCGGCGAGGCTCCAGCCTCGTCTCGCCACGTCATCTCCATTCGTCTCGTTGTTCTTGTCCGGAGCGCCGTCGGCCTGCCTCGCCTGCCCTTCAGGCGACCCGGCGTCGCGGCCGCGCTCCCGCGCCGCCACGGCTCCGGCGCTCGAACCCACCGGCTCCCGCCGGCGGCGTCGCCGGCGGATCGTCCGGGCCAGGGTTGTTCGTCCCGGCACCGACAGGCTGGCGTTCGCCCGGATAGGCTATCACTTCTGCAATTTCTCCGACGCGCGTCCATTCTATAGGGAAATCCGGTCCACGCCGAGCCAGCCAGCGTTTCGCGTGCCCGAGGGGATCGAGGTACCAGTCGTGCAGGTGGGCGTCGGGCCCGCGCGTGGCCGCCGCCAGCGCGTCCACCGGCGCCTTCGGCACCCTGTCCTCGGTCAGCAGGCCGTTCTTTTCGAGGAAGGTATCGGTCAGCTGGGTGTAGCAGAAGCCGGACAGCGGGCGGCAGGCGTGGATCGCCGACATCAGGAGCTGGTAGCGCGCCAGCAGCTCCTTGCCGTCCTTCGCCACCGAATAGCCCCAGCCCGGCTCCTCGCTGTTCTTCATGACGGCGATCCCGCCGAATTCGGACAGGAAGAGCGGCTTGCCGACCCCGGTAAAGCCGTCGATGACGAGGCGCCGGCGGTCCGGCTGCACGTGCTGCAGGGTGTAGGCGACGGCGTCGCGGCTGCCGTAGCGCTCGACCAGCACCTTCGGATCCTGCTCGTAGTCGTGCACGCAGACCAGGTCGCCGCAAGGCATCTCCCAGCCGTCGTTGCCGACCACGGGACGGGTGCCGTCCAGCGCCCGGGTCATATGGTAGAGCGCACGCACGAAGTCGACCTGGCGGCGGTCGTTCATCAGCTCCGGCACGCCCCAGGATTCGTTGGTCGGCACCCAGGCCACGATGCAGGGATGGGAGATGTCGCGCTCGACCAGTTCCTTCCACTCCTCCATCACGCCGTGCACGGTGGCGCTGGAGAAACCGTAGGCCGAGGGCATCTCGCCCCACACGCACAGGCCCAGCACGTCGCACCAGTAGAGCCAGCGCGGGTCTTCGGACTTCTGGTGCTTGCGCACGCCGTTGAACCCCAGCCGCTTGATCAGCAGGACGTCGTGGCGCAGCTGGTCGCTGGAAGCCACCATCAGGCTGTCCGGCCAGTAGCCCTGGTCGAGCACCATGCGCAGGAAATACGGACGGCTGTTGAGGACGAAGCGGTCGCCCTCGACGCTCACCGTGCGCAGTGCCGTATAGCTTTGCACGCTGTCGATCAGGTTGCCGTCGGCCGAGCGGATCTCGATCTCGGCATCGATCAGCTGCGGGCTTTCCGGGCTCCACATCCACAGCGCGCGGGCATCGTCGATGCCGGGGTCGGGCAGCTGGAAGATGCGCGACAGGCGCGGCCCGGTCAGCAGGCAGCGGTCGGCCACCAGCAGCTTGTCGCCGAGGCGCAGGGTGACGTTGGCGATGCCGCCCTCGGGCACGTGGGCGATGTCGGCATCGAGGCGGATCTGCCAGGAGGCGACGTCGGCAATCCAGCGCAGCTGGCTCACGTGGGCGCGCGGCACCTTCTCGATCCATACGGTGCGCCAGATACCGCTGGTGCGCGGATACCAGATCTTGTGCGGCTCCGGCTCCCAGTCCATCTTGCCGCGCGCCTTGTGCATGTCCTGCGGGTCGTCCTCGGCCTGCACCACGACCTCGAGCAGCGAACCGTCGAGGTGGCGGCTGACGTCGATCGAGAACGGGCTGTGGCCGCCGCGGTGCTCGACCGCAAAGCGACCGTTCACCCACACCCTGGCGCGGTAGTTGACGGCACCGAAGTGCAGCATCAGGCGCTCGTCGCGCGACGGCGTCATCGACGGATCGAGCTGGATCTGGCGCTTGTACCAGACCCGGCGCCGGTAGCTGCGGTCGTGGACGCCGCTGGCACGGGCCTCGGGCGGATACGGCACCACGATGGTGCGGTCCCAGTTCGCTTCGGAAGGGTCGGCGCAGGCGGCCATATCGTCGAGCATGGCCTGCCATGGGCCATCCAGGCTGCGCCAGGTGGCGCGTCGCAATTGGGGGCGGGGGTATTCCACGATGAACTCCTGGTCTTCGGTGTTCTTATGAAGCCTATTTAATGACCCGCCGTCCATGAAAGCAAGCGCTTTCGAACTCCGTTACAAACGGTTGCACGCCCTGTATTTTTAAGGCGACAGGCTGCCGACGGCGACCCGCACGAAGGTGGCGTGCCGTCCGGCGCCGCCCATCGCGACGAGCCCCAGGCGGGCGCCCTTGCCGAGGCGGTGCGTCCACGTTCCGCCGCCGACCCAGCTACGCCCGTCCTGGCTCGAATACGCCATATAACGTTCCTGCCCCCCTGTGCGGTGGACATCGAGACGCAACCACGTGGTGGGGCCCGGCGTGCCGGCCAGGGTATTCCCGTAGCGCGGCTGGTACTGCTCGACGGGGGCGACTTCCTTCGCGAACTCGACCTGGCGCAGCCCTTCGCGCGCCATCTCGACCAGCTTGACGTAGTTGTCGTCGTCGCGCATGACCACGAAGCCGGCCTGCACCGCGGTGGCGCAGCAGTCTTCGGGCGCGTCCAGGCGGATCTCCGCCTCGACGCGGTAGTCGCCATCCGGCAGCGCCGCCTGCAGCACGCTGGCGGTATTGCGGTCGACATAGAGGTCGGCGTCCTGGGTCGCCATCGTCAAGCCTTCGGCGCCAAGCGACCAGCCGCCATCGGCACGCGGGCGCAGCCAGTGCCAGCGCGGGTTCAGGGTCTTGCCGCGGAACTCGTCCTGCCACAGCGGGCGCACGCGCGGCGCCGCCTGTACGGCCAGCGGATGCGATTCGGCGCGCGCGCCCTCGAGCACGATCGGGGCCGCCATCGCCTGGTCGCTCGGCGCCAGCCCGCCGCCCGCCACCGGCCAGCCGCCGACCCAGTCGATACGGTCGAGCAGCGCGAGGCGCCGGGTAAGCTTGTCCTTCGCGCTGAAGAAAGGCTCGTTGACGTCGATGCCATGGTAGATGGTCCACCACTGGCCGGCGGCGTCCGTGAACACGGTGTTGTGGCCGACCCCGACCCAGCGGTTGCCGTTCTGGAGCAGCAGCGGCGTACCGCCCGCGCGGCCGTTCGCCATGTCGTTGCCGTAGCGGTCGAGGAAGGGCCCCTCCGGCGTGCGTGCGCGGCCGGTGAAGACGGCGTAGCCGGTCAGCGGACCGTTGCAGCAGTCGGTGCTTGATGCGAACAGATACCACCAGCCGTCGTGGCGCTTGACCTCGGCGCCCTCGTAGCGGCCCGGCGCGCCGACCATCGTGGCTTGCCCTTCGGCGCGCAGGCCGTCGTCGCTCAGCCGCGTCACGAAGATACCGCCGCCATAGCTGCCGTAGTAGAGGTATTTGCGGCCTCCGTCCTCGATCACCTTGGGATCGAAGGTCCAGTGGAAGTTGCAACCCGGTCCGGCTCGGCGCGGCATGACCACCGGCGTGGTGCTGGCCTTCCACGGACCGGTGGGCGAATCCGCGGTCGCCACCCCGATCGCGCTGTCGTTCCCGCAGCCCTTCTCGGGACTGTGCGCATCGACCACGTCGGTGACGGTGAAGTAGAGGTAGTAGCGCCCGTTCAGGTATTCCGGCTCCGGCGCCCACAGGCCGGAGGTCGGCGCGGCCAGTCCGGCCGGACGGTCGGAAAAGGCATCGGCGACGAAATCCCAGTGCACCAGGTCGGTGGAGCGGTAGATCGGAATCATGCGGAAGTGCCAGCCGCCGTCCTTGCCCTGCGGGTCGCGCTCGCGCTTGCTGACCGGGTCGCTGGTGCAGTACAGATACCAGGTGGGGGCCTTGGCGCGCGGGTCGCGCAGCACGGCGGGGTCGGCGCAGTTCTGGGCCGGCTCGCCGCTGGCCAGGCGTACGGTCAGGGGATTGTGGTACGCACGGGTGGCGGGAGCGGAGTCGGCGGCGGCCAGCAGGGGCAGGGCGAGCAGCAATGTAAGCAATTGCGCGGACAGGGAACGGATGTGGGGCATGGCGTCTCCTTGGTTTTTGCCGGAGAGAATACCGCAGCGAGTGACGGGCTGTTGCACGTTTGAAAATAGCCGCTAGCACATGCACCGCCGTCGCCTCCGCCTTCGCGGGGACGGCGTGTATCTGCCGCAGGCCTAGTGCCCAGCCGTCTTCGAAAACAAGTTCATCACCAGCACCCCAGCCACGATCAAGCCCATCCCCACCAGCGCCGCGGCATCCAGCCGCTGCCCGTACAGCACCCACCCCGCCAGCGCAATCAGCACGATCCCGACCCCCGACCACACGGCATACGCCACCCCCAGCGGTATTGAACGCAAGGTCAGCGCCAGCATATAGAAGGCAATGCCGTAGCCCAGCACCACCAGCGCCGACGGCAGCACGCGGGTGAAGCCGGCGCTGGCTTTCAGGGCCGTGGTGGCCACGGTTTCGGCAAGGATGGCGATCGCCAGGAAGACCCAGTTATTCATCTTGACACCATATTCATGAGCGAAAGCGCGATTATCGGTGCAGAACCCGGCAGGCGCCAGTCTGGTATCATGACGCCCTTTCCCCCAGCCGTAGCGACGCCGATGCAGACCAGGACCATCCGCCGTTTCCTCGCGGTTGCAGCGTGCCTGCTGGCCGGCACCGCAGCAGCAACAGCAGCCGCCGCCGATGCCGTGTTGAAGCCCTGGCCGGGAAAGCAGGCGACGCCAGCCCTGCGCCTGAGCGACCTGCAGGGCAAGGAATGGGTACTGAGCCAGTTGCGCGGCAAGGTGGTGGTGGTGAATTTCTGGGCCAGCTGGTGCGGTCCCTGCGTGGACGAGCTGCCGGTGCTGAATGCGCTGGCGCGCCGGGATCCCGACCAGGTGGCCGTGGTCGGCGTCAATTACAAGGAGCCGCTCGACACCATCGAGCGCTTCTCCGGCGCCCATCCCTTCGCCTACCCGGTGCTGCGCGACCGCGCCGGCGACATGTTCCGGCAATGGACCGCCGGCGTGATGCCGACCACCATCCTGGTCGACCGCCGGGGACGCGCGCGCTGGCGCAGCGTGGGCGAGATCGGGGCCGGCGATACCCGCCTGAAGGCGGCGATCGACGCCCTCGTGGCCGAATGAAGAACTTGAATAACAACGAATAATCAACCACGACCAGCAACGACATCCAGACAGGAAGACTCGACCATGAAAGACAGCAAACCGACCAACCGCCGACACCTGCTCAAGGCCGCCACCGGCGTCCTGCTGGCCGGCGCCCTGCCGCGCACCCTGCTGGCGCAGACCGCCGCCGCCGAACCCGAGCGCCACTTCGACCCGCGTCCGGGCGACTGGAAGAGCTACGAAGTCGTGACCCGCGTGAACCTGCAGCGCGCCTCCGGCCCGTCGACGGTCTGGATTCCCCTGCCCTCGGTCGACACCGACTGGCAGCGCACGCTGTCGAACAACTGGTCGGGCAACGCCAAGAGCATGAAGGTCGGCACCGACCCGCACTATGGCGCCCGCTTCCTGGTGGCCGAGTTCGACGGCTCCGCAGCGCCGGTGCTGGAAGTGGTCTCGCGCGTCCAGACCCGCGACCGCGCGGAAAACTGGAAAACCCGCACCCCGGGCGCCGAGTCCGCGGAAGACCTGAAGCTGTGGCTGCGCCCGACCGACCTGATGCCGCTGGACGGCATCGTCAAGAAGACCGCGCTGCAGATCACCTCGGGCGCGAAGACCGATGAAGACAAGGTCCAGCGCATCTACGACTGGATCGTGCTGAACACCTTCCGCGAGCCGAAAGTGCGCGGCTGCGGCACCGGCGACATCAAGACCATGCTGGAGACCGGCAATTTCGGCGGCAAGTGCGCCGACCTGAACGGCCTGTTCGTCGGCCTGTGCCGCGCCGCCGGCGTACCGGCGCGCGACGTCTACGGCATCCGCATTGCCCCGAGCGCCTTCGGCTACCGCGAACTGGGCGGCAAGCCGGCGTCCCTGCAGGGCGCCCAGCACTGCCGCGCCGAGGTTTACCTGAAGCAGCACGGCTGGGTCGCCATGGATCCGGCCGACGTCGCCAAGGTCATGCGCCAGGAAACCCCGAACTGGATCAAGGATCCGGACCACCCGCTGGTCGCCCCGGTCCGCCAGGCCCTGTTCGGCGGCTGGGAAGGCAACTGGATGGGCTACAACTTCGCCCACGACGTGCGCCTGCCTGGCTCGAGCGCAGGCAAGGTCGGCTTCCTGATGTACCCGCAGGCCGAAAGCCGCGGCGAGGCCTACGACTCGCTGGCGCCGGACAGCTTCGCGTACACCATCACCGCGCGCGCCATCTGACCGCGAACCGACGATGAGCCGACCGACCGACCGCAAACTCGGGGGCATCATGGCGTTTGCCGTGCTGGCCTCGATCCTGGCCTCCACCTGCTGCGTGCTGCCGCTGGTGCTGGTCCTGGTCGGCATCACCGGCGCCTGGATGGTGCACCTGACGGCGCTGAAGCCGCTGGCCCCGTACGCGATCGCGCTCACCCTGGGCGCGCTCGGCTGGGCCGGCTGGCTGCTGTTCCGGCCGGCCGCGGCCTGCGCGGTCGACGACCAGGCCTGCGCTACCACCCGCCCGGCCATGCGCAAGCTGTTCGCCGGCTGCGCCGTGTTCATCGCCCTGCTGCTGGGCTTCCCGCTGATCGCTCCCCTGTTCTATTGAGACCACGACCATGAAAACGCTGAACGCCGTTTCCCTCATTGTCCTGCTGGCCGCCGCGCCCTTCGCGCTGGCCAAGCAGCAGACCGTCAAGCTGAACGTGCCGACCATGGATTGCGCCACCTGCCCGATCACGATCAAGGCCTCCCTGTCCAAGGTGCCGGGCGTGAGCAAGGTGCAGGTCAGCTACGAGAAGCGCGAAGCCGTGATCGTCTACGACGACGCCCAGGCGACCGTGGCCGACCTCAAGAAGGCTACCGAAGACGTCGGGTATCCGTCGATGCTGAAGACGTCGCGCTAGCCTGAAACGCTAACTGCAGGAAAGAACTGTTCCCTTCGTAATAGTTTGGAACAATTTCGTTCCGTGCGCGGCGGACTGCAGGATTACGATTCCTGCATGAACTTTACTTTTTCATCAGCCGACGCCGGCGTCTGCGCCGTCAAGCTGTGGGCCAGCGGGCGCTACGGCTTCTCTCTGCCGAAGAAGGTCGACATCGTCACCGCGGATGGCGAGACCGCCACCTTCCTGTACTACAACCGGAAAATGCGGCTCACCGCGGAACTCAGCAATCGCGCCATCGTCAAGATCGCGATCGCCCAGTTCCTGGCCGGCGAAGGCCGCGGCCCGGAACCCACCGAAATCGACCACGCTACGGCTCCGTACGAGGGACCGTTGACGCCGATCCGCTCCAACACACCGCGCGCACCGCTACGGGTGCGGCCGGGAAAGCTCCATGCCCGCATGCGAACCGAGTTGACTCCGGAATTGCAGCGCGGACCGGGCCGGGCGGACCAGTAGGAAGGACGAGACCACCATGCGACACCAGTTCACACCAGGACAGCTCCGCATGCTCATCCAGCGCGCGGAAACACAATTCGAACAGACCATTGCCCAGTCACTGGCGCTCGACCCCGGCGGCACGCACATCGCGCGCGCCTTGCACGCTGCCGTGCACGAATCCGTGGTCGGCCTGATCAAGCTGTTCCGCGACCAGATTCCCGGCGCGGCCGAGGTCGCGACCAGGCTGGCCCGCATGTACGCCAAGGGCGCGGACGCCGACGCCGGCGCACCCACCCTCGACTGCCTGCGCGCCATCGCCCGGCTCACGCGCGAGGCCCGCGAGCGTTACCTGCCTGTGCCGGAGGACGCCGAGGCGGAACGGCGCTAGACCCGCACGTAGTCGACCAGCATGCGCTGCGGGAAGGTAGTGTCGGCGTCCGGATTGCCGGGCCAGTCGCCGCCCGGCGTCGATTGGATCCGGCGTGCGATCAGGCCGCGCCGAGGTGCTCGTAGAGAATGAATCCGCCGATCGCGATCAGCACGAAACCGCCGATCAGCTCCGCGCGCTTGCCGACCAGGTGGCCCAGGCCGCGTCCCAGCATCACGCCGATGGTCACCATCACGAAGGTCGCCAAGCCGATCGCGCCGGCGGTGGCGACGATATTCGCGTCGATGAAGGCCAGGCTGGCGCCAACCACCATGGCGTCGATGCTGGTGGCGAAGCCGGTGATCGCCAGCAGCCAGAAGGAGTGGCTGCTCGGCTTTTCCTCTTCGTCGTCTGCGGTCAGGCTGGCGTAGATCATACGCAGGCCCAGTACGCCCAGCAGGGTGAAGGCGATCCAGTGGTCCCAGGCTTCGACGTAGGGCGCCGCCACCTTGCCCATCGCCCAGCCGCCCAGCGGGGTCAGGCCTTCGATGACGCCGAAGATCAGGCCCGTGCGCAGGGCTTCCTTGAGTTGGGGGCGATGCAGGGCTGCGCCCTTGCCGATGGCGACGGCAAAGGCGTCGGTGGACATGGCAAGCGCGATGGCCAGCGTGGCGGCTACGTTCATGGATTTCTCACTGGCCGGGCGAAGACGATGGCATAGCCGCGCGGCCCAGCCTGAGCGCACGGAATGCCAAAGGTCTTGCCAACCGAGACGGCTGCCCGCACCACGTCGCGCAGTACTTATGAGCGGCAACGAGTATGTTGATACGGGAACTCCTGAGATGCTGGAGCAGGCTACTCCCCAATGGGTGCCGACATCTTACACGAAGCCAACAAAAAAAGCGCCTCCACGGCCCTTGGAAGCCGCTGCCATGCCGCGGGGTGAACAGCGATACGACTGCCTAGCCAAACAGCTTCGCCGCCGTCTTCGCCACCAGATCCCCCTGGAAGCGCGCCCCGTCCAGCTCCAGCTGGCTGGGTTGCCGCTGCCCCTGTCCGCCGGCGATGGTGCTGGCGCCGTACGGGCTGCAGCCGGTGATCTCGTCGAGGGTCATCTGGCCGGCGAAGCTGTACGGCAGGCCGACCACCACCATGCCGAGGTGCAGCAGGTTGGTGATGATGGAGAACTGGGTGGTTTCCTGGCCGCCGTGCTGGGTCGCGGTCGAGGTGAAGGCGGCGCCGACCTTGCCGTGCAGGGCACCGCGCGCCCACAGGCCACCGGTCTGGTCGAGGAAGGCCGCCATCTGCGAAGGCATGCGGCCGTAGCGGGTCGGCGCGCCGATGATGATGGCGTCGTAGTCCGGCAGTTCGTCGACGGTGGCGATCGGCGCCTGCTGGTCGAGCTTGAAGTGCGCCGGCCGCGCGATCTGTTCGGACACCGTCTCCGGCACGCGCTTGAGTTCCACCGTGGCCCCGGCGGCGCGCGCCCCTGCGGCCACCGCCTCCGCCATCTTTTCGATGTGGCCATAGGTGGAGTAATACAGTACCAGTACTTTCGCCATGTCGTCCTCCCGAGTCGATGTGTGGTGCGGGTCATGCTATCCCAAAGCGCCCGGCCGGGACGCGCGCGAGAAATGCCGAGCACGGCGCCGGGAGTGCACGTACAATGCAAGGCCTTAGCAATTTCTCAAGCCGGATGAAAGCCCGTACTTACCTGATCCTGATGGCGGCGGCCATCCTGGTGCCAGTGGTGCTGCTCGCCTCGGTGGGCCTGAGCCGGCTGCTGGACTCGGAACGGGCATCGCGCATCCGCGGCGTGCAGGAGACCGGGCGCGCCACCGCTCTCGTGATCGACCGCGAAATCGCCGTCGCCGATGCCTCCTTGCGCGTGATCGTCAACTCCGAGGCGCTGCGCCGCGCCGACTTCGCCCAGTTGCACCGCGAAGCCAGCGCCATGAATCGCGGCACGCCCTGGTCCTGGACCGTGCTGATGGACTCCGACGGCACGCCCAGGCTGAACACCCTGGTGCCCTGGGGCTCACCGCTGCCGGAATACGGGGCAAAATGGGTCGGCGCGGTCTACGAAGCGCAGAAGACCCGCGTCTCCGGTTACTTCCTGGGCATCCTGGCGAAGCGTCCCACGATCTCGATCGACGTGCCGGTGCCGCGCGTGCTTGGCGAGCGCTACGTGGTCAGCCAGATCTTCGATGCCGCCTACTTTGCGCGCGTCTTCGACGACCCGGCCATCGGCCGCGACTGGGTGATCACGATCTTCGACGCCAACGGCATCGCGATCGCCCGCAACCGCAATGCCGAAGAGCTGGTCGGCAAGCCGGTACGCCCCGAGCTGTACCAGGCCTCGCGGCGCCAGCCGAACGGCATCCTGCGCCACGTCACCCACGACGGCATCGACGTCTACAGCGTCTACACGCGCGCGCCGCTGTCCGGCTGGACCCTGGCGATCGGCGTACCGGCGCCGGAGATCGAGGGACCGGCGCGCACCGCGACCCTGTATGCGGCCCTGGCCCTGCTGGGCGTGATGGGACTGGCGATCGGCATCGCCGTGTTCCTGGCCAAGCGGCTGTCGGTGTCGCTGGACCAGGCCCACGCGGCGGCCCAGGCGCTGGCCAGCGGTGCCGAACCGGCCGGTGCGCCGACCCGGGTGGTCGAAGTCGACACCCTGCTCGACGGCCTGCGCCGCACCAGCGCCGACCTCGCGCGCGAACGCAGCGCGCGCCAGCAGCTGCAGGACGAGCGCGAAGCCCTGCTGCGCAGCGAACAGGATGCGCGGCGCGAGGCCGAGGCCCAGAGCCATGCCAAGGACGCCTTCCTCGCCATGTTGAGCCATGAGCTGCGCAATCCGCTGGCGGCGATCGCCGGCGCGCTGCAGGTACTCGACCTGCCGGGCGTGAAGCCGGCGCTGGCCGCCCAGGCGCGCGAGATCGGCCGGCGCCAGGTGCGCCACCTGACCCGTATCGTCGACGACCTGCTCGACGTGCGCGGCATCCTGTCCGGCAAGGTGACGCTCAAACGCTCGCGCATAGATGCCGGCGCCCTGCTGCGCCAGTGCTGCGCGACCCGCGAACTGGCCGACGCCGGCGCCCACGTCTGGGAGGTCGAAGCCGGCGAGCTGTGGATCGACGCCGATCCGACGCGCCTCGAGCAGATCTTCGACAACCTGCTGCACAACGCGATCAAGTACACGCCGGCCGGCGGCAGCATCGCGGTGCGCGCCCGCGCCGCCGGGACGCAAGCCGTGATCGAGGTGGCCGATACCGGGGTCGGCATCGCCGCCGAGGTCCTGCCGACCATCTTCGACGTGCTGGTGCAGGGACCGACCGCGATCGACCGCTCACAGGGCGGGCTCGGGCTCGGGCTGGCGCTGGTGAAGGAACTCACTGCGCTGCATGGCGGCAGCGTGGATGCCCGCAGCGCGGGGCCGGGGATGGGTTGTACTTTTACGCTGCGGTTTCCGTTGGCGGAGGCGGTGGTGGAGGCGTAGGGCGACCGTCCCGCTGTACCCGTGCAGCTCGTGCATTCAGGCGCTCTCGCGTGCGCGCAGGGTGAAGCCGAGGTCGATGCGGCGCGCCGGCGGCGTCTTGCCCGCGATGACGTCCAGCAGCAGCGACGCCGCACGATAGCCGACCTGGTAGCGTGGGGTCTCGACCGTCGTCAGCGAGGGCACCATCAGGCTGGAAGCCGGCAGGTCGTTGAAGCCGGCCACCGCCACCTGATCGGGAATCCGGATGCCGGCGCGCTGGCAGTGGAAAATCGCGCCGTGGGCCAGGTCGTCATTGCAGAAGAAGACGGCGTCGCAATCGGGCAGTTCGGCCAGCACGCGGCGCATCAGGTCCGCCCCCAGCGCCATGGTCGAGGGCGCGGGGGTCATGATCTCCAGGCGCGGGTCGAACCGGCCGGCCTCGATCATGACCTGGCGCCAGCCGTCGGCGCGGCGCAAGGTGCGTTCGTCGAGCTGGGCGCCGACGAAGGCGATGCGGCGGTAGCCCTTGCCGAGCAGGTGGCGCGTGAGGGCCATGCCGGCATCGAGCTGGGAAAAGCCGACCGACAGCGTGGACGGCTTGTCCGCCAGGTCCATCATCGACACCACCGGCACCCGCAGCGACTCCAGCATGGCGGCGACCTCCGGGCTGTGGCTCAGGCCCGGCAGCAGGATGCCGTCCGGGTCCGACTGCAGATAGATGCGCAGCAGCTTCTCTTCCTCGGCGTCCGAATAATGGGTGTTGCCGATCAGGAGCTGGTACTGGCTGGCGCCGACGGCATCCTGGATTCCGTCCAGCACGGCCGGGTAGACCGCGTTCGACAGCGAGGGCACCAGCACCACGATCACCCGCGAGCGGCTCGACGCCAGGGCGCGCGCGGCGCGGTTCGGTACATAGCCGAGCTCCTGGACGGCCTGCTCGACCCTGGCGCGGGTGGCATCGGACACCAGTTGCGGCTGGCTGAGGGCGCGCGAGGCGGTCATCGTCGAGACCCCGGCGCGCACCGCCACCTGCTCCAGCGTGGCCCTGCCCGAACCCCGTCCAGCACCTCGTCCCTTGCCTGTCCCGCTTCTGCTCATCGATTTCCTCCGACTCTGGATTGCGCCATGCTTTGGCAGGTTTGTCAACGTCATGTCCGAGTCGTCCTACGCAGCGTCCGCCTGTTTTCCGATTGTCTGCTGCCGCGGGCGGCCTACCATGGAGTCTTCGGCACGGAATAGGAGCGCATATGCCCAGTAACCAGGAATACAAAGGCAAAGGCAGCAAAGGCCGCGACTATGACGAACTCAGCGGCGTAGGCACCAGTAGTGCCGGCAAGACCGGCAGCGCTGGCAACCTCAACGACGGCGGCCGCGACGGCGGCATCGGATCGCCCGACCTCGCCGACTCGGGTAACCTGCAATCGGCCAACGCCGGCCAGCGGGGCGCTACCCCAGCCCAGGGTAACGCCCAGCGCGGGCAGGCGAATCCGGGCAACAGCCAGCAAGGAGGATCAAGTAATCAGCAACAGGGCAAGCAGCAAGACAGACAGTAACCTTGACCACCTCGAGCGGCGGGCGCCCTGCCCGCCGCGTCTTCCCTCCGGCGTTGTCGGAAAATCCTGAACTGTCGCTAACACGCGTCAGTCCGCTGGAAGTTTCCATGCGGAATCATTATACTCGGCTGGGCAAAGTCTACCCGATGCGCATGAGCGCGCCGCCGTCGACCCCTTTCTCTCCCGCCCCGAACGGAACCACATCATGGACGCGCCGGCCCCGATCACCCACGCCGCCGATGCGCAGTTGCGCATCGACGATGCCCTCGAAGAGCTGAAACGTTCGCGCGAACGCATGGACGCCATGCTGGAAAACATCGGCGACGCCTTCTTTGCCGTCGACCGCGACTGGCGCATCATCTACGCCAACCGCAAGGCCACCAGCTTCGTCGAGATCGAAATGCGCGACGCCCTCGGCCTGCCGCTGCTGGAGGTGGCGCCGGCGCTCGAAGGCAGTTCGCTGCTGGATTGCTACCGCCGGGCGATGGCCAGCGGGCGGCCGGGCATCGTCGAAGCCTGCTGGGGTCCGACCGGCGACTGGGTCGAGGCGCGCGCCTACCCGACCCCGGACGGGCTGTCGGTCTACTTCCACGACATCACCGAGAAGCGCCGCGCCAGCGAAGCGGTACGCAAGAGCGAGCAGCGCTTCCGCAACCTGTTCCAGCAGGCCGGCGACAGCATCCTGATCACCGACCGCGAACTGCGCATCATCGCCGCCAACGGGCGCGCCTGCGCCCACTTCGGCTACCGCGAGGACGAGCTGATCGGCCTCTCGGCGCGCGCGATCGACAGCGGCTTCGCCTACGGCCCGCGCCTGCTGGAGAGCCTGCGCCAGGGCCAGACCCACCTGCTGCGCATGACCAAGCGGCGCAAGGATGGCAGCACCTTCCCGGCCGAGGTCCACGTATCGCGCTTCGAGGACGGCGACCAGGAATTCTTCCAGGCGATCATCCGCGACCTGACCGACCGCGAGGAAGCCGAACGCCAGCTGCGCGAAAGCGAACAGCGCTTCCGCGAAGTGATCGAGATGACGCCGGCCGGCTATGTGGTGGCAAATGCCGAGGGCCGCATCCTGGACGTCAACCCGGCCCTGTGTGCGCTCTCGGGCTACCCGCGCGAGACACTGGTCGGCTCGCGCCTGGCGCACCTGTTCGAAGCCTTTCCGTGGGACCAGCTGGAACTCGGCCAGCAAGGCCATGCGACCGTGCAGGGCTTCGACGCCGTGCTGCGTCATGCCGGCGGCCACACGCTGCACGTGCTGCTGAACGGCAGCACGCGCTGCGATGCCGACGGCCGCCTCGAGTCCATTACCGGCCTGCTGACCGACATCACCGGCCGCAAGCAGGCCGAACGCCGCCTGCAGGAACTGGCCACCCACGACACCCTGACCGGCCTGCCGAACCGCGCCCTGCTGCACGACCGTTTGCAGCACATGGTCGAGACCTGCGCGCCCGGCCAGGCGGTGGCGGTGATGTTCCTCGACCTCGACCGCTTCAAGGAAGTCAACGACTCCTTCGGCCACGACCACGGCGACGTGCTGCTGTGCGAAGTCGCCGCCCGGCTGCGCAGGATACTGCGCCCGGCCGACGTGGTGGCGCGCCTCGGTGGCGACGAATTCGTGGTGGCGGCCGCCTGCACCGGCGGCGCGGCCGATGCCGGCCGCGCCGCCGCGCGCATCGCCGCCAAGCTGCTGGAGGCATTGACCGTGCCGGTGACGGTCGGGAACCAGGACGTGGTGGTCGGCGCCTCGATCGGCATCAGCATGTACCCGCGCGACGCCGCCACCCGCGAGCTGCTGTTCCAGACCGCCGACACCG
Organism: Massilia sp. 01N417; assembly: GCF_056399645.1. Taxonomy (NCBI): domain Bacteria; kingdom Pseudomonadati; phylum Pseudomonadota; class Betaproteobacteria; order Burkholderiales; family Oxalobacteraceae; genus Massilia; species Massilia sp. 01N417. Next base: position 9,675 of record NZ_JBFTRS010000008.1, on the reverse strand, counting down.
CGATGTACCGCGCCAAGGCCGAGGGCCGCAACCGCTACCGTTTCTTCGAGCCGGAGATGACGGTGGCCGCGCGCGCGCGCATGGCACTCGAACTGTCGCTGCGGCCCGCGCTGGCGCGCGAGGAGTTCGAACTGCACTACCAGCCGCGGGTCGACCTGCGCAGCATGGCGGTGGTCGGCATGGAGGCGCTGATCCGCTGGCGCCATCCGCAACAGGGCATGGTGCCGCCGCAGCAGTTCATCGGCATCGCCGAGGAGACTGGGCTCATCAATCCGATCGGGCGCTGGGTGCTGCGCGAAGCCTGCCGCCAGACGCGCCGCCTGCTCGACGAATTCGGACGGCCGATCCGCGTGTCGGTGAACGTCTCGGCGCGCCAGCTGGCCCAGCCGGGTTTCGTGGCCGAGGTGCGCGAAGCCCTGGCCGACGCCGGCCTGGCGCCGTCGAGCCTGGAACTGGAGCTGACCGAGAGCGCCCTGATCGACGACCTGGAGCGCACCGCCGCCATGCTGGCGGAGCTGCAGGCGCTCGGCGTCAAGCTGGCGGTCGACGATTTCGGCACCGGCTATTCCGGCCTGGCCTACCTGCGCCGCCTGCCGATCGACGTGCTCAAGCTGGACCGCTCCTTCGTGCTGCAGGACGACGGCCGCATCAGCGCCTTCGACTTCGTGAAGGCCTTCGTCGACATGGCGCACGCGCTGCAGATGTCGGTGGTGGCGGAAGGCGTGGAGACCGCCGAGGTGCTGGACTTCCTGCGCGCGGCGTCCTGCGACGAGGCCCAGGGCTATCTGCTGGGCCGCCCGCTGCCGCTGGCCGAGCTGCGCGCCCTGTTGCGGGGCTGACCAGTGCCGTCGCCGCCGGCCGCCACCAGGATGCCGCCCGCGCGCGGCCTGCCCGACCACCCTGACTGGCGTCTTTACAGGATGGCAGTTCCGCACGAAGGGCCGCGACCGCTTGCCGCGCAGGCTGTCGCCAATTCTGCGACGCGGTACGCCCCACCCCGGCCGTTATAATACTGACATGAGAATTAGCAAGGAAAAAAGCGCCGAGAACAGGGCATCCCTGGTCCGGGCCGCCAGCAAGCTCATTCGCGAGCGCGGCATCGACGGTGTCGGCGTGGCGGAGATCAGCAAGGAGGCCGGCCTGACCCACGGGGCGCTGTATGCCCACTTCCGTTCGAAGGAGGAACTGGCACTGGCCGCCCTGTCGTTCGGCCTGGAGGAGACCCGCGTGCGCCTCGAGGAACACGGTCGCGAAGGCATGCCGGGCCTGGCGCGCTTCGTCGACCATTTCCTGTCGGCCGACTGCCGCGACGACTACGCCGGCGCCTGCCCGATCTCGGCCTCGGCCAGCGAGATCGGCCGCCAGGACCGCGCCATCAGCCTGCGCTTTTCGGAGGCTTACCTGGACATGGTGCGCACTTTCGAGCGCGAGCTCGAAGCCGCCCGGCCGGGCGACGATGCGCATGGCCGCGCGCTGACCCTGCTGGCGACCCTGGTGGGCGCGCAAGCCGTGGCGCGCGGCGCCGCCAAGGGCGACCCCGCGCTGTCGGAACGGGTGCTGAACGCGGCGCGCAAGGTGATCGGCGAGACCATCATGGCGCCGGCGGACGGCCCGGCGCGCTGAGGCGCCGCGGACGCTTGTTTGCGCTTGTTTGCGCTTACTTGGTCACCGCGAGCTGGGTGCGGTGACCGCCCTTGAAGGTGTACAGGGTGATGGTGCCGTCGCGGATGTCGCCGTGCGGATCGAAGGCGATATTCCCGGTCACACCCTTGTAGTGGATCTTCGCCAGCTCCGGCAGGTATTTCGCCGGCGCCGAGGAGCCGGCCTTGTTCATCGCTTCGGCCAGCAGCATGGTGGCGTCATACGAATACGGGGCGATGATCTGGACGTCGATGCCGAAGCGCTTGCGGTAGGCCGCGCGGAAGTTGTCCATGCCGGCCTTGCCCGACTCCTCGACGCCGCCGGCTTCCGCGCACACCACCTGGCCGTCGGCCATGGTGCCGCCGGACAGCTTGTGCATCTCGTCCGAGCAGATGCCGTCGCCGCCCATCATCTTGACGTTCAGGCCGAGCTGCTTCATCTGGCGCAGCATCGGGCCGGCCACCGCATTCATCCCGCCGAAGAACACCAGGTCCGGATTGCCGGCGCGGATGCGGGTCAGGATGGCCGAGAAGTCGGTCGCCTTGTCGTTGGTGAACTCCTTCGCCACCACGTTCACGCCCTGCTGGCGCAGGCCGTTGACGAACTCGGTGACCAGGCCCTGGCCGTAGGCGGTGCGGTCGTCGATCACGGCGACACGCTTGGCGGCCATGTTCTTGACGGCATAGCGGCCCAGTGCGCGGCCGAGCTGGATGTCGTTGGCGACCACGCGGAAGGTGGTGTTGAAGCCCTGGCGCGTGTAGGCCGGATTGGTCGAGGAGGCGGTAATCTGCGGGATGCCTGCATCGTAGTAGATCTTCGAAGCCGGGATGGTGGTGCCGGAGGTCTCGTGGCCGATCACGCCATTGACCTTCGCATCGGCCAGCTTCTGCGCCGCCGCGGTCGCCTGCTTCGGTTCGCCGGCGTCGTCCTCGGCCACCAGCTGCCACTTGACCTTGCGCCCGGCGATCGTTGCGCCGCGCGCATTCAGCGCGTCGATGGCCATGCGGACGCCGTTTTCGCTATCCTTGCCGAAGTGGGCCACCGGTCCGGTCATCGCGGCCACGTGGCCGATGCGGACGACTTCCTGGGCCGGTGCCAGGCCTGCGGCCGTCAGGGCGGCCAGGGCAAACGCGTACTTCTTCATTCCATCCTCGTCTATACAGGTGATTCTTTATATCAAAAACGATATGTTACAGCGGAAAGCCATAACTAACAACTGTTCCTAAGCCATGTCCAAAGACTCATTGACTGTAGCGCTGCCGCCGATGTCCGCGGCGACCCTGCTGCGCGCGCTGTTCAAGCGGCCCGCGCCCTCCTCCGCCACGACGGCGGCGCCGACCCGCTACCGGCTCGACCGCATCGACGAGGCCGGCGTGGCCCGCTACCGCGCCGCCCTCGGCTTCCAGGGCGCCCACATCCCGCTCACCTGGTACTACCTGGCGGCCCAGCGCGCCCATCTGGCGACCATGCTGGGTGCCTCCTTCCCCTTCCGCGTGGTCGGCGCCATCCACGTCGACAATGCCCTGGAAGTAGCGCAGAGGACGCCCGCACCCGGCCGGCCGCTGGAACTGCTGACCGAGGTGAAGGTCGAGCCGCCGGCCGCGAACGGCGCCGTGCACGCCTTGCTGGACACCCGCGCGACCCAGGACGGCGAACTGCTGTTTACCTGCCGCAGCAATTACCTGGTGGCGCGCGGCGCGCGCGGCGGCCGGCAGCACCGGCCTGCCGCCCCGCAGGCGCCGGCCTTGGCGCCGATCGCCGGCTGGCAACTGTCCGCCACCAGCGGGCGCGAGTATGCCTCGGTGTCCGGCGACTGGAACCCGATCCACCTCTGGCCCTGGACGGCGCGGCTGATGGGTCTGAAGGCACCGATCATCCAGGGCATGCACACCCTGGGGCGCAGCTGCGCCGAACTGGAGCGCGCCGGCGGACGCCGCGTGCTGCGGCTGGACGGGCGCTTCCGCGCGCCGATCGAACTGGGCGCCCGGGCGGCGCTGGCGGCCGACCTCGAAGGTGGCCGCTACACCGTCGAGAGCGGTGGACGCCTGGCCGTCGAGGGCGGATTTGAATTTGATTCAACTCAAACTATACTGAGTGCATATCCACCATCCTGAATCAACCAGCCAACTGGGGCATTCACGGAGGGAAGGTCATGTACAAGCGCATCCTGATCCCTAGCGACGGTTCGGAAGCCTCCGAACGCGCGATACTGGCCGGGGTCGATTTCGCCCGCGAAGTCGGGGCCGAAGTCGTGGGCCTGACCGTGACGCCGCCCTTCCGCGTCGTCACCGCCGACAGCGCCATGCTGGAAGACACGCCCGAACAGTTCGACGCCGCCAGCAGCGCCCGCGCCCGCCGCATCCTGGCCGTCGTCGAGGACGCCGCGGGCGATGCCGGCGTGCCCTGCCGCAGCGAACACGCAGTCGAGGACGATCCCTACGCGGCCATCATCGACACCGCCCGGCGCCTCGGCTGCGACCTGATCGTGATGGCTTCGCATGGGCGCCATGGGCTGAAGGGCCTGCTGCTGGGCAGCGAGACCCAGAAGGTGCTGGTGCACGGCACGATCCCGGTGCTGGTCCACCGCTGACAGGAGTGCCATCATGTACCAGCGTATCCTCGTACCCACCGACGGCACCGAACTGTGCAGCGGTGCCCTCGCCGCCGCCCTCGAACTGGCGGCGCTGGGCGGCGGATCCATCGTCGGCCTGCATGCCGGGCCGCCCGAACGGCTCGAACCCCTGGCCGACGAAGACCCGGTGCGCGCCGCCTGGCTCAAGGAACGCGAACGCAACGGCACCGACGCCCTGGCCTGGATCGCACGCCGCGCCGCCGAAGCCGGCATCCCCTGCGAAACCCTGCTGCTGCCTTATGAAAGCCCGGCCGCGGCCATCGTCGACACCGCACGCGACCGCCATTGCGACCTGATCGTGATGGCCTCGCATGGACGCGGCGGCCTGCGCGCGCGGCTGCTGGGCAGCGAGACCTGGAAGGTGCTGAGTATCTGCGCGATTCCGGTGCTGGTGGTGCGCGGGCCGACTAACGCGGCACCCTAGTCGAGCCCCAGCCAGCGGCGATACGACGCATAGTGGTGCACCACGAAGCCGCCGAAGGAGTGCATGCCGCCCACGCTGCGCGCCGTCGCCACCAGCTCGCGCTCCAGGTCGGCCTCGCCGAGGTGATTGAACGACACCTTCTTCAACGCGTTCGGCATGGTCTCGATGCCGATCAGGACCGGGCGGCCGATGGTTTCGCCATACGCCAGCTCGTCCATCGCATGGCTGACCAGGCCGTCGCCGCCGTCCGCATGGTCGCGGTAATCCATCAGCGCCACATAGTCGTAGATGTCCTGCACATGCTGGTTGACCGGCTTGCGCCTGCCATGCCAGTCGAGCTGGATGCCGTCCAGCCAGAACGGGATGGCGGGGCCGACCGGCAGCGCCTGGCCCGACCGGGCCTTCGCCCGCATCAGCGCCTCCGACATGTCGAGGAAGTTGGCCAGCAATTCCATCTTGCGGGTCGACCACTCGGCCAGGATGTGGGGTTCGATGTCGAGGTTGATGCCGTCGAAGCGCGCGTCAAGCGGCGCCGCCTCGTTATAGTCGAGCACGCGCTGGAGCATGGCGACGGCCTCCTCGCGGTGCCGCGGCAGCACATAGCGCTCGGTGTTCAGGTAGCCCGAACCCAGCAGGGCGTAGACCTTCAGGCCGGCCGCGTGCAGGCGGCGCAGCAGGCGGCGGTAGCGTTCCGGCTGGGACACGATCAGGTTGCGGCCGCGCCAGGCGTCGGCGTACAGGTAGACGGTGCCGATCGACTTCGCCTTCAGGAAGGCGATGCCCTGGGCGGCCATGCCTTCGCTCTCGAGCATGGCGTAGGATTCGCCTTCCCAGGTCCAGATCGCGCGCGGGCCGGCCGCGTCGGCCGCATGCGCACTGCCGGCGCCAAGCAGCGCGGCCAGCAACGCAGTGCGCAGCAGCCGCCTCACAGCTTCATCTCCACATGGTACTGGCCGATGCCGATCGAGCGCCCGGTTTCCGGATGCGAAGGAATCACGGACACGAAATAGGTCCCGTGCGGCAGCTTGCCCAGCCTGGCCGGCAGCGCAAGGTGCAGCGTGGCGCCCGCCTCCATGGTTTGCGGCTCGCCGGCGACTTCGCCGACTTCGAGTCCGCCGGCATCGCTGATCACCAGCAGGGGCACGAAGGCGCGCGAGGCCGTGGTCGACTGGTTGTGCAGGGTCGCCTCGACCATGACCGCCCCGTCAGGCCCCGGCGCGGCTGCGCGGCGCACGTTCGAGATGCCCACGCCACCGCCCTCGGCCGCCAGCGCCACGCTGCGCAGGTTGCGGCTGGCGGCGCCGTAGGGAGCCAGGGCGTCGACGGCATCCAGCGGCGCCAGCGCGGCAGAGCGTCCCGCCACGGCGTTCGCCTGCAGGAAGGACTGGAACTGGGCCCGCGCCGTGGCCAGCGCCTTGTCTTCGGGCGCGCGGTCGGTCTGCATGCCGTCGGCCAGCGCATACAGGCGGCCTTGCGCCAGGTAGACGGTGCCCGAGACGAAGTCGCTCAGCTCGGTCTTGGTCTGCTTCAGCGGAATCACGTGCAGGTTGCGGAAGGCCGGCTCGGTATCCAGGCCGGTGCCGAGCCAGGTCACCGCGGGCGGCGATTTCAGCCCGTGATTGTTCGACAGGTAGGCCAGCAGCGAGGGCGCGATATCGAACTGCGAGCTGACCGACTTGATGGCGCGCGCCTGCTTCAGCAGCGGCGAATAAACGATCAGCGGCACGTGGTAGCGCTCGATGCGGGTGTCCATCGGCAGCTCGGGCAGCCGGTGGTCGCCGGTGATCACGAAGATGGTATTGTCATAGCCCGGCAGCTTTTGCGCGCCGTCGAAGAAGCGCCGTAGCGCGTCGTCCGTGTAGAGGATGCTGGCGAAGATCTCGCGCTGGGCCGCATAGCCCGGGTTCGCGTCCGGCGCGATGCCCAGCCGGGCCAGGCGCTGCCCCACCTTCTCCATGTAGCGCGGCTTGTCCGGGAAGGTGAAGGGATCGTGCATGCTGGTGGTCTGGATGATCGTCAGCGATGGCGCCTGCGTGTCCTTCGCTTCCCTGCGCAGGGCCATGTCGACCAGCTCGCCGTCGGCATAGCCCCAGTCGTTGCTGCGCTGGGCCGGCGGGCCGTAATCGCGCTCGCTGACGAACTGTTCGACGCCTTCCTGGCGCAGGAACTTGCCTTCGTTGTCGAAGTCGAGATTCGAGCCGCTGTAGAACTTCAGGCGGTAGCCCTGGGACTTCAGTACGCTCAGGATGGACGCGTGGCGCGGCGTCCTGTCGCCGAGCGCGGCCAGGCCGTTCTCGCCGAAGGGCAGCGATCCGAACATCGTGGTCAGCACGCCGAAGGTGCGGCCCTGGCCGGACAGGAAGTTCTCGAAATACAGGCTGCGGCCGGCCAGTTCGTCGAGGAAGGGCGTGAAGCTGCCCAGGCGGGCGCCGGGACCGGAGAAGTTGCGGCCCAGGCCTTCGACGATGATGAAGACCAGGTTCGGCGGCGTGCCGGCGCGGCGTTCGAACAGCGGGCCGAGGGTGTCCGGCGTGCGCTCCGGATGCAGGAAGGGATAGCGCGCGTCCTTGCCGGCCCAGGGCAGCTCGCCCGTGCGGTGGTCGACGGCGCCGCCGCCGCTGCTGCCCATCAGGTGGGCCAGGTTGCGGTCGGCAAAATAGGCGGTCTTGTTCAGCAGGTAGTCGATGCTGGCTTCGCTCTGGGCGGCGCTTGGGGCGTAGTGGTCGGGCAGGAAGGCGAAGGCCAGCAGGCTCACGGCGCCGAAGCCCAAGGCGCGGCGGGCGTCCGCGCGTGGCCACCAGGGACGGCCGCAGGCCCGCAGTGCCAGCCACAGCACGGCCAGGGCGCTTACGAGGGCCAGCACCAGCGGCGCATCGGCACGCCAGCCGCCGCCGACCGTGGTCGCGACTTCGGCGCCGGTATAGCCGAACAGGTCGGCGCCCAGCGGCACCCCGGCGACCCAGTGGTATTGCAGCAGCCCGGCCTGGGCCGCCAGCAGCAGCGACCAGCACGCACCCAGCAGCGCCCTGCGCCAGCGCGGCGCCGGCACCAGCGCCAGCAGCGGCGCGCCCAGCACGAACAGGAAGCCATAGCGCAGCAGCGACAGCAGGTCGTTCGCCAGCGCCGGCCCGAACAGGATCGAGACCTTCATCTCGCCGCCGGCGGCATGCCAGCTCTCGGCCACGCGCAGGCAGAGCCAGGCCAGCACCAGGGCCGGCAGGCAGCCCAGCACCTCGCCGAGGGCGGCGCCCAGGGCACGGGCAAGCGGGCCGCGTTCCCTGACCGGCGCGGCGGCCGGCTTGTCGGCCACCGCTACCATCGGCGGTACAGCGCGAAGGACAGGCCGCGCTCGTCGCCGCCCTTGCCCGAGGCGGACCGCGAGAAGGTCGCGCCGATCTTGCCGCCCCATTGCGGGGTGAAGTAACGCACCCAGGTCAGGCCGCCGCCGCCCGAGCGGGCGCGCCCGCCGACGAGGCTGAGCGGATCGTCGCTGCGGCCGCTGTTGACGCTCAGCTCGAGGTAGTTGTCGGCGTCGCCGAGGTAGTACCAGCGTCCCAGCAGGCGCTCGCCGGTGCTGTGCGAACCCGCCGACACGATGTTCTGGTGACGCAGCTGGACGTAGAAGTTGCCCACGTATTTGGCGATGCTGGCGCCGTAGATGTTGACGCGCGACGCGAAGCCCAGCACGTCGTCGCTGAGCGAGGCTTCCCAGCCCCCGCCCAGGGCCTGCCAGACCTCGACGCGGCCGGCATTGGCCGGGAACAGGCGGCTGGCGGCCGAATGCTGGTAGCGCAGGTTGGCATAGGCGCCGCGCCACAGGCCGGTATAGGCGTCCAGCGCCCAGGCGTAGTCATGCTCGCCGAAGCGGTGGGCGCGCAGGGTTTCGAAGGCGATCGAGCCGTTCGCCAGGTAGCGGCGCACGCTGGCGGTCTGGTCGTTCCAGCGCGGGCCGTTGCCGACGTCGGTCCAGCTCGAGGACAGGCTGGCGCCCCAGGCATAGCCGGCGGCGCCGGTGACGTCCGGATTGCCGGCGGCGGGCACCGCGGGACGCGGCTGCAGGTCGGCCAGCAGGACGTCGATCTCGCTCGCCTCGCCGCCGAGGGCGCGCGCGCGTTCGAGGTCGGCCTTCGCCTCGGCAAACTGGCCGAGGGCGCGCCGGGACCGCGCACGTGCGATATAGGCGGCCGGGTCGTTCGGGCGCAGGGCGACGAGCCGGTTCCAGGTTTCCAGCGCCTTCGCCGGCTGCTCGCTCCAGCGATAGGTATTGCCGAGCGCTTCCCACACGTCCGCATAATCGGGCGAGGCCTTCGCCGCCGCGCCGAGGTCGGCCTCGGCTTCGCTCCAGCGCCCCAAGCGGGCATACACGATGCCGCGGCCCAGCAGGACGTCGGGATTGCCCGGCGAACGGGTCAGCAGCGCCGAATAGGCGGCCAGCGCCAGCGCCGGCTGGCCGCCGTTGGCGAGGGCGCGCGCGCTGGCGTACTGGTCGTCGAAGGATGGGGCGCTGGCTGGCTGAACCTGGGCGGGCGGATCGGACGGAAGCTGGAAATCGATGGGCATGTAGGAGGAAGACTGGGTGAAATCGGCGCGCGGCGGGAGCGCCGCGCAGGCGAAACTGTGCCGGACTCCCTGAATTGCGTCAAGGAAAGCACCTGCCCCGTTCGCTATCTGTCGCGCAAAACCCTCAAAGCCTTTGCCGCTTCGTCATCGAAGCTGCCGGCGGCATTCGAACCGCGCGTGGCGCTCGCCACTGCCGCGCACCAGCCGACGCCATGGTCACGGATGGGCAGCAAAGGCCCCAGACGGTACACTAGCGGGATGAAGTCCAACGCTTTCCTGCCGCGCAACCGCCGCCTGCTCGTCCTGTGCGCGCTGTCGCTCGCCCTGCATGGCGCCCTGCTGGAACTGGCGGCGCGGCGCCTGCCCGGCCCGCTGGCGCCGCCGCCGACCGGCGCGCCGCTGGTGATGCGCCTGGTCG